>JBDTOL010000021.1:0-23447 GCA_039933235.1 Spartobacteria bacterium | reverse complement strand
GTCATCCCGGACGACCCCCGGCTTGTGCACAACGTCTACGTCCAGCCGCGACCGCTCCCCGGCGCGCCGCGCCCGCCGCAGCCGAATGACAAAGTGGTTGTTAGGCTGGAGAGCTGGGAATCGCGTCACGTCAATCCCGAGGGTGAAATTATCGAGCTGCTCGGGCGCGCTTCCGATCCAGGCGTCGACATGCTGTCGATCATCCGGAAGAACAATCTTCCGCTCCAATTTCCGCCGGAAGTCCTGGCGGAAGCCGACGCCATCCCGGACTCAGTCGACCCCGAGCGCTATCGGGAGCGCGAGGATCTGCGGGAAAAGTCTATTGTGACGATCGACCCGGACGACGCGCGCGACTTCGACGATGCGATCAACGTCGAGAAACTGCCCGGGGGCGAATGGGAGCTCGGCGTCCACATCGCAGATGTCTCCGCCTACGTCACGCCGGGGAGCGCGCTCGACCGCGAGGCATTGCGCCGCGGGAACAGCGTCTACCTCGTCGACCGCGTCATCCCGATGCTGCCGGAGCGCCTGAGCAACGGAGTGTGCAGTCTTAATCCCAATGTCGTTAGGCTGACCCACTCCGCCTTCATCCGATTCGCGAAAAACGGCGCGCCGAAGAGTGCGCGCTTCGCTCGCACCATGATCCAAAGCGCGCGCCGGCTCACCTACAAGGAAGCCTACGCAATTCTCCAGAAACCGCCGCAGGACGAGCTGGGAGAGCGGCTCCACAGCGCCTGGGCGCTCGCGGCGATCCTTCGTCGCCGGCGTTTCGCCCACGGCTCGCTCGATCTCGATTTTCCGGAGGTCAAGGTGGTGGTGGACAAACAGACCGGACGCCCCCTCCGCCTCGAGCGGATTGAGAACGATGAATCGCACCAACTCGTCGAGGAATTCATGCTTGCGGCGAACGACGCCGTCGCCAGTGAGTTGAAGAACCGGCTCATGCCCACCATCTATCGCGTGCACGAAGATCCCGACCCCGAAAAGTTGGCCGAATACCGGGAATTCGTCATCAGCTACGGTTTCAAGGCTGGTGACCTGACGAACCGCCGCGAGCTGCAGCGGCTTCTCGAATCCTTCGATGGCAAACCGGAGGAACAGGCGCTCAAAATCGGGCTCCTGAAAAGTCTGAAGCGTGCTCGTTATGCCACGCAGCCGCTCGGGCATTTCGGCCTCGCGAAAAACAACTACGCACACTTTACCAGTCCCATTCGACGCTACGCGGACTTGGTCGTGCACCGCAGCCTGGCCGACCGCGACGGCAAGCGCGGCGCGCGGCGCAGCGTGGGCGAACTCAGCGGAATCGCGGAGCACATCTCCACCACTGAACGCGTCGCCGCCGAGGCCGAAAACGAGTCAGTCAAGTTGAAGAAACTGGAGTTTCTCGAGCTCCAGCTGAGCGAAAAAAATCCGCAGGTCTTTCGTGCGGTCGTGATCGAAGTGCGCAACTACGGTCTGCTCATCGAGCTGCCCGATGTACTTCTCACTGGCCTGGTTCATATCTCCTCGCTCCAGGACGATTTCTATGTCTTCGACGGTGCTCGTCGGCGCTTGATCGGGCGCCAGTCGAAGCGTGTCCTGGCGGTAGGCGACATCCTGAAAGTGGTCGTGGCACGGATTGACGTTTTTAAACGCCAGGCCGATTTCACGATCGTTAACGACCGGCCGGTGAAGGGACGCGCACCCGGCGCCAAAAGGTAAAAGATTTTTCTTCCCTTTTCGTTGGGCACCGTCCTAACATCCGTGCCCTTCGAACATGGATAGCATCATCGAGTCAAGAGAGTTGCAGATCGAGCGAAAGCTCTTTTCGATCGACCTGCGCGAAAACGGCCGCGGTAAATTCCTCCGCATCACGGAAGACAGCCAGGGTCATCGCAACGTGATCATCGTGCCCATGTCGGGCGTCGACGATTTCGCCGACGCGATCGACGACGTGCTCGCTTCCGAACCCGTCAACGAGAGCAGCGGTTAGGTTTAGCACCGATTCCTCGATCAACCACGCTCCGCCTAACGATCGCGACTCTGCACCGCGTTCCGGGGAATTCCTCCCGAGCCGCCGCCGAGTCCGATCAGGATGAGGGGCGCTGGCCGACCCGGCGGGACGGTGCTCGCTGCCAGTGAATAAGTCGTCGCGCGTTGTCGAACTGCAGCATGCGATTCTGATCATCGGCGCGCTCGCTCTTCCCTGTGCGGGAACGTTGACACTCGGGGCTCGCGTTCTAGCTTGCGCTTCCCCGCGCAAGTCACGATTTACCATCCACGGTTCACGAATTTCCCGCTCTCTTTATGGTCACAAAAACGAAATCAGCCCGCTCTAAATCGACTCCAAAAGGCAAAGCCACCTCCGTCAAATCTGCCACGAAAAAGGCCCGCAATGTCTACTACTTCGGCGACGGGAAGGCGGATGGCGGGGGAAGCATGAAGCCGCTCCTCGGCGGCAAAGGCGCCAATCTCGCGGAGATGACCCGAATCGGGCTGCCGGTGCCGCCCGGATTTACGATTACGACAGAGGTGTGCACCCACTTTTCCGAGAAGAAACGCACCTACCCCAAGGGGCTCGAGGCGGAGGTGGAGGCGGCGCTGGCCAAGGTCGAGAAGTCAGTCGGCAAAAAACTGGGCGACAAGGATCGGCCGCTCCTCGTATCAGTGCGCTCGGGGGCGCGCGACTCGATGCCGGGGATGATGGATACGATTCTCAACCTCGGCATGAACGACACGGTGGTGGAAATCGTGGCGGAGAAAACGAGCAACCCGCGCTTCGCATGGGATTCGTATCGGCGTTTCCTCCAGATGTACGGCGACGTGGTGATGGGAGTGCAGAAGCGCCCCGGGGAGGACCACGAGCCCTTCGAGAGCGTGATCGAGCACCTCAAAGACGAGCGCTATGGCAACCACAACTTCCCGGATGTGCAGCTCACGGTGGACGACCTCAAGGAGTTGGTGCAGCGCTTCAAGGATCTGATCAAGGAACGCACGAGCAAATCGTTCCCGCAGGATCCGAGGCAACAGCTCTGGGGTTCGATCGGGGCGGTTTTCGGTTCGTGGAATAACGACCGCGCTGTCGTTTATCGGCGCAAATACGGCATCCCGCACGACTGGGGCACGGCGGTAAACGTGCAGACGATGGTCTTCGGCAACATGGGCGATTCGAGCGCCACGGGAGTCGCCTTCACGCGCGATCCGGCGAGCGGCGAGAAAGTTTTCTACGGCGAGTATCTCATCAACGCGCAAGGCGAAGACGTGGTGGCAGGCGTGCGCACGCCCCACCCGATCGCAAAGCTGGCCGACGAAATGCCGGCCGCGCACAAGGCGCTGATGAAGGTGCGTGCGCTGCTCGAGAAACATTTCAAGGATATGCAGGACCTCGAGTTCACCGTCGAGGACAACCGGCTCTACATTCTGCAAACGCGCAACGGCAAGCGGACTGGTCTCGCCGCCGTGCGCATCGCCGTCGAGATGGTGGAGGAGCGTCTCATCACGCGGGAGGCGGCAATCAAGCGGATCCCGGCGGATTCGTTAGGGCATCTGCTCGCGCCGATTTTCGACCGTAAAGCGGCCGCCGCGGCCAAGAAGATTGGTGGTGGTCTTCCGGCCGGGCCGGGCGCGGCCTCCGGGTATGTGGTCTTCAGTGCCGAGGAAGCGGTGCGGCGCGCCGAGCGCGGCGAGAAGGTCATCCTCGCCCGGATCGAGACGTCGCCGGAAGATTTGCGCGGCATGATCGCGGCCGAGGGCATCCTCACTTCGCGCGGCGGGGTTTCTTCGCATGCGGCGCTGGTGGCGCGGCAGATGGGGAAAGTCTGCGTCTGCGGCGCATCGGAGATTCAGATCGATTACCAGAAACGGACGCTGTCGGCGAGCGGGGTGAAGTTGAAAGAAGGGGACTACCTCTCCATCGATGGGACCGCGGGCGAGGTCTTTGCCGGTGAAATCGCGACCGCGCCTTCCGAGATCGTGCAGGTGCTGGTCGATCGATCGCTCGATGGGAAAAAGAGCGCCACCTATCAGCAGTACGCGAAGCTGATGAGCTGGGTCGATCGCGCCCGCGTCCTCGATGTGCGGGCCAATGCCGACACGCCGGAGCAGGTGCGCAATGCCGTCGCTTTTGGCGCCAATGGCATCGGTCTGTGCCGGACCGAGCACATGTTTTTCGAGGGCAACCGGATTGACGCGATGCGTGAGATGATCCTGGCCGAGAACAGAGAGGCGCGGGTGAAGGCGCTCGCGCAGTTGCTCCCGTTCCAGCGAAAGGATTTTGCCGGGATCTTCAAGGCGCTCGACGGATTGCCGGCGACGATCCGTTTCCTCGACCCGCCGTTGCATGAATTTCTCCCGCACGAAAGGGAGCAGCAGCTCGACCTGGCGCGCAAGATTGGCATTCCCGTCGAGATCATCTCGCGGCGGGTCCGCGAGCTGCACGAGTTCAATCCGATGCTCGGGCATCGCGGTTGCCGGCTCGGGATCGTCTATCCGGAAATCTCCGAGATGCAGGCCCGTGCGGTTTTTGAAGCCGCTGCGGAAGTGCAGAAGAAGGGTAAAAAAGTGCGCCCGGAAATCATGATCCCGCTCGTCGGTTTTCCGAGAGAACTAAAACTCCAGATCGAGATCGTGCATCGGGTCGCCGCGGAAGTGGCCAAGGCGAAGAAGACGAAATTCAATTACCTGGTCGGGACCATGATCGAGATTCCGCGGGCCGCGCTGGTGGCCGACGAGATCGCGAAAGACGCGGAGTTTTTCAGCTTCGGCACGAACGATCTCACCCAGACAACGCTGGGCATGAGCCGCGACGATTCGGGCAGTTTCCTGCCCGCCTACGAGGAGCTGGATATCGTGCCTAACAATCCCTTCGCCACGATCGACCAGAAAGGCGTGGGGCGGCTGATGGAGATAACACGTGACCTTGGGCGCAAGACGCGTCCCGACATCAAGCTCGGCATCTGCGGCGAGCACGGCGGGGATCCCTCGAGCGTCGAATTCTGCCATCGTCTCGGGCTGAACTACGTGAGCTGCAGTCCTTTCAGGGTGCCGATCGCGAAGCTCGCCGCCGCGCAGGCTGCGCTCGCGTAGGAGGGTCCGGATAATTTCTAAGTGAACTGTCGGAAAACCTGACAGTTTTCGCAAACGCCGGGCTACCAAAGTTGAGCGGAATCGTTGAATAACAACAGCTTATGACTTTCCGCGGCGGTTGGCATAGCCATTGCTATTAGTTGTAACCACAGGAACAACTATACAAATCAGAACAAATGAAATTATCAAAACTACTTTGGACGATTTTGGCGGTCGGCTGCCTTACCACGGGTTTCGTGGGTCAGTCAGCTAATGCCGCCATGATCAATGGTGCAATCACCTTTGCAGGTGGAGCAGTTTACGACACGGCCTCACTCGCCACGGCCACAAGGGTTAACGCCTTCAGCGACGTCATGGTGATGAGCAGCGACGGAGATTTCGGCAGCTTCACCAGTGAGGGTGACGCAGTGACGATGGCGACCCCTTGGATTTTCACTCCTTCGACAGCGACTCCCGCGCTTTGGAGTGTGGGAGGCTTCACGTTCGACCTGAGCAGCGCCACGGTGGTGCTGCAGAACGCCAGTTTCCTGCTCATCTCGGGCACAGGAACGGTTTCGGGTAATGGATTCGACCCGACGGACGGTAGCTGGAGTTTCACCTCGCAATCGCCGAGCGCGAACGGAGTGTTCAGCTTCTCCGGTGGCGCGGCTGCTAACGGCGTGCCTGACGGGGGAACCACGCTTGCGCTTCTGAGCATCGCTCTCGTCGGAATCGAGATCGCTCGTCGCAAGTTAGTCTTGGCCTAGCTGCCCCAGCCGCAGGGAATTTGCAAAGCCAGCCGGGTGTATTACCCCGGCTGGCTTTTTGCTTTTTTAGATTCGATCTTTTTGGGAACCGCGGAAGGGTCCAACGAAGAATCCAGCATTCCTTGTGACTTCATTTTCTTCCTCGACGCAACCGAACAGCCCGCACATTTTCGACCGGAATAAAAGTGGCGACCCTAACGGGATTCGAACCCGTGTTACCGCCGTGAAAGGGCGGTGTCCTAGGCCACTGGACGATAGGGTCAGGAAGAGGCGCGCAATATCGGAGCGGTCGCTCCCGATGCAAGGAATTTCAGGCAACGCTCGTCGTCATCTCCTTGAGCAATTCCGCCGTGCGGGCGGTTGCGCCGCGGTGGGGCGCGAGGACGCTGCGCGCCTGGCGGACGAGCTGCTCGCGCTGACCCGGGTTGCGCATGAGATCGGCCAGCATCTCGGCAAGGGCAACCTCGTCTCGAGCTTGAAGCGCGCCTCCGGCTCCGACCAGATTGCGCGCGAGGCGAGCAAAGTTTTCCATGTGCGGTCCGAAAACCACCGGCCGGTCGGCCACGATCGCTTCCACCGGGTTCTGGCCGCCTCGCGCCGTGAGGCTCTTCCCGATGAAGACAATGGCGGCGAGCGGATACCAATCTCGTAATTCGCCCGTGGTATCGAGCAGCAGACAATCGAGCGGAGCACTCGCGGCGTCCTCGCTCCGTCGCCCTACGCTCAGCCCGAGGCCGCGCAACTCCCCCGCGATCTCTCGCGCGCGCTCAACGTGACGGGGCGCGATGATGAGGAAAAGACTGGGCAATTCCCGGCGTAACTGCTGGAAAATCTTCGCCAGGATCGCCTCTTCGCCGGCGTGTGTGCTGCCGGCGAGCAGGATAGGTCGAGCCGATTCGATTTCGAGCGTCCGCAGGACGGCGCGGGGCTTTTCTGGGTTTGGCGCGACGCCCTCGGAATCAAACTTGATGCTACCGATGACGTGGATTCGCGCGGGCGCTATGCCTAACGATTCCCATCGAGTTACATCCTCCTCTTCCTGCACGCAGACGAGATCGAGTTTTTCGAAATAGGGGCGAACGAACCGCTGGAACCGTTGAAAGCGCCGTTCCGACCGGGGCGAGAGCCGCGCGTTGACCAAGGCGAGAGGAATTTTCCGCCGGTGCGCCAGTGCGGTCAGGTTCGGCCAGACCTCCGCTTCGACGAGGATGATCCGGGTCGGTCGAATCACGGTGAAGGCGCGGCGCATGATCGGCCAGAAATCGAGCGGTGTGTAGATCGGGTCGAGCCAGGGCGGGGCCTGCTGGCTGGCGAGCGCGAAGCCGGTCGTCGTCGTGGTGGTGAGGACGACGCGCAAAGCGGGCTCGTGCTGCTTCATTTTGGCGAGCAGCTTTAGCGCAATCATCACTTCGCCCACGCTGACTGCGTGCATCCAGGTGAGGCGGCCGCCGGAAAGCCTGGCTCGTGTCTCGCGATCGTAAATTCCCAGGCGTTGACCGAACTTATTTCGATAGTTTCCGCGCCGCCGCATCTTCAGCAGATAGCCAGGGAGATAGAAGAGGAGCGCGAGGGGGAAGAGAAGGTTGTAAAGGAAGCGGATCATGCAGTGACGGGCGGCCCGGGCGACTTCATTCGTCGCTCTCGCCCTTGCGTTGCAGGAAGAGCGTTTCGGTTGCGCCGTAGGTCTTGCGGCGGATGACCTCCCAGAAATCGCTCGTCGGCAACCGTTCGCCTGGTCGCTTCTCGAGGACGAAGATGCCTCCGTTCGTCAGCCGTGCAGGCAGGCGGTCATTGCGCAGAAGAAGCTTGGTGAAAGCGTCGCCCAGTTTGGATTTGTCGTAGGGCGGGTCAGCGAAGATCAAATCATGCGCCTCTGCCGTGCTGGCGTGGCTAAGAAAATCAAAAACGTCCTGTTTACGAATCCGGCCGGTGAAACCGGTTTGGTCGAGGTTGCGTTCGATCGCCGCGACGGCCTGGCGATCGTTCTCCACGAACATGACCGACGCGGCGCCGCGGCTGAGCGCCTCGATCCCTAGCGCGCCCGTACCGGCGAAGAGATCGAGGACGCGGGCGCCCAGCACGCGCTCGCCCAGGCTGGAAAAAATGGCGGCTTTCACGCGATCCATCGTGGGCCGGATATCGCTCTTTGGCACGACGAGCCGGATGCCGCCGGAGGTCCCGGCGATTACTCTCATGGCGAGGGAGCCGGCGACGCCAGAGGGCTCGGCGAAGGTTCGTTAGGCGAGACGGCGGGATCTTCTTCCTCGCCCGGCGATGGGAGAGGCGTGCTCTCATCCGGCGAACTCGTCGCGGTGGCGGTGGGCGCCGCGGACGGTCGCGGCTTTTTCTTTTTGCCGTGCCCGAAGAGACTGCTGATGACCCCGCCGAGATCGCGCAAGTCGCGTCCCACGAGTTTGTCCATTAGATCAGTTTTCGGCCGGTCGACTGTCCCGCTGACCTTGAAATCGACCGCGGCATAGCCGGCGGGGTCGGCGATCGGCTCAAAGTTTGCCCGGATTGGGGTGAAAAGCTGGCGTCGCACCTTGTCGTTCAGCGCGAGTTGAGCGTCGAGACGCAGCTTGCCGCGAAAGCTGATCGTGCCGGTCGCGCTGAGACGGATGTTAGGCGAGCGCAAGAGCAGTTGGTCGATCGTCACGATCCCCGGGCTGATGTGATATTTCACCTCGGCCTGTTGCAACTGCAGCTGCATCAGCTCGTCGATCTGCAGGATCTGCCCGAGTGCGACGAGCAGGCTGTATTGCTGCAATTTGCCCTCGCGCAGGATGATTTCCCCGCGGCCGGAGAGCGCGTTGGGATCGGCGGTTTCGCCGGCCGCGTCGAGGAAGCCTTCGACCCGGCCCTGTATCATGCCGGCGGGGCCGCCCGCGTTGGTCACGAGTTTTTCAACCGCGAGATCCTGGAATTTAACCTGCGCCGTGAAGGGCGAATCGGTCCTCTGCAGTTGCATCTCGAAACGCCCGCTCATCGTGCCACCCGCGGCGTGCGCGGAGATGTTGGAGAATGCCAGCTCACCCGGGTCGTAGCGGAGTGGGGATTCCAGGTCTTGGATAAAGAATCGGTCGCGCACCGAGATCGTCGCGACGCTGGCTGTCCCCTTGATCTCGGTGGCAGTGCGGAAGCTGGAATGAAAGTCGAGGCCGTTGAACTTCGCGATGACGCGACCAGCGGCGTCGAGGAAGGTGAAATCTCCGTCCTTTAGCGTGACCCGCTGCACTTCGGGGGTGAACCCGGGCTCAGGCGGTTCGACGAGGGATGGTTCGTTAGGCGGCGAGGCCGGCGCGGCCCGAGCGGCGGGTGCGGCGGGAGGAGGCGACGTCGTGACGGCCGGGGGCGGGGCGCTCGCAGCGGAAGAGCGAGGAGGAATCGGCTCGGGCGGCAGTTCGGGCAAGCGCCATTTGCCGGAGGAGTTCTGCGCCCAGACGACCTCCGGCTTAACCAGCAGGACCTGCCGGATGACGAGCCGATCGTTGAAGAGCGACCAGAACTGCACCCGAAGCTGAAAGCTCTGGGCCTGCAGGAAATTCTCGCCGCCGATCTTGCTGGAGTCTTGCGGAATGGTGATGCCGCTGAGCTTCAGGCCGCTCCACGGAGTCACGCTGATCTGGCGCAGATGCAGCGGCGTGTTGAGTCGCTGGCTGAGTTCCTGCTGAATGCGACGGTGTGTGCCTTGCGATTGCACGTACAAATTCACGGCCAGCAGGAGGACGGAGGCCAGCACCACTGCCGTGCCTGCGAGCCAGAGCAAAATTCGACCGAGCTTCTTCACCGGGTGCAAGCTACGCAACGGATGATTGAAGAAAAGATGAAACCAGCCTAACAAGTAATCCCTTGTCCAAGACCTGCGTCATTTTAAATCCGGCGGCCCGGAGCGAGCGCGCCCGGCGCTGGGAGGTGCGATTGCGCGCGATGTGCGGCGACGCGTTCTTTTGCGCCACCGTGGGGGCGGGCGACGCCGAGCACCGCGCGCGCCATGCCGTGGCGGACGGCTTTGACCGGATTGTGGCCGCGGGGGGCGACGGGACAATCAACGAAGTCGTCAACGGCATCGCCGGCTCGGAAGCAGCGCTTGGGTTGATGCCGATGGGGACGATGAATGTTTTTGCCAATGAACTCGGATTGCCCGCGAACGATCTCGGACGCTGCTGGGACATCATTCGAGGTGGGAAGACACGGCTGATCGATCTCCCCACGGCCAACGGGAAACATTTTGTGCAGCTAGCCGGGGTCGGGCTCGATGCGCAGGTGGTGAAAGAAACCAGCCGGGTGTTCAAGCGAAATTTCGGCCCGCTCAGCTACCTCGTTTCCGCAGCGCAGATCGCCGGGCGCCGGCCGCCGCGGCTCTTGATTGAGTCGGAAGAGGCTGTGTCGGAAGAAGGTTCCTTCGTTCTCGTCGGCAACGGCCGGCTCTATGGCGGTCCGTTCCCTTTCTTCAAGCACGCTGTGCTCGATGACGGGCTGCTCGATGTGCTGGTCTTCAAACAGCTCGGCTACATCGAGCTGATCAAGTATCTGCAGAATGTCATCTTCACCTCCGACATCACGACGCGAGAGGTAGAGTATTTCCAGACCTCGCGCCTGCGGGTAAGCAGCGCGGAGGATGTGCCGGTGGAGCTGGACGGCGAGCTGATCGGAAATTGCCCGGTGGAATTCGAGATGAAACCGCGGCAGCTCAAGGTTCTCGTAGCCGCCTGATGCGGCTTGGGCGTGTCCGGTAGCACCGGTTTCTTTGATTCCCAATGACAAGGCATCGCGTTTGCGATATTTTGGTTTATGCGCCTGTCCGGCCGAAAAGCATCCTCTTATGCGCCCCGCTGGACCTCTCGCCAGCGGGTAGTTCTGCTCTCCCTGCTCGGCTTTAATGTAACTGTTTTCGTGGCGCAATTGGTCGTGCAGACCAACCAGCCGGAAGCGGTTACCGAATATCTGGGCCTGAGTTATCGCGGGATCGATCAGGCGTATGCCTGGCAATTTTTGAGCGCCGCATTTTTGCACGCGGGGGTCTTCAGCTTCGCGGGCAGCATGTTCCTTCTCTATTTTTTTGGCCGCGATGTGGAGTCGATCCTTGGGCAAAAGCATTTCCTTTATCTCTATCTCGCGGGGTTGATCGGAGGAGAACTGGGACACCTCTTCCTGATGCCGTCGACGACCGTGCTCTTGGCGGCCTCGGGTGGTGTCGCGGCGGTCGTGGTCGCCTTCGCCACCATCCTGCCCGAGTTGGAGTTGACCCAGTCGCTCTTCTTTGTTCTGCCGGTAAAAATTAAGGCGAAGTACCTCAGCGCTGCACTTTTTGTGGCCGGATTTTTCCTGCTCGTCGTTGATCGGCAGGGCGTCGTCAGCCATAGCGCTTACGTCGGCGGCGGCGTGGCCGGCTGGCTTTACGCGAACCTCCTCGGCTTTGGCCGGCCCTCGTTTTTGCAGCGCGCGCTGCGCCGCCGGCGGATCGAGGTCGAACGGCGGCAGGAAATGTCGCTGGATGAATTCATCGCCGCGGAAATCGATCCGGTGCTGGAAAAAATTGCGCGCAGCGGCCTCGGCAGCCTAACCCGGCGCGAGCGGCGGGTGCTCGCGCAGGCGCGCGAAAAGATGGCCGAACCGACGCAATAGCGTGGCGGTGGTCGACGCGGGGATCTCCCGGAGCATTCGCCCCGCCCAGGTCGCGGCTACGCTGGCCGCGATCGAGGCGAACTGGCCGGCCGACGCGCCGCCTTTACCCGGGGTCATTTCCGATTTTCCGTTAGGCGCGGACGCGATCTATCATCTCCTCTCCGTCTCCAGCATCTGCGGCGCGCGCCTGAGTCAGCATCCGGAGATTCTCGTCTGGCTTTCGCAGCCCCGCGTGAGCGCCGATCGCCGCGGCTTCGGGCACATGATAACTGACCTGCGCAACCTCGCCGGCTCGGCGCCGCTCGCGCAAAGTAACTTTCGCGTGCTTCGCCTCTGGAAAGGCCGCGAAATGGTGCGGATTGCGCTGCGCGAGCTGGCCGGCGCCGCCCCCCTGGAAGAGACGCTGATCGAGTTGTCGCAGCTGGCCGATATCTGCCTAACGACCGTGTTCGAGCATTGGAATGACGAGCTGCGTCAGCGCTGGGGTTCGCCGGCCAGCCAGTTCGCCGTCATCGGCGTGGGAAAACTCGGCGGGCGCGAGCTTAATCACAGTTCCGATGTCGATCTCATCTTTGTCTACAGCGACGAAGGCCAGTTAACGCCGAAGTTCAACTACCACGAATGGTTCACCCGGCTCGGGAACAAAATCATCGAGACCTTCGCCGCCTCCGACCCGGCCGGTTCGCTCTTTCGGATCGACTTACGCTTGCGCCCGGAAGGTAGCGCAGGGCCGCTCGTGCGCTCGCTCGAGAGCATGGAGAATTACTACGCCGGCTTTGGCGAGATGTGGGAACGGCTCGCATTGATCAAGGCGCGCTGGATCTGCGGCGATCGGGAGCTGGCCTACGATTTCCTCCGGCAGCTGCAGCCCTTTGTTTTTCCGAAAAGCCCGACGCCCGATCTGCTGGATGAAGTGGCCGCGATCAAGAACCGGATTGAGCGGGATATCGTCGGTCACGAGCACAAGGAAAGGAACGTCAAGCTCGGCGCGGGCGGCATTCGCGAGATTGAGTTTGTCGTGCAGGCGCTCCAGCTCCTGCACGCGGCGCGTTATCCGTTTCTCCAGGAAGCCGGCGCGCTCAAGGCGATCCGAGGCCTGGCCGAGCTGGAGTTTTTGCCTAACGAAGACGCCGCTCAGCTGGAGAAATCGTATCGCTTCCTGCGCCAAGTGGAACACCGCCTCCAGATCGAGAACGAACAGCAGACCCACACAGTCCCGGAGCGGGGGGAAGCGTTCACTGCCCTGGCCTGCAGCCTCGGTTTCCCCGATCAGGCCGAACTTCTAACAGAACTGCGGGAGCGTATGCGGCAGGTGCGCGCCGTTTTCAAACGCGTCGTCAGCGAATCCGGCCCGGTCAGTCCCGCCTCCGCAAATTTCGACCGGTTCCGCGACGCAACCCAGGCCGCCAAGACGCTGGCGCAGCTGGGCGAAAGCGCCGCGGGTTTCCACGTCGCGCCCCGGACGCGCCAGATCTTTCGCAAACTTCAGCCGCTTCTCCTTACCTGGCTGGGCCGCGCGGCCGATCCCGATGCGACGCTGAATCAGTTCGTCCGCTTCGTCGAGGCGTATGGTTTCCGGAGCCTGCTCTTTGAATTGCTGTCGGCAAATCCGCGCCTGCTGGAGCTGCTCGTGAAAACGTTCGACGCGAGCGAGGCGGGCGGGAGCTGGCTGATCCGTCGCCCGCAGTGGCTCGAGGAATTGACCCGAAGCGGGATGCTTGATCGCACTTACAGCGTGGCGGAGCACCTGGAGCGCCTGAATTCGTCAGGCGCGACGAACGACAACGTCGATCCGGTGCGCGTCTACCGGCAGCGGGAATCGCTCCGCATTCTCCTGCGCGACGTGCTCGAGATCGCGCCGCTGCCGCAGTTGTTCGCCGAGCAAAGCGACCTGGCGGAAGCGTGTCTCGTCTTTGTCCACGGGCTGGTTAACCAAGAGCAGGCGCTCACGATCGTGGCTCTGGGAAAATTCGGCGGTCGCGAGATCAACTATGGCGCCGACCTTGACGTTATCTTCGCTGGTGAGGACACGCGCCCGGCGCAGAACTTGATCGGCGAACTGACCCTCTCGACCGCGGAGGGAAGCTTCGCCACGGTCGACCCGCGACTGCGACCGGAGGGGGAGAAGGGGCCGCTGGTCTGTTCGCTGGAAACCCTGCGCGGTTATTACGAGAAGCGGGCGCAGTTCTGGGAGCTGCAGGCCTTGACCCGGGCGCGGGCTTTCGCTGGGCCGCTCCGTTTCGATTTTATCGCGCTGGCCAGGGAACTCTGGCGCGAAGCGGGACGACGGTCCGATCTCGTTAGGCAAATCGAGAACATGCTCGTCCGGATTGCGAATGAGCGCGGGAGCGGAAACGATTTCTATGATTTCAAGACCGGGATCGGCGGGATGATCGAAGCGGAGTTTCTCGTCCAGGGATTGCAGATGCGCCACGGCATCTGGGAGCCGAACTTTCTGGCCGCCCTGGACCTGCTGCGCCACCAGAAAATCCTCGCGGCAGGGGACGCCGGCAGCCTGCGCAGCGCCTATAATTTTCTGCGCACCTGCGAATCGGTCCTGCGCCGCTGGGGCAATCGCAGCATCTCACGGTTGCCCGCGGCGCGGGAGGAGGAGGATATCTTCGCGCGGCGGATGAAGTGCGCCACGATCGACGAGTTCCGTCTGCCCTACGGCCGGGCGCGAGAGGTGATTCATTCCCTCCGGCTGCGCTATCTCTCGAGTGAATTGTAGGGCGCCCGCCCTACAATCAAGCGTGACCGAGCATTTTCGCGACTTGCGCCAGCAGCCAGAGACTCACGGCCAGACTAACGACAAGAATCGCGAAGAGGAGCACGAGAACGAGCACGACGAAGAGCCAGTCGCTCTTGGTCGACTGTCGCGAACCGGCGGTATGACGCTTAAGGAGCTCGTAGTTTCGAGCGTTCGATTTGAACCAGAAGGAAAATGCGTCGCCGATCACCGGGATGATGCCGATCGCTTCATTGATCAGGATGTTGAGCGACATCCTGGCGAGCAGGATCTTGGGCAGCCCGCGCCGCGCCGCGGCAATCAGGGCCATGGCAGAGATGAGGGCCGAGCCGGTGTCGCCGAGTCCCGGGAGTAACCCCATCAGCGGGTCGAGGCCGAAACGGAATTTGGTGCCGGGGACGCGCAGGAAATTGTCCATAATCAAGGCGAGCCAGCGAAAGAGCGGCTCGACCTCGCTGCGCTTTGCCTTTTCCTCCGGGGGGAGAACTTCCCACTCGAGGTCTTGAGCTTTTTCCGTCGTGTTCATGACATTGTAGGCGGGCGCTTCGCCTGCCGGAAGCGAACCTGGGCAACCGGAGCTGTTGCCCTACAATAGATCACGACGCGCGCACGTCGTTCGCAGCAGCGCAGACTGGTTGCGGGAGGCTATCAGGCTCTTCGTCTTAACCCGGAATTTCTTTCAGCATCTGCGCGTTGGTTGGGAATTTTTTCACGAACATGAGCAGACGTTCGATCGCCTCGACTGGCTTGTGACCGGCGAGGCCGCGCCGAATGAGATTGATCTTCTCGAGCTCGAACGGCTGGAGCAACAGTTCTTCGCGCCGGGTGCCCGAGAGGAAGATATCGACTGCGGGATAGGTGCGCTGGTCACTGATCTTGCGATCGAGGACGAGCTCCATGTTGCCGGTCCCTTTGAACTCCTGGAAGATTAGTTCGTCCATTCGGCTCCCGGTTTCGATCAATGCGGTCGCGACGATCGTAAGGCTGCCGGCTTCTTCGGTGTTGCGCGCAGCCGCGAAGAGCTTCCTCGGGATTTCCATCGCGCGAGCGTCGATACCGCCGCTCATGGTGCGTCCGCCGCCGCCGGTCGCGTTATTGAAAGCGCGGGCGGTGCGGGTGATCGAATCGAGCAGGATGAAGACATCCTTGCCCGCTTCGACGAGGCGCTTGGCGCGCTCGACTGCGAGCTGCGCGATCCGGGTGTGGCTCTTGATGTCGCTGTCGTTAGACGACGCCATCAACTCGGCCGTCGGCACGGTGCGCCGAATTTCGGTCACTTCCTCCGGACGTTCGTCGACCAGGAGGATGATCAATTTCATCTCCGGATGGTTCTTTACCACCGCATCGGCGATGTGCTGAAGCAGCGTCGTCTTGCCGGTGCGGGGCGGGGCCACGATCAGGCCGCGCTGGCCTTTGCCGAGCGGTGTCATCAGATCCATGATCCGGGTCGTATAACGATCGGGCACCGTCTCGAGCTTAATCCGCTCGTTCGGGTTGATCGTGGTCAGCTCCTCGAACGGCGCGAGGTCTTGATACTTGGTCGGTTCCTCGTCATTGATCTTGAGCAGCCGGGTTAACTGCGGGCCACGGTTGCCGCGCCGGGTCTCGCCGTAGATCCACATGCCGTCGCGGAGCTGAAAGCGTCGGACAATTTCCGGCGTGACGAAAATATCCTGCGGGGTCTGGACGAAATTGCGCTTCGCGTCGCGCAGGAAACCAAAGCCTTTTCCGGAAATCTCAATGATGCCTTCACCGAACTCAGGTTCACGGGGGAGTTCACCATTCTGGTGGCCGTTCTCGCGCCGATCCTGCGACGGGTCGGTCCCCTCGGTCGCTTCGACAAACTGCTCGGCATCCTCCCGGCGACGCTCCGCTTCCTGCGACGGATCATCGTCCAGAACTTCTGGCCCGTTGGTGCGGCCGGGTTTGTCCTCGCCCGATTCATTGAATTGGCCGGGGCCGCGCGCCGTGTCGTTGCGCCGGCCCGAGCGGCGACGGGAGGAGCGCCGTCTCCGGAACGGGGCGGTTGGTGCCTGGGTCGGCTTGTTTTCCATGTCTTCGCTCATAATTGAAACCGGCTTTTATCGAGGCGACACGACGGATGTGCCGGGCTCGCAGTTGTCAGGCTGGCAGTTTGGCCAGCAATTCTTCAGGGATATCTAAATTGGAATAGACGTTTTGAACGTCGTCGTCGTCTTCGAGGCTCTCGCAGAGGCGCAATACCTGGAGCGCAGCCTCCTCGTCGGCGACAGGAACAGTCGTGTCGGGAATGAAAGTAAACTTTTGCCCATCAATCGTGACGCTCGCGTGTTTGAGCGCCTCAGCTACGGCGTAGAGCTGATCGTGGGAAGTAAGGATAACATACTGTTCCTCCTCCTTTGTCAACTCTTCCGCCCCCGCTTCGAGCGTCAATTCGAAGAGGCGCTCCTCCTCAATCGTATCTCGCGGCACGGTGATCCGTCCTTTTTTGTGGAACATATAAGAAACGCTCCCGCTCGTCGCGAGATTGCCGTGGTTCTTGGAAAAAATATGCCGCATTTCCGCGGCGGTGCGGTTCTTGTTATCGGTCGTCGCTTCCACCAACAGCGCCACGCCGCCGGGTCCGTAGCCTTCGTAGACGATCTCCTCGTAATGCTGGGCGTCTACCCCTTCGCCCGTTCCACGCTTGATCGCGCGCTCGATGTTGTCGTTGGGCATGCTCTGAGCCCGCGCCATCTCGATCACGCTCCGGAGACGGGCATTCCCGGCCGGGTCGCCTCCACCAAGGCGCGCCGCGACGCTGATCTCCTTCGAAAACTTGCTGAAGATCGTGCCGCGTTTCACGTCGAGCGCGCCTTTGGCACGCTTGACCTTGGACCACTTGCTATGTCCCGACATGGAATGGGGCTGTAATGAGTGACAAAAAAGGTGGATCGCCGGGACGGACCTGCGTTGCGCGGGGGAGCGGAAGCGGGACGCCTCGAGAGAGAGGGCTATCGAGGAGGCAAGCCGAACGCCCATTGAACCGCACCAGCGGCGGCTTGTCAATCGCCGAATCCCTCCGGACGGAGTGCGAAATGCATCTGTTGGGCTTCGTCCTGCGTCTTAAGCTATGTGACTGCAACCATGACAACCGGCGCCTTCCGGGCAGCGGAATGGCCAGCTGAAATGCACCGGGAGGCCTGGTTGCCCAAGAGCGCTTGCGCGGACGCTATTCTTCGGTCTGGTGCGTGGGACGTGGCGCTCCAATCTTCGAGTTTTCCGCAGGACTCCGCCGTCCCAAAGCCGGGGCGTCGCGCCACCCGGATACCGAACGAAGCCGACGCCGAGTTAGTGCGACAGATGCGTGCGGGCGACGAGGGGGCATTCGCCACTTTCTACGATCGCTATGCGCCCGGCCTCTTCTCCATGATCTTCGCGATCCTGCACGATCAAAAGGAGTCGGAGGATGTGCTGCAGGAGTCGTTCGTGCAAATGTGGAAACGAACCGCGACCTACGACGCGAGTCGGAGCAGTTTGTTCACCTGGGCGGTGATGATCTCGCGGCACAAGGCGATCGATCGCCTGCGCTCGCGGCAACGCCAATCCCGCCTGAGTGAGGCGGTCGCAAGTGAGGCGGAGATCGCTTCCAGTTTTTCTACGTCCGATCGCGCCGACGATACGCTGGAGCGCAACGACGAGCGGGAGCGCGTGCGAACCGCCCTCGCCGAACTCGGTGAGGCGCAGCGCGAGGCAATTGACCTCGCTTTCTTTGGGGGTCTGACGCAGACCCAGATTGCGGAGCGCATCGGCGCCCCGCTGGGGACGGTCAAGGCGCGCATCCGCCGAGGGCTCCTCGCGTTACGCGAAGTGCTGGGAGGAATCTCATCGTGAACGAACAACTCGAAGAGCAGGCCTCACTCTACGTTCTCGGTCTGCTCGAGGGCCAGGATCGCTCGGCCTTTGAGCAGCGATTGCAGTCAGATCCGGATCTTCAGGCGATGGTCGATCAACTCGATCACGCCGCCGCCACGTTGGCACACGCCGCTCCGCCGCGTCCCTTGCCGCCGGAATTGCGCGAGAAAGTGCTAGCCCAAGTCCGCAGCGAAAAAAGCGTCGCCTTTCCGCGCCGCTCCAATTGGATCCCGTGGGCAGCCGCCGCCGCCCTGGCCCTCACCTGCTCTTACCTCGTGGCGGAGCGCGGTGGACTGAAGAAGCAGGTCACGCGCCTCGAGAAGCGCGACATCTTCGCGCAAATCCAGATTGCGTCGCTCAACTCAAAACTGGAAAACGCGCCGGATGCCAATGCGGTCGTTGTTTGGGACGAAAAGAAACAGCGGGGAATCCTGAAGGTGACGAAACTCCCGCCTAACGACCCGAATCGTGACTATCAACTATGGCTGGTCGACCCGAGATACAAGGATCCGGTCGACGGCGGTGTCTTCCACGTCTCCAACGATGGAACTCTGCGGGTGCCGTTTCAGCCCGCGTCGCCGGTTCGTGAAGCGCAGGGATTTGCCATCAGTCTCGAGCGCAAGGGTGGCGTGACCAAAGCCGAAGGACCAATCGTATTGCTTGGAAAATGAACCGCTTTCTTGCCGCATTTCTTAGTCTGATCCTGTTTGCCGGCTCGGCCTTGGCCCATTCCGCGCTGGAGCGCACCGAGCCGAAGGCGGACGAGACGTTGAAAGTCGCGCCGAACGAAGTCCGTTTTTGGTTCAGTGAGCCGATCAAGGTTGGGCTGAGCACGTTTATCTTGCACGACGCCTCCGGGAAACAGGTCGATCAACGCGATCTGCGCGCAGATGAAAAGGAACCGGGGCTGGTTCGGTTGTCGTTACCGCCCGGGCTGCCGGCGGGTGTCTACAAGGTGACCTGGAGCGCCGTGGCCCAGGATCTCCATGTGGGCAAAGGCGGGTTTAGTTTTACCGTCGCGCCCTAACGAAGCGGAACCAGCACAAGCTGGTAAATCAAACCGAGTAATCCCGCGGCCACGACCACCGGGATGACATCCCAGCGCCACCGCATCAGGCCGAGAAAGACGATCACGCTGAGCGCGAGCGCGAACCAATCGACCGCACCGTCAGGAAAGAGCGCGTGCAATCCGAACCAGACAGCCAGGTTCAAAACCACCCCCACAACCGCGGCCGTGATGGTCGCCAGCGCGGCGCTAAAGCGGATGTTGCCGCGCAGCCGCTCGATGTAAGGAGCGCCGAGGAAAATCCAGAGAAAGCACGGCACGAAGGTGGTCCAGGTGGTGAGAAGCGCCCCCGCGGTCGCCGCGACGAGCGGGGTGAGGCCGCCCGGATGATTCCATCCTCCCATAAACCCGACGAATTGCAGGACCATGATGAGCGGTCCGGGGGTGGTCTCGGCCAGCCCGAGGCCATCGAGCATCTGACCGGGCTCGAGCCAGCCGTAGTGGAAGAGCGCCTGCTGCGCAACGTAGGGCAGCACCGCATAGGCTCCTCCGAAAGTGACCACCGCCGCCTTGCTGAAAAAGAGGCATTCCCGGAAGAGCGTGTGGTCTGTGCCTAACGAAAATGCGACCAGCACGATCGGGCCAAACCAGAGCGCGAGGCAGATCCCGACGACCTTCAGCCCGCGCGCCCAGGAAGGCTGGAGTTGCGGGGCTGAATCGGCGTCGTCGCTCAGGACCGAGCTCGCGCCGGCGCCGTGCTGAGCCATGACATTAAACCGACCTGGCCACATCCTCCCCCCAAAAAATCCGATCGTCCCCGCCCCCAGGATGATGAGCGGGAACGGGACCTTCAGGAAAAAAATGGCCACGAATGCGATAGCCGCGATGGCCCACATCACCTCGTTCTTGAGCGCCTTGCGTCCAATCCGGATGACCGCCGCCGCGACGATGGCGATGACAGCCGGTTTCAATCCATAGAAAATAGCAGCGACCCATTCGAGCTGCCCGTAGGCCGCGTAGATCAAACTTAGAGCCCATAAGATCACGACGGAGGGCAGGACAAAGAGCACCCCCGCCACAATCCCACCGGCCGTACGATGCAGCAGCCACCCGATGTAGATCGCCAGTTGCGTCGCCTCCGGCCCGGGCAGGAGCATGCAGAAATTGAGCGCGTGCAGGAACCGCGCCTGGCCGATCCAGCGCCTCTTTTCCACCAGCTCCGTCTGCATGATCGCGATCTGACCCGCCGGGCCGCCGAAGCTGATGAACCCGAGCTTTAGCCAGAAACGGAAGGCCTCGGAAAAAGTTGGGTGAACGGCGGCGGGTTGATCCACAGATTGCGCAGATTTTCACAGATTGGCCGGGAGAGAAAGCCTGTTCGTGAACAAAGGAATCTGTGTCATCTGTGTTATTCTGTGGACGAATTAATAGCCGTAGTCGGAGCAGGACCGGCTGGTTTGCGCGCGGCCGAAGTCGCCTCCGCCGCTGGCGCCCGTGTCATGATCTGCGACGCGCAGCCGTCTGCTGGAAGAAAATTTCTCGTGGCCGGGCGAGGCGGGCTCAACCTTACCCACAGCGAACCGGTGGAGAATTTCCCCGCTCGTTACAGGGAGGAACCGGAGCGCTGGGAAGACTTGCTGGCAGACTTCGGCCCGGAGGCGCTGCGGGCCTGGGCGGAGGATCTGGCCGTCGAAACTTACGTCGGCACGAGCAGGCGCGTCTTCCCCCGGGGCCAGAAAGCAGCCGTGCTGCTGCGTGCTTGGGTTCAGCGACTGCGCAGTGCGGAGGTGGAATTCAAAACCGGCGCCCGTTTGGTCGGCCTAACGAGTGCAGGAGAATTCTGGCGTCTCGATTTCGACGGCGGCGATCAACTAGTCGCCCGATCCGTCGTCCTGGCGTTAGGCGGCGCTTCCTGGCCCGAGACCGGCTCGGACGGCGCGTGGCGCGGTCTGCTCGCCCCTTTTGGAATCGAGATAGCCCCTTTTGTCGCGGCTAATTGCGGGTGGAATGTGGATTGGCCCGCCGCCGTCCGGGAGCGTGCGGAAGGCTTGCCGCTCAAGAATCTGAATGTGACCGCGGATGAAGAAGTGGCCTCGGGTGAGCTTTTGATCACGCGCTACGGCTTGGAAGGTGGCGCGATCTACCGGCTCGGTCCGCTCCTGCGCGCGATGGATTCGCCGGAATTGCGAATCGATTTCAAACCACAGGTGACGGCGGAAGTCCTCCTGGAGCGCGCCGCTCAATTGCGCACCCCTAACGAATGGTTTCGCGCCTGGAAACTGAGCCCGGGAGCGATCGCGCTCCTCGAAAACTATTTCCCGGGCGACTGCACGAACCGCGAAAAAGCGATCGCCCGTCTGAAAAAATTTACGCTGCCATTGGGAGGCCCGCGGCCGATCGTCGAGGCGATCTCGACCGCGGGGGGGGTCTTGTGGCAGGAATTAGATCAACAGCTCATGCTGCACAAAATGCCCGGCGTTTTTCTTGCCGGCGAAATGATCGACTGGGAAGCACCCACCGGCGGCTATCTACTGCAAGGTTGTCTCTCGACCGGCACACGTGCCGGTCGCGCCGCCGCACTGCTAGCATAGTGTAGCCGTCGCGTGTGGGCGCCGCGGGAATCGACGCCGCTGGTCTAGTCGCGACGCGCGATATCCACGCTTCCCACAGCGAAACGGCTACAGCTGTCGCGCGTTCGGGCTTTTCTAGCTGAACAACCTGTTCCACTGCTTGCGCAGCGGTTTGACGTATTCGTCCACGTCCACCTCTTTGACCCGTTCGTAGCCACCCTTCACCGCCTCGGCCGAATCCGCGTATCCGCGTTTTGCGCTCTTGATCAGGCCGGGCAAAAACGCCGGCGACATCGTGCTCCAATCGATCTCCCGCAGGGCGCGCTTGACTGAAAGTGATGTCGGCTCCTCGGGCCGCGAGGAGTAGCGAATGGCCAACCCAATCGCCAGCCCGAGCGCAAGCGCACCGAGCACGGTCGGAACCGGGTTTTCCCGCAGAAAAAACTCCGTGCGCTCCCGCACCACGACGGCCTTCTGGCGGGTCTGGTCCCAAGTGTCGGAGGCGGCGTTGGAGAGCTTGCGCGCACCATCGGCCACGCGGCCCTGGGAACTGCGTTCGCCCGTCCCGCTGCCAAATTCCGTTTCAGACATCGGATCGTTCTCCGTGAAATTGTCTCCGTTCGAATTCTTCATATCTTAACTTCGCACATCGTGGTCATTTTGCGTCCTTCCTTTCGCGATTTACGGAAGCGGCCGCATCCAATGACCCGCCGGAGCACGAAGGAGGAATAGAAGAAACTAAGCACGAGGAGGTAAGCGATTATGAATGACGAAACAGGCAAACAAGAAGAGACCGCAACGGATCGAATCGACCTGACCGCGGAGGAAAAATACTGGCAGGAACACCATGAAACCCAGCCCCACGCAAGTGAGGGCACGACCTATGAGCATTATGCGCCGGCTTACCGGGTGGGAGCGGAAGCTGCCGAGAAATATCCCGGCAAGGAATTCCACGAGATCGAGGACGATCTCGCGCTCGATTACCAGAAGCACCAGATCGGCGAGGCGTTGCCTTGGGACCATGTGCGCGGAGCGTCGAAGGCAGCCTGGATGAAGGTGAGCGGGCTCAATTCGCCGCGCGACCCTTCCCGCGGCATTCGCGGCAGTATTTGAACGGTCTGGGTTGCTACGCCGGCGATCGGTTTTGTCCCAAGAGCAATTGAGACTGGCGTTTGGGGCGAACGCGGCCGAGTTCTGTGCGAATGAGACCGAGTCTGGGGTGAACGCGATTGCATTTGCCCCTCCGACGATTGCGTTCGCGACAAACGCAACCGGGCGCGCCTTAAACGCGCCTGAGTCCGTCGTAAACGCGACTGAGTTTACCTCAAACGCGGTTGAGTTTGTCGCAAACTCTGTTGCAAAAATGGGACGACCAGTGAGAGGTTGGCAGCAATAAGTCGCTATCGGGCTGCTTGTTAGCCCGAGCTTTCGGATCAAGAGATGATATTTCATACCTAACGTAAGACCACCTCCGACACCGGTTTCGGCTGAGGAGTGGTAGAAGACTTCCCGAGCTGGAAACCGCGCGCGGTCCGACCGTCTGAAGACGGGACGCCGCGCGGCCTTGGCAGGATTGACGTTGCCCTCTCGAGCCCATAACCTGCCCGAAATACCGATGATAATGCCAGGAGTAGACGGACTTGATCCTGCCCTCGGCGAGGCCTTCCGGCGCGACGGCGTTGTCTTTCTGCCGGGTATCCTTTCCGCGCAAGAAATCGCCACGCTCGAAGCCGGCGTCGAGCGCAACCTTGCCGACCTCGGCCCGCTCGCCATGAACGCGACCAAGCCGGGCGAGCCGGGCGCATTCGTTGAGG
>JBDTOL010000020.1:0-14084 GCA_039933235.1 Spartobacteria bacterium | reverse complement strand
TGGCGCTGCGGTGTGCGCTTTGGCCGGGGGGGCCGGCCGAGAGTCATGCGGCGGAGATCGAGACTTATTTTCGCGGCGTGGACGGGCTGGCGCCGGCGTGGAGTGGGATGTCTGTTCGTGAGGGCGGCGGAGCGTTGGGCGGCGGCCTGCGGCCGCGTCGAGTTTGCGTCTGACTGCGAGGCGGAGAACGAGGCGAGCATTTTGTTCTATCGCCGGCTCGGTTTCGCGGTGGCCGATACCCTGGTGCATTTTCGCCGCGCCATCCCGCCGGAAGGCGGCGGCGCCTGACAATTACTACGGCGCGGGGGCGGGCGGCGGCCCATTTTGCAACGGCGAGACCTCGCTGGCGCGGCGGGTGCCAACGATGAGAGTGGATTGGCTGCGACTCCAGCGATACCCAATCCCGAACTGGAGCGGAGCCGGGTTGCTCTCTTGATAGAGCCCCTGCAATTGCGGCTGGTAGTATTGCTTGAAGAGGTCGATCGGGCCGGAGTAGCTGCCGAAAAAACGGAGCAGCCAGTTCGCCGGGTCGAAAGCCGCGATCGGGATGCCCGAATCGTCCTGCACGATCGCTTTGCTGTGCTCGAGGAGGAAGTTGCGCACCGTGCTGAAGCCGTTCTCAAACATCAGGTAGGAGGCGGACTTGAGCAGGCTCGCGCCCGTTCCCTGGGCCGCGCAGAATTTCAGGAAGCCGGGCTGACTGCGGATGCCGTCGTTCGAAAGATCGGTCGTGAAATAGTAGAGCGTCTGCGACGCGCCGCCGGTCGCACCAGTAAAAGTGATGCGGACGCCCGGGGTGAGACCCTTTCCCTTTTCGTTAGGCGAAGCGGGCTGCGGCTGGCCGCTTTTATCGAGCGTGATGAAGCTGATGTCGGTGATCGTCTTGCCGGCGCGCGCGAGGAAGACGTAGAAGATCGGGAGCGTGCCCTTGAGCTGCTCGTTCTGCAGGTCGGTCTTCATGTCCTTTGTGATGAAAAAGGAAAAGCTCAGGACGTTGTTGAGCGATTTCTGGAGATTTTGCAGGACCGGATCGAGCGCGGGACCGGCAAAGCGCAGCACGTCGGGCAAGGATCCGATCGGCTCTGTCCCCGCCAGGATGTAGGTGCCGGCATTGGGAAAGAACTGGTGGGCATAGAGAAAATCCGGCCCGCTGAACATGTAGAACACGACCGGGAGCGGCTGGGTCGCGTCGGGCAGATAGTTCACCTCCCACTCGCGGATGCCGACGAACTGCCGGTCCGCCAGTTTGGTCCAGGCCGTGCCGAAGAAGCTCGCGTGCTGCTGCCACGCGGCAGTCTGCTCGAGCGGGATGAGAGGCGAACCCTCCGAAACCGGCAGCCCGGCCAGAAAACGAGCGGTGTCGTTGACCGAAGCGGGTCCGGCCGGCACCTGCGGCCCGGGAACGTTAGGCGCGACATCGGGCACGGGCGTCTCCAGGACGGGCGGATCGACCGGGAGCGCGCGCCGGATCTCCTGCGCCTCAATGTTTACCACGACGGTACAAAAAAGGGCGATGCTCAGCCTAACGATCTTGTCGGAAAAAAATTTCACTGTCTTCGGATGGAGCTGCGGCCGCGGTTTTCCTTAGCGCGACAATTCCGCAGTTCCGTTTCGCTGCGTTTCGCGCGCGACCCGTGTGCGCAAGCTCACGACTTCGGCAAACATGCGCAAGCTGTCGCGCACAATATGCACCTTGCTGCCCTCGTTATGATTCCAGCGCACCGGCACCTCGAGCATGCGCAGACCGGCCCGCTGCGCGAGGAAGAGCAACTCGACATCGAAGCCGAAGCCGTTGATCTGGGCCTGCTCGATGATGGGACGGGCCGCTTCCATGCGGAACGCCTTGAACCCGCACTGGGTATCGGAAAATGGCAGGCCGGTTGTCAGGCGCACGATCGCGTTGAAGACCTTGCCGCCCTGCTCCCGCCGCCAGGGCTGATGATGGCCGATCAGGCTCCGATCAAGCGCGCGGGAGCCGAGCACGATGTCATATTCTCCCGCCTCGATCGGCTCGACAATCTTGGGCAGCTCCGCCAGCGGGGTCGAAAGATCAGCGTCCGTAAATATGGCGATTGGCGCCTCGGCCGCGACCAGGCCGGAACGCACGGCGTGGCCTTTACCGCGATTCATTGAGAAACGGATCACGCGTGCGATGACGTCGGGGTGCCGGCTGAAAAGCTCCTCTGCCACCTCGGCCGTGCCATCGGACGATCCGTCATCGACCACGATCAGCTCCGCTTCCGGGCGGTAGCTCTGGAGGTAGCTGAGCAGAGTGAGCAGATTATCCGTCAGGCGCCGCGCTTCATTGAAGGCCGGAACGACGACTGAGAGCTTGGGTGCGGCCATGCGGGATAATGCCTAACCAAGAGCGCCGAAGGCGAGGCCGAGGCCGTAGGTAACGACGGCCTGGATGATTCCCACGATGGTCATTTCCATTCCCGAGGCCCACCAGGAACGGATGGTGATGAGTGATTTGACCGCGCCGACGGCGAAGTGGGCGAAAATGCTGATGATGAAGGCGACGATCACGGCCGGGACGCCAGTCATGGAAAAGAAGGGGATGATGGGAATGAAAGCGCCGATCGCGGTTGAGACTGCGGCAGAAGAAGCGGAAGTCCAGGGATTGGCGAAATGGTGCTGGGAGAGCCCGAGCTCGCTTTGCGCCATGGCCGCGACCATTTGCTCGGGCTGCTCGGCCAGCCGCTCGGCCATGCGTTGCGCTTCCTCGGGCGAGAAGCCCTGGAGCTGATAGAAGAGCGCCATCTCCTCGATTTCTTCCTCGGGATTTTCTTCCACCTCCGCCTTCTCGCGCGAAATCTCGGCTTCGTAGATTTCGTGCTCGCTCTTGTTCGCGAGATAAGCGCCGGCGCCCATCGAAAGCGAGGAAGCCATCATCCCGGCGAGCCCGGCGATAAGGATGACCTGCTGCTGGTTATTAGTCGCGCCGGCGACACCGGAGACGATGCCGAAGACGGCGCCAAGGCCGTCGTTCACGCCGTAAATGGCGTCGCCGACCCAGCCGCCGCCGCGCCCGTGCCAGCGCTCGCGTTTGAGAATGGAGTCGAGGAGGCCTTTCGGGCCTAACGAGACCGGCGAAGCTGGCGGAACCATCGTGTTGAGGATGCGGGAGTGGGCTTTTTCCTCGAGCGCGGTCTGGCGGAGAAATTCCTCCTCCTCGGCGTTGCTCCCGAGGCCGGCGGCGAGCTGCGCCTGGTATTTTTCCTTGTCGCGATCTTCCGCGGCCTCCATCCGGCGAATCGCGACGTCGGCTCCGGCGGCGCGGTTCCACCAGCGGTTGAGTTTGCGGCGCCAGTCGTTAGGCAGAATGGGCGGGGGCGCGCCGAGTTCCTGGAGTTTGCTCTCCCAGCGCTGGGCGTGGCGTTCCTCCGCTTCCGCCATGCGCAGGAGGATGCCGCGGCGTTTTTCATCCGCTTCATTGGTCGCGAGGTCGCGATAAACCAGGGCGGTTTCCCGTTCCGCGCGCCAGTTGGCCTGGAGGGCGGAAATCGCTTTGGCGTCTTCCGGCTTCATTCCGTTCCGCTCTATTAATTGGATTCGGCGCGTTTGTGCAACTGCGGCCGCGAGAGCAGCGGAACTTTTTGTTTGGCCTGCTGGGTAGTGATGACGAGCGCGACCGAGCCCACGATGACGCCCGCGGCGATGGCGGTGCGGAGGGAGAGTGTCTCACCGGCAAAAAAAGCGCCGAGCAAAACGGCCACGATCGGGTTGACGTAGGCATAGGTCGCGACCTTGGAGGGATCGCAATGGCGCAGGAGGAAAATGAAGGAGGTGTAGCCGACGACCGCGCCGATCAGGACGAGATAAGCAAATGCGCCTAACGAAACCGCGGTGATCTGGCCGGGATGAAAATTGCGCGCCTCGCCGTGGAGGAGCCCGGCGATGATCATGAGCCCGCCGCCGCAGAGCATGGTCTGGGCGGACGAGAGAAAGGGCGAGCTGGAGTTGGGCGCGCGGCGCGAATAGAGCGAGCCGACCGACCACATTAGCGAACCGAAGAGAAGGATCAGCATCCCGAGACCCGCATAACGCGAACCGCCCGCCGGCGGCGCCATTAGCGCCGGGCCGACAAGGATCGCGACCCCGACAAATCCTCCGGCCAACCCGAGCAGAACCAGCGGCCGGGGCCGCGGCGCGGAACCGCTCATCCAGGCGAGAAGCGCGATGAAGATCGGAACCGTCGCGACGAGCAGTGAAGCAAGGCCGGAGGGAACCCATTGCTCAGCGATGGTGACGCTACCGTTTCCGAAAAAAAGCAGACAGGCGCCGACAATCAAAGCAGTGCGCCATTCCGCGAGCGAAGATTTCGGCGCGCCCTGCCAGAGCGCGATGACATACATGATGACGCCGGCGAGGAAAAAGCGGACCCCGGCCATGAGCAAGGGCGGCATCGACTGGATGGCGAGGAGAATGCCGAGGTAGGTCGAGCCCCAGATCAAATAGATGGCCGCAAAGGCGGCGAGGACGAGAAATTTGCCGGGCGCCGGCGCCGGGCCGCTCACGAGAACCGGTCTTCCGTCCAGGGGTCGGCCGTGTTGCTGTAGCCGCGCACTTCCCAGAAGCCGAGTTTGTCCTCGGCCGAGAACTCGATTTGCCTGACGAACTTGGCGCCCTTCCAGGCGTAGAGCTTGGGAAGGATGACGCGGGCCGGGCCGCCGTGTTCGCGGGTGATCGGTTTGCCGTCGAACCGGATCGCGATCAGCACGTCGTCGTCGAGGCAGTCGGCCAACCGGACGTTGGTCGTGTAACCGTCGTAGCTGGTAAAAAGGACGTGTTGCACCTCCGGTTTTGGCCTAACGAGTTCAACGAGGGTGAAAAAAGCGACGCCGGTCCAGCGGCAATCGAATTTGCTCCAGGTCGTGACGCAGTGGAAATCGCTCACGTCCTCGAATTGCGGGAGCGCGTTGAATTCTTCCCAGTCTAGGGTCTGTGGATCCTCGACCAATCCGCCGAGCTCGAGGCGCCAATCGCCTAACGAGATCTCCGGGCGCACCCCGAGGTCGAGCACAGGGAAGCCGGGCGTGAGATGCTGCCCGGGCGGGAGACGGCTCTCCGAGCGGGCCTCGGGTTTGGCCTTCCCGCTCATCTTGCGCGCCCAGCGCTCCTTGCGCGCGGTCAGACTGGAATCAGGTGTGGACATTGGTCGAACAGGCCGGAAAATTTGCGGTTACAGGATGCAACGCTCTCCGGTCGAAGCAAGCGCCGCTCGAGGCGGAGGCGGGAGAGTCGCCTAGACCTCGGACCGGGCCTTGATCAGGCGGATCGCGTCGCGCAGTTCGGCAGCCCGCTCGTAGCGTTCGCCCTGGATGGCGCGTTCCATTTCCCGCTCCATCACTTCCAGTTTGGTGAGGGGCCGCCGAGCCCGCACTTCCTCGAGCCATTCCTCGAGAAAAGCGATCTCCGAGCTCTTCGCCTCGAGCTCGGGAAAGGCGGATTGTTGGAAGAATTCGATGATCCGGTCGCGGCCTGTTTCGATCTCTCGGATGGCGTCGCCAAACTGGCCGTCGGCCAGCAGGATGGAGACCCGCGCGCGGGTGTTCATCATCAGAACGTAGGGGCGAAATTGTTGAAAACTCCAAACGAGATCCTCCCGCTCACTGTGTTCATCGACGAAGGTAAAGAGGTCGAGATTGCGCTGGGTGTCGCGGATTACGCCCTCGAATTCGTCGATCTGAAAGAGGCTGAGATAGCGGTGGTAAAACTGGATGCCCTCCTGCTGCAGCTCGCCGCATTGCTCGGGGGTAAGCTCGTACTCTTCCCCGCGCTCCGCCGCGCGCACGGCGCGCCGCTGATGGTAGGCGAGGTACGATTCGCAGTTGTGCGGTCGCTGCCCGTCGGGGCGGCCTTCCATCTCCATCTGGAGCAGGCCGAGATCGATCCGGAGCTGCAATTTTTCCCGGCCGTCGAGGCCCGGAACTTTCCGGACCTTGATCGCGCCAGTTTCATGCGGCCAATCATTCAAGAGGCTGTTCAGGTCGAGGCTCATCGCTGGAAACAATCGAGTCCGGGTTTGCTTTGTCAACGCGTGCAGGATTGCCAGCGAGAGACCGGGCGCGGAGAATGGCGGTGATGGAAGAGGAGATCGAGTCCTTCATTCGCTACCTCGCGGTGGAGCGCGGTCTCTCGGAGAACTACCAGGTGTCGACCCAGCGTTCGTTAGGCGAATTTGCCGCCTGGTGCGCCCGGCGGAAACAGATCAGCCGCGCCCGCGAGGTCGGGCTGCCGCTCATTAGTGAGTATCTGGCGGAGCGAAAACGGGGCGGCCTTTCTGCCTCCTCGATCAAGTTGATCGTGGTCGCGCTGAAGATTTTTTTCCGGTTCGCGACCGCGCGCGAGCTGGTCACGCGCGACCCGACCGAAGCGCTCACGCTGCCGCGGATCGAGCGTTACCTGCCGGAGACGCTGAACGAGATGCAGGTGGAGCAACTGCTCGAGAGCGTAAACGAGCAAACGCCGCTCGGGCTGCGCGATCGCGCGATGCTGGAGCTGCTCTATGCGAGCGGGCTGCGGATTTCCGAACTGGCGAACGCCAGACTGGAAAACCTCAACCTGGAGGAGAGCGTGGTGCGAGTAACGGGCAAGGGGAACAAGACGCGGCTGGTGCCGGTGGGGCGCAAGGCTTGCGGCGCGATCGCGCGTTACCTGGCAGAGGAGCGGCCGCGCCTGGTCAAAGCGCGCACCGGGAGCGAGCTTTTCCTCTCCACGCGCGGCGGGCGCCTGACGACAGTGCGGATCTGGCAGATCGTGAAGGCGGTGGCGCGCCGTTCCGGGTTGGAGGTGAACGTCTACCCGCATCTGCTGCGGCACAGCTTTGCCACCCACTTGTTAGGCAACGGCGCTGATCTGCGCATCATCCAGGAGATGCTCGGGCACGCCGATATCTCGACCACGCAGGTTTACACCCATGTCGATCAGCAGCGGCTGAAGGCGGTGCATCATCGGTTTCACCCGCGCGCTTAAGGGGGAGTGGGACCCGTGGGACCTATTTGCAGAAGAGCGCGATCGAGGCGGTGTAGCCGTGCAGGTAACTGGCGTTGCCGATCGGCCCGATCTCGCCGTTGCAGAAAAAGCCCGCGCTGGGGACCGGGCCGAAGATCTCGGCCAGGGTTGCGGCATCATGATCGGGAACGCCGAAGAAACGGTGGCCCCGGCCGTTGCAGGAAAAGACGAGCGAGGCCAGCGGCTTGCAGCCCTGCATCTCGTTGATCCGGGCCAACTCCACCAGGTCGGCGTGCGCGGTGATCTTGTCGCGCAGCTGGTATTGCAGGGTCTGCCCAGTGCGGGCACGGGCGCCGATCGCGACCGCGCCGGACTGCGGGTCCGCGCCTAACAAATTGCGGACCAGGAAATCGCCGCGCTTGAGATCAGCCACGTATTCCGACGCGGCCAGCCCGGCGAAGAGGTTGCCGCGGGCGCGTTCCTTCTCGTCGTCGGAAAGGGCGTTAAAAGTTTCGCTCAAGACCTGGTAGGCGGGGCGGGAGCCGAGCGCGTAGACCAGGTTTTCATCGGCCTGCGTGATGGTGAAAGGTTCGCCCACCGGTTTGCAGCCCTGGCTCACGATAGTGCGGATCTTTCCGCCTTTGACCGCGAGCGCGAGCACGGCCGAGTCGATCGCGCTGCCGTCGAGCACGAGCGCCTTGTCGCCGCTCTCGGTGCTTCCGCTGGAAAGCCCGCCAATACTCGGCGCCTCCGGATAGGCGACGTTCCATTCCGCCAGCCAGCGCTCGAGATTGGGCGCGTAGGGATTGGCCAGGATAATCCATGAATCGACCTCTTCCGGTCCGACGCCGGTTTCCATTTGCCAGTAGCCTGGCCCGGTTGATTCCTCGATTTGCTCGTTGGAAATACGGACCGGCGTCATCTTTGCCTCGGGCAGACTGAGAAGGAGCAAGGACATGCCAGCGACTCCTTCAGCTTCCTGCTTGCATCCGATCAGGCCCGCGCCGAGCGCCCCGAAGAGGAGCGGAATGCGCCCATGCACCCGGACGAGATCGAGCACCTCATGGATCTGGGGGAGCCAGCTGGCCGAGAGAAAAATGAATCCGCAGGTCGGCTGGCCGCCGCACTCGGCGAGAGACTCCTCGGCTGCGGCGACGACCGCACTCTCCTGGAAGTCGCCCAGGATCAGCCGGGAACCGGCGCACGTTTCCATCCAAGGAGATCGTCGATGCGGGGACAAATGTCGAGGGCAGACAGGCCCGGTCGCGGCGGCGGAAAATAGTGCGAGACTTTGCCCATGAAGAAGCTTGTCGCAGTGCTCGTGGTCGCCCTGGTGGTCGCGGCGGCCGTCTGGGTGATCGTGCGAATACAGCTCGCCCGGCAGGTCGTGGCGGTGCCGGAGCTTTTGCCGGAACAGACGCTTGTGCTGGTGGAGATCCAGGATTTCCAGCGGACGCGCACCCGCTGGCACGAGAGCGATCTCTACAAAATCTGGCGCGAACCGGCCATCCAAGCCTGGCTGCAAAAGCCGTTTGCTGGTTTGTCGCAGCATGGCGGCGGGCGCAAGGCGCTGGAGGAGTTCCTCCAGCTCGGACCGGAGCACGGCTTTCTCGCTCTTACCTCACTTGAGAACAACGAGCCGAAGCTGGTCGGCGGTTTTCACTTCGAGCAGTCGACCGAGGCGACCAGCAAATTCATCGAAGAACGGGAAGCAACTCTCCTTTCGCGAGGGGGCAACACCCGGCGCGAGACGGCGCTCTATCAACAGCACAAGATCGAGACGGTGACCGCTGGGCGTTTCGTCTTCGCCCGGGTTTACGACAACCAGTGGTGCTTCGTTTCGAACGATCTCGCGGTGCTCAAGGCGTTACTCGACCGGGTCGATCATCGGAAGGATAAAAATGGCAGCTCGCTCCGGGAGAACGCGGTTTTTTCGACGGCGATGCAACGTCTGCCGCGGGAGTATGCGGGCATGATCTACCTCGATCCGCGGCCGTTTGTGCAAAAGCTTTTGCCACTCATTGCCATGACCGGGCAGTCGATGCCGCTGCATCAGTTGCAGCGCTTGCAGCAGGTGCGCGGAGTGGCGGCGGCGGTCGGCTTCGAGCAGGGGAAGATGCGGGAAACCGATTTTGTGGCGATGCCGCAGATGGGACCGGAGCAAAAACTCAAGCGCACCGCGCTCGGCATCGCGGGGACGAACACCTTTCTCTATTCCGCGGGGCGCGTGCGGTGGTCGGACGACCTGCTCGCCCCGGCGGCGCCCGCAACGGTCGGGTTGCCAGCCCTCGTCCAGCAATTCACCTCGGCGATGAGCAATCGCGGGATCGCGCCGAAAGACTTGCGGGAGGCGCTGGGTGACGAGCTGGAGATCATTGGCGATTGGCCGGCCGAGGCGCATTGGCCGTCGCTCGTCGCCACCTTGCCGGTGCAGGATTTGGCGCGCGCGCGCAAAATCGCAGAGGCGCTCACATCGGTCGACATCGCGGGCGCGGCTTGGGCGCGGAGCGACGAAAACGGAGCAACGGTTTACAGCGCGCAGCCCTTTGGGGCGCTCGTGCCGGTGCGCCCGGCGGTGGCTGTTTCCGATAAGATGATGCTGGCGGGAACAGACGTCGGCGCGGTCACCGCGGCGCTGGCCCGGTTTCAGCAACCGGCGGATGAATTGAGCAAGAGCGCCATTTTCCAGGAGGCGTCCGCGAAGGTGCCGGCGGCGGAATCGGCCTTTAACTATGTCGACACGCGTTTGCTCTACGAGCGCGCCGACGCTGCCGCGCGCCCGCTTCTCCTGATGGGAGCGACGTTCTACCCCGATCTCGGGAAACGCGTGGACATCTCCAAGCTTCCGCCGCCGGACGTCATCGCGAAGCATCTTTCGCCGATTGTCATGTCGCAGCACTACGATCAGGACGGCTACGTCACGGAATCGGTCGGGCCAGTGACTTTCCGGGAGGCGACGCTCGGGGTCGCCGGGGGAGTCGGCGGTTTGTTTATCTATCTGCAGGAAGGACTCAAGAACAGCCAGTTTCTGCAAAACGCCTTGAGCCCTCCCGATCCGGTGACGCCCGCGCCGTCGGTCTCGCCGACACCCATTCCGAGCCCGTTTTAGGCCCTCATAAGGGCGCGACATCTCGGCACGGTGAGTCCCTGTTTCAGAGGTTCTCGATTACGCGTAAATGAGAAATCCTGCTGCGCCGTTTCAAACTTATGTTATCATTAACGCCCTATGGCCATCCTAAAAAAGAACGCTTTTTCACGCCGAGTTCCCGATCTCGTTACCGAAGAGTTAGTTGCGGTGCTTTCTCGCCGCACTTCGTTCGAGTTCAAACAGCTCTTTGAGATCCTCCATGAGAATCTCCGGGCGCGGAATGCGGCCAGCGGCGGAGAAGAGATGCTGCGGCTTCGGGCTTACGAAAAGCTGCAGAATCTGGTGGCGCGCGGGATGGTCAAGAAAACCGGGAAGAAATACAAGGGCCTTCCCTCAGCCCTGGCGAAAGCTCTGCTTCCGCCCAACGGCCATATCCCGGCGGCAGCAGCGCGGTAAGATGGTGCGGCCGCGCGAGGCGCGGCGACGATCATGATTCGCGAGTATATCCCGGTCCTCCTGCAGGCGATCGTGGCGGTCGGCTTTGCCGCCGGGGCGCTGATTATCAGCGTGCTGCTCGGCAAATCGGGCGTGCGCACCCGGACCAAGGATTCCGCCTACGAGTGCGGGATGGTGGCGCAGGGCGCGGCGCAACCGCGCTTTAGCGTGAAGTTCTACCTGGTCGCGATGCTCTTCATCCTTTTCGACCTGGAGATCGTCTTCATGTATCCATGGGCGGTGGTCTACCGGGAGTCGGTCGGGCAGAGCCATGTGATTCTGTGGAGCATGTTGAGCTTCGTCTCCATCCTCATGGTGGGCTATGTCTACGCTTTGAAAAAAGGCGCGCTGGATTGGAAAAAATAGCATCGCCCTGGCTGCGCGGGTGCGAATAACAAACACTGCCGCAGGGGAGTCGCCGATTCGCGCTTGCGCGTCCCGCGGCCAACGCCTAATAGCTATCGGCTCATGGTTCACCACATCGGACTCTACAAGCTGAAGCCGGGAGTGACGCCGGAGGAGACCGAGGAGATGATGATGAACGCGCGGATGCAACTCCTCAAAATCGATGAGGTCCTGAGCATCAAATGCGGCAAGCGGGTCGATCCCAAGGTGCCCTGGCCGTTTTTCATCGCGATCGATTTCGAATCAATGGATAGACAGGCGATCTTTCGGGAGGACCCGATCTACATCAAATTCGTCGAGGAAGTGATCAAGCCGAAGACTTCGGAGTATCTCGCGCTGGATTATGAAATGGATCCCGGAAAAGACGTTAATCTCTCGTGAAGCAGCCGGCGACGGCAGTTTGACCGGGAATCTCAGCGGGACGGGGGCGGCGTCTTTCCTGCTGCTCTTATAGGTAACGGGACCTCGCATGCGGGGTTTCCAACGATGAAACTCGCCTACCTCTATTCTCGCTATCCAGTAATCTCCCAGACCTTCTGCGACATGGAGACGCTGGAACTGGAGCGGCGCGGCTACGACCTGCTCATTGGGGCCGTCCATCCGCCGCTCACCAGCCTGCGGCATGAGCATTTTGGCCGCCTCAGCGCGCCGGTCCATTACGCGCCGCCCGCACCGGTGATGGCGCTGTGGGAAAAGCGGACGCGCGAGGCGGAGCGCTGGCCGGAGGCGCTCATTGCCCGCCACGAGGCGAAGTATGGCGCGGCCTTCAAGGCACCCCTGCGGGCGCGCAACGCTTCCTATTTCGCCGAGCTTTTTACACGGCACGGCATCCGGCATTTCCACGTCCATTTCGCAAACCGCGCTGCGCACACGGCGCTGTTCGTGAAGGAAATTTCAGGGATTCCGTTTAGCATCACCGCGCACGGCCAGGATTTTATGTCCGACCTGGGCCAGGACGATCTGCTCCGCGAAATCTGCGGCGCGGCCGAGTTCGTCGCCGTCGAGACCGACTTTAGCCGAGATTTGCTGCGCGAAAGGTGCCCTGAAGCAGCGGGGAAGATTCACCGGGTCTATAACGGCCTCGACCTCGTGCACCTGCCCGCGCCGCTTCAGGAGGAGCGCGCGCCCGGGCCGATCACGATCCTCTCCGTGGGCCGGCTCGTTCCTTTCAAAGGCTTCGAATTTTTGATCGAAGCATGTGCCGAGCTGGAGCGGCGAAACTTCGATTTCCGCTGCCAGATCGTGGGCGACGGGCCGCTCCGGGAGAAGCTCGAGGCGATGATCAAGGAGCTCCGCCTGCAGCGCCAGGTGGAGCTCTGCGGTTCTCTCTCGCAGGACGACGTCTATGCGAAGCTCCGCAGTTGCGACATTTTCGCGCTGGCCAGTGTGGTCGATTCCGAGGGAGCGAGCGATGTCTTTCCCACGGTCATCATGGAAGCGATGGCCTGTGCGCGACCGGTCGTCTCCACCCTGCTCGCCGGTATTCCCGAGTCGGTCGTCGACGGCAGCACAGGCTTGCTCGTGACGCCCGGCGACTGGGAGGCACTGGCGGGCGCGCTCGACAAGCTGATTCGCGATCCCGCGCTCCGCGAGCAGCTCGGCCATGCCGGCCGTGAGCGGCTCACGAGCGAGTTCAACATCGCAAAAACGGTCGAGCCATTGCACGAACTCTTCACCACCTGCCTCGCTGCTTCCCCGGTCCGCCCTTTGCCCGCCGCTCAGGGCCCCGTCCAGAGCGAGACGGCCTACCTGATCGACCGCTGGCCCGATAAACATCTGCCTTTTCTGGAAATGGAGCTGCGCGCTCTGCAGGAGAACAACGTCCCGTGGGTTGCTTTCGTGTTTCGGCCTCCGGTCGCCTCCGAGCTTTCGGCGAAGAGCCAGGAACTCGTCACCCAGCTCGAATTTTTGCCCGACGCGATGGTGATCGAGGCGGAATTGCAGGCCAGCACCACGCTCTTGCGCGAGCTGGAGGCGATGCGCGCCAATCAAAAACATCGGCCGCCCTCCGACCAGTTTCTGAAGCAGGCGCGCTACGCTCTGATCTTGCGCAGGCTATTTCGCCGGCGCAACATCGGCCACGTGCACGCGACCAGTTCCCGCACTTTGTTAACCGCCCTCATGTTGAAAAAAATCTTCGGCCTCACGATGAGCGCCGTGATCGAAGAAAAACCTGTCCTCTCCGAACAGGTGCTCCGCGAAGCGCTGGACCAATGCGTCGGCGGCCGCAGTATCGATCGGGAGTTGCTCGCCCGCCGGGGCAGCGGTTTCATCTTTGACCAGACGCTCGACAAGCCGTCGGTCAACGACATCGGCCCATGGTTGTCGCGCAAGGCGCGGATCGAGTGGGCGGGGGCACGGCCGTTCTGGCAGGAATGGTCGGAGCGACTCGTCAGTTGGACGCGCCTCCTATGAGCAAGAAAGCCATTGTGCTGGCGGGCGGCGCTGGCACCCGCCTTTATCCGCTGACCAAGATCGTCTGCAAGCAGCTCCTACCGGTCTATGACAAACCGATGATCTGTTATCCCCTCGCTACACTCATGCTTGGCGGGCTGCGCGAGATACTCATCATCTCCACGCCAAAGGATCTCCCAATGCTTCGGGATTTCCTCGGGGATGGCTCCCAGCTTGGGATTCGCCTCGAATACGCGGAGCAACTGGAGCCCAAGGGAATCGCGCAAGCCTTCCTTGTCGGAGAAAAATTCGTCGGTGACGACGGCGCAGCATTGATCTTGGGAGACAACATTTTCTACGGCAATCTCGATTTTTTTCGCGCTGCCCTCGCGATCGAGCGCGGCGCATGCATCTTCGGCTACCAAGTGCGCGATCCTGAACGCTACGGTGTGGTCGAGTTTGGATCTGATGGGCACGTCATCAGCCTCGAAGAGAAGCCAAAGAAGCCGAAAAGTCAGTATGCCGTCCCCGGGCTCTATGTTTACGATGGTCAGGTCGTCGAATTTTGCAAAACCCTTCGCCCTTCGCCGCGAGGGGAATTGGAGATTACCGATCTGAACATGGTCTACCTGCGCCAGAACGCGCTACACGTGCGTCTGCTGGGGCGAGGAATGGCCTGGCTCGATACGGGCACGCAGACAAGTTTACTGGAAGCCGCCAATTATATCGCCACGATCGAACACCG
>JBDTOL010000019.1:0-5057 GCA_039933235.1 Spartobacteria bacterium | reverse complement strand
CGCAGGTGAACAAGATCCTGCTCGTCGGCGGCATGACCCGCATGCCGATGGTGCGAGAAATGATCGCGCAGCTCACTTCCGTGCCCCTGGCCGAGGACGTGAACCCCGATGAAGCGGTGGCAGTGGGCGCCGCCATCCAGGCCGTCCTCTCGCTCCTGACCGAAGAAGACGCGACCGGTGAGAAAATGCTTCCTTCCGAAACGCGTCAGCAATTTTCTTCCCGCGACGGCGGACTCATTCAGGTTCGCAACATCACCTCGCACACCCTCGGCGTGGTCCTCTGGGACGAGGCGCACCTCGAGGAATATGTTTTCCCGATGATCAAGAAGATGACCGCGATGCCGGCGGTAGCGAAGAACTCCTTCGGCACCGCAACCGCCAACATGCAGCGCGCGATTGTGCGGATTGTGGAAGGTGAAAGCACCCTGCCGCAGGAGTGCACCCCACTTGGAATCTGCGATGTCGAGTTGCCGCCGTTCCTGCCGAAAGGTTCGCCGGTGGAGTTGACCTACGAATACAACGCCAACCAGGTGTTGGAAGTAGCGGTCCAGGCCAGCGGCAACAGCGCCTCTGTCTCGATCGAGCGCAAGACCGGCCTCTCGGAGGCCGAACTCGATCGCGCGACGGCGGCATTGGGACAATTGAGCGTCGTCTGAGATGCTGTCGCCGGTGAGCTTCCCGATTCCGTTGCCGGACGATCCGCGCAAGTGGGACGGATGGAGCCGCTACAACTCGCCCGATCCATACGAGCGCCTCTGCCTCGATCCGCAGACCAATCCGAGCAACGAACTGATCGAAGAGCGCTTTCGCGAGCTGCTCCTCTGGTGGCAGAAAAAGCTGCCGCTAAAGAATCAGCCAAGCAATCCGCTGGCGCAGCTTCTACGCTCCGGTCTCGATGAATCCTCGCGTTTTCTGACCGAGGCGCGGGTGGAACTGCTCGATCCCGAGCGCCGCCGCCAGGTCGATGAAGAACTCGCCGCGCAAGCAGAAGAGCGGGCGGTGGCGGAATTCAACAAATACCTCGTCTTCGCCCTGAACGACAAAACGTTGTCGCCCCAGCAGGAGGAAACTTTGTACGAGTTCGGCCGCCAACAGGGGCTGACGACCGATCGGATGGTGGAACTGATCGAGGCGGAGCTGCTGAATTGCGGCGGTGTCCGGTTTACGCCGCCCTCCGCGGAAGAGATTGCAGCCGCGGCCGGCCCGCCGGCAAAGACTCCACTCGATCCCAAGGAAGACTTCATGCGCATGCTTCGCCTGAGCGGTCTCGATGCGGATGAGATGACCGACGACCAGCGCGACGCCTTCGTGAACATGGCGGAAAATCTCGGCCTCGAGCCGGGTGACGCGGAGGACATGGTCGACCTTTACCTTGAGGAGATCGAGGAAGAACAGGCGCCGGCACCAGTGAAGCCGGCCGTGATCGTCCCGCCCAAGGCAGCGGTCGCCTCGACCAATGGACATGCTCCCGCCATCGCGAAGGCAATGCCTCCTATCGATGTCGCGGCGGAGCGGGCGCAGTTTGCTAATTTCACCAGCAGCATTGGCGCGGAGATGCTCCTCGTCCCATCAGGCTCCTTCCAGATGGGAAGCACAGCGCCCGACGCCGGGCCTAATGAACAGCCGATCACTCCCATCACCCTGACCCGCTACTATCTTTCGCGTCACCCGGTCACCAATGCGCAGTATGAAATGTTTGACCCGAGCCACGCGCGCAAACGCGCTCCCGGCACCGGCGAGCGCCACCCGGTGGTCTATGTGAGCAGCACCGAGGCGATGAAATTCTGCCAGTGGCTCGGCTCGCGTGAACGCCGGCGCTACCGGCTGCCGACGGAGGCGGAATGGGAATACGCCGCGCGCGGCAAGGATGGGCGGATTTATCCGTGGGGAAACCAGGAAGGGCGGGGCGACTTGGCGAATTTCGCCGACCGCAACACCGTCTTTGCCTGGAGCGATCGCGAGATCGATGACGGCTTTCCCGAGAGTTCGCCGGTTGGCTCGTTTCCGCGCGGGGCCAGCCCGTTTGGGATGGAAGACATGGCCGGCAACGTTTGGGAATGGTGCCTCGACTACTATGAGGCCTACCGGGGAGCGCCCAAGACCAACCCGCGCGGCGCAGCGACCGGGGCGAAGCGGGTTTATCGCGGGGGAAGCTGGAAATCTCGGTTTAACAGCCTGCGCACGATGGCGCGTGGCTCGAATGTGCCAAATTACATCTGCAACGATCTCGGGTTCCGGATCGTCTGCGAATGCGAGTGAGTCCGTGAATCGTCAACTCGAGAACCGTGAATCGGCCGATTCACGAATCTCGATTTAGCGGTTCACGCCGTCTAGGAGGCGTTAAAACGAAACTTCGCGCGGCCTCGTTTCGCGTTGGCTTTCGCCTTACGCCGAGTCTTTTGTGAAGGCGTTTCGAAGGCACGCAACCGGCGCACTTCTTCCAAAATCCCTTCCGCGTCCAGCTTGTTCTTGAGCCGTTTCAAGGCCCGGTCCACCGGCTCACCTTTACGAACGATCACTTCTGGCATTGCGATTTTTTCTCCTGTCTGTTGAAAATTTAGAAAGTTTCCCAGCCGAACTGGCGACCGACCCTAAGGCTCCGTCCCCGCAGCGTCAACTGCGCGTTTAGGAGGCCGCGGAAGGGGTGGTGACGGGGCTTTTCTGGGTCACTTCGCGGCGCAAACTGCTCGCGCTGCCGCCCCGGGCACGCGTCCACCAGAGCACAATCGGCGATGCGATGAAGATCGAGGAGTAAGTTCCCACGACCACGCCGATGATGATGGCGAGGGAGAAATCACGCAATACCGCGCCGCCGAAGAAGAACAAACAGAGGATCGGGATCAGCGTCACCGTGCTCGTCAGGATAGTGCGGCTGAGCGTCTGGTTGATGCTCTCGTTCATGATCTGCTCGATCGATCCGCGGCGGCCGCTGGCCAATCCTTCGCGGATTCGATCGTAGACGACGATCGTATCGTTAATCGAATAACCGGCGATGGTCAGGACGGCGCCTACCATGGTGAGAGTCAGCTCGCGCCCGAGCAGAGAGAAAATGCCGACCGTCATTAGTACGTCGTGCAGCAAGGCAACAATGGCGCCGACGGCGAAGGAGAGCTCAAAACGGAACGTAACATAGATCAGAATTCCAAAGATGCCGATCCCCAGCGCCCAGAGGGAATTGCGCGCCAGCTCGCCGCCCACCAGGGCGCCGACCCGCTCTTCACGCTCGACCTTAAACTCGCCATTGGGGATGTGCTCCTGGATCGCGCGATTGACCTTCTCGCTTGTGTTGATCGGGCTGCGGATAGTAATGAAGTTGCGTTCGCCCTCGAGCGACTGCTGGATCGGCTCGTTATCGAGGCCGATCGGTTTGAGCGCTTCGCGAACCTGCGAGACCTGCACGGTCTTTGCCGCACTGAGAGAAAGCAGATCGCCACCCTTGAAGTCGACGCCGAAGTTGCGGTCGCCGCGGATGACGAAAGCGGTCGCGCCCGCGATGAGAAGTGCGACGGACAACATCGCGGCAAAAAATCCCTTGCTCAGGAAGTTGATGTGCTGCGGCGCGATCAGGTGCAGCATCGAAACGCGCTTCACTTTTCCGGTATCGACGAACCAGCTGAAGAGGTTTCGTCCCACGATCAATGCCGTAAAGAGCGAGGCGAGAATGCCCAGGGTAAGCGAGATGGCGAAGCCTTTGATCGGCCCGCTCGCTTTCCAGAAAAGAATCGCGGCGGTGATGAGGGTCGTTACGTTGGCATCCAGAATCGAGGAGAACGCCTTTTCGTAGGCAGTCTGGAGCGCGACCTTGAGCGACTTGCCGAGGGCAAGTTCTTCACGCAGCCGTTCGTAAATGAGCACGCTCGCATCGACTGCCAGGCCGATCGTTAGGATGATGCCCGCGATGCCCGGGAGAGTCAGAACGAAGTTGAACATCGTCAGCGCCCCCATCAGGAGGATGATGTTGACGATCAGGACCGTGTTCGCGATGAGCCCGGCGAATTTGTAGTAGACCACGACGAAGACGAGCGTGATCGCGAGGCCGAGAAGACCGGCGAAAATGCTGCTTCGGATCGAATCCAGGCCGAGTGTTGGCGAGACACTTCGTTCCTCCTCCACGCTGACCGGTGTTTGAAGCGGATTCTCGAGTACGCTGGCCAGGCCGCGCGCTTCCTGTTCTTGGAAACGTCCGGTGATGATGGCGTCCCCGCCGTAAATCGCGCTCCGGATGCTGGGCGCCGACTGGATGGCTCCGTCGAGCACGATGGCAAAGCGGTGCCCGACGTTGGCTTCAGTGATCTGGCCAAATTTCTTCGCGCCGTCGCTGTCGAACTTCAGCTGCACCGTCCAGCCCTCGTCGCCGTAATAGGCATTCGACTCGGTTACGCGGTCGCCCCCGAGATCGGCTTTCTTCTTTACCAGCAACCGCTCCTGCATCGGCTTCTCGCCTTCTGGCTGTTGAACATTGTAAGTCTCGATGCGGTATTCCGGCGGGATGACTTCCGTCCCGGCATCGATCGCGCGCAGGCGTTCGCCGTTGTCTGGATAAACCAGACGGAACTCGAGCTTCGCGACGCGAGAAAGCTGCTGCCGCGCTTCAATAATCTTAGCCGGGTCGAGCCCGGGGATTTGCACTAGGATTCGATCGGATCCCACCGGGCTGATCACGGGCTCGCCGCCGCCGAAGTAATCGACGCGTTTCCGGATGACCTCGACCGCCTGTTCAAGATTCGTCTTGGTCAGCGCGCGTTCGCCCTGCGCCGGCACGAGACGGATGAGGAAGGAAGTGCCGCCCTGGATGTCGAGCCCAAGCTGCACCTTCTTATCCGGCGGCCAGATGGTGACGACGCTGAAGGCGACGAGCAAAGACATAAGAAGGATGGCGAGGAGGCGCTTGCGCGGGCCGTGGTCGGTCGCGAAATACCAGCCGAAGAGGACGAGCAGGACAAGGCCGATAAAGAAAGTCAGCGCGGGTGTCATATTATTCTTTCACGACGTTCGTGATGGCCGACTTTTCCATCTCAAGTTTAACGTTGTCGGCGACCTTCACGGTCACTGTGGTG
>JBDTOL010000018.1:0-11743 GCA_039933235.1 Spartobacteria bacterium | reverse complement strand
CCACGCCGGCTGGATCGCGCTCCATGGCGGCATCGCGGGTGGGGCGGATGCGATTCTGATCCCAGAGATTCCGTTCGACTACGATAAGCTGACGGAATTTGTAAAACAGCGTGAAGCGGCCGGCGCCCTTAGTTCAATGGTGGTGGTGGCCGAAGGGGCGACGCCGAAGGATGGCCAGCAGGTGCTGCATCACACTGAGGAAGGCGAATATCGCTTTGGCGGGATCGGCGACGTGGTGGCGCATGAGCTGGCCGCGCGCACCGGCAAGGAAACGCGTTGCTGCGTGCTCGGGCATCTCCAGCGAGGCGGCGCGCCGACCACGCTCGACCGGATCCTGGGAACACGTTTTGGGGTGAAAGCCGTGCAGTTGGCGAACGAAGGGCTTTTCGGTTCGATGGTGAGCTACCAGAATTATCAGGTGCAGCACGTGCCGATCGCGGACGCGGTGAACCGGCTGCGGTTGGTGCAACCGACGAGCCAGATGGTAGAGACGGCGCGCGACGTAGAGATCTCGTTCGGGGATTAGCGGGTCGCATAGGTGCCATGCGAACTATGGGACCTATGAAAGCTGCTCGACCGAAAGCTGATCGAGGCGCGTGACGACGAGGTCGGCCGCGCGGAGCTGCTCGGCCGGGTGCGTCGTCGCGACAGCTACCACTCTCATCCCCGCGGCGTGCGCGGCCTCGATGCCGACGTGGGCGTCCTCGAAGACGACGCAGCGCCCGGCGGCCAGGCCGAGGCGCTCCGCGGCTTTCAGGAACACTTCCGGATGCGGCTTCCCATGCGAGACATCTTCGGCCGAAATGATCGTGCGGAACGCCTTCGCCAATCCGATCCGTTCGAGGACGACCTCTATGTTGCGACGTTGAGTCGACGACGCCACCGCGCAGGGAACGTTTGCTTCGGCGAGCCGCTGCAGCCACTCGACGACTCCCGGGAGCGGCGCGATCTCGCTCTGCCCGACGATTTCACGGTAGAGCGCTTCCTTGCGATTCGTTAGGCGCGCCACCTCGCCCGGCTCGCTGGCCCAGCCGTGAATGTTCTCGATGATCTGCGCGCTCTTCATCCCAAAGCCGCGGATGAAACTATCGGGCGCGATCGGTTGTCCGATTTCCTCAGCCAGCCTGTGCCAGCTGCGCTCGTGCAGTTTCGCCGAGTCGATGATGACGCCGTCCCAGTCGAAAATGGCGCCGAAGGGCGGGGCTTTGGGCAAAGTCACTCCAACCGTTGCAGCGCGGGCAAGCCGTAGTTCTTCTGCAGAGCGTCCGCTTCCGCCGCGACCTGTGAGGCGTCGAGCTCGAGCTGCTTCGGGTCGTCCACCGTCTCGATGACATGGAAACCGTTCACGGGTGTCTTGACCGCCTCGGCCAGGTCGCCTAACGCGTCGATCGATTTGCCGTTGACCTTCTTCACCACCAGGTAGCTGTAGTCGTCGTAACCGATCGTGCTGTTGGCCGGCAGCACCTGGCTCAGGATAACGACGCTTTTTTTTCCTTCGGGAAAAAGTTCCGACTGAAACTTGTCGAGATAGACAAAGTCTTGCGGCGCGTCTTTTTGCCAGTTCGCGCCCCATTCCTTGAGGTATTGGCGGGTCAGTTGCTGAAAAATGAGACCTCCGAGAACGTAATAGGAGGGAGGCTCATCGATGTTGTAGGGCGGGATGACGTAGTCCTCTTCTGCGCGGTGCTCGAGCTTGATGTTGAGGGTGAATGGCTTGCCCGCGCGTTGCACGTGGAAGGCCACGGAATCGCCGACATACGCCTTGGCCGTGAGCAAATTTCCGAACCCGATTTTTCCGTAAAGCGGATCGACGTAATTGCCGTTTTGATCGACGTCATGCTCGCCCACGGCAGTGATGATATCGCCGGATTGCAGGCCGGCCTTCGCCGCAGGTTGTCCCGGCTCGACGCTCGTGACGTAGACGCCGCCGCCCTTGCCGGTTTCGCCCGCATAGGCTCTCAATTGCGGGTCCCGGGTTGGGAAAAAGGAGATGCCGAGCGAAGGGAACCCCTCGTATTTCGGCTTGGCCGCATCTTTCAAGAAATGCGCGATGATCGGCGCGGGAATGGCATCGAGCACCTGCGTGCGGGGATCGTAGCGCAGCAAAAGAGCAGCCAGCTTGTTCTTCTTCACCAGCGGCACGGTGTAGCTGTTGTCGCGATACTGCATCGGGATACTGAGGCGGTAGGTCAGGAAATCCGCCACGTCCGCAGGGTAACGAGTCACGCCAATCGTCGTGACGATGCCCTCTGTGACGACGAGAGCGCCGGTCGCTTCGAGTTGCCAGGCCGAGAGATGATCACCGACCACCGTGTCGAGCGCGAGTTCGAGCGGTTGCAGGCCTTCGAGAAACTTTTTATCAATCGGCTCGAGCAAGGCGAGGTTCGCTTCGTAATCCACCACCACGACGTTGGCCGCCGTCTTTTCACCCGATTCGGCCCGCTCCAGCTCGACGTAGTTCTGGTTGGATACGAGATCGGCTGTGACGAGAACGCGGTCGTTAGGCAAAACCGCTCCCAGCGCACGCTTCGAGAAGGGCGCCTTTTTTTGCCACGGTCGAAAGTAATCGAACGGTTGACCGGTCACGTTGACCCGGACGAGCGAAACGTCTTTTGCCTGCACGGAAGCCTTGGTGGTCGAGGCGGGCAGTTTCTTGACCGCGACGGGCGCTTTTTTCGCCTCGGCCAACGGGGCGAGGCCAACGAGCGTGATCAGGTAGAAAGTAATCAGGCGCATGATCAGATGTTATCCTTGGTCGCGACGGCTGGTTTGGGCGGCGGCTGCTCGTCGAGATTTTGTTCCTGGACGACGTTGTAGCGGGTCTTGATCCGTTCCCGCGCCGCCTCGACCTGTTTCGGATCGAGTACAATGGGCGGAACGTCCCCGATCATCTTGATCACGAACCGGTCGGCCGGTTGCTCAAAGGCGCGGGCCAGATCCTGCAACGTGCCGATCTTCTTTCCGTTAATCTCGTCCACAATCTCGGAGCGGAACGGCATTAGGTAGGTGTTGATCGGATCGGGCAGTACGTTGGTCAGGATGATCACCTCGGGGTGTTCCAGGTAAATCTGTTCGTTGACGAAGAAATCGAAGAAATGCCGCACCCGCAGATCGCTGATGCGATAGGCTTGGAGCAGATCGAGCGACATCGGCTGGAAGAGCAGGCCGCCATAGACGACATAGCGTGGGCGGATGTCGTAGCTGTGTGCTTGCATAAAGTAGGGCCAGACGGAGCCGAGGGTGACCTCGATGCTCATCGGCTGCTGATTGCGCACCAGGTCGAGCTTTACGGTGTCGCCTTTGAATTTCCGCTCGACCACCTCGGGCATCTGGACCCGCTCGCCCTCGTATTCGACAAAGGCGTCGCTCGCGATCGGGTGGCCGTCGATCGAGAGGAGCACGTCGCCTTGTTGGAGGAGTTTCCCGCACGGCCCGGCTTCGATGACGGTGCCGACGAGGACGCCGCGATCGTCGTCTTTTAAGCCGAGATAATGCCGCTGCGCCGGGTTCTGCAGCTTGATGTAGGTAATGCCGAGGTCGACGTAGCGATCATAGTGACCATCCTCGATGTCCTTAAGGAAGCGGCGGATCACCGGGGTCGGAATCATGTAGGCGACACCCTGGGCGATATCGCCGCTGTAGCCCTGGAAAGCGACGCCGACGACTTTGCCGCTTTGCATGACCGGTCCACCGCTATTGCCCGGGTTGATCTGGGCGCTGATCTGGATTGCGAGATGCGAGTCGATTGCGGAATGGGTGTAGAGATTGAAGTCGATCCGCGAAACGATGCCGGTGGTGACCGACATGCGCTCGCCGCCGATCGGATAACCGTAGGCTGAGACGGTCGACTCCAAGGGCGGGATGCCTCCAAAGCCGAGCGGCTTCATGTTTTTCCAGAAGTTCGGGGCGGCTACCTGGATCAATGCAAGGTCGCAATCGTGCGCGACGAACTGGACGGTGGCGGGGTATTTGTTGGGGTCGCCCTCGCGCTCTACCGTGAGGTAGCGGCTGTTGCTCACGACGTGGGCGTTGGTCAGAATACGTTGTCCGTCGATGATAAAGCCGGCGCCGACGCCGCGCCCGATCGAGCCGGAATTCCACGGGGCGCGGTAATCAGGTTCTACCTCGGTGGAAGTGATACGGACGAGGCTGCTCTGGATCTGGCCGTTGGGCTGGGCCTGCGCTGTGATTACGAAGAAAAGCGCGAGCGCGCCGAACAAGAAGTGAAGACGATGCATCAGGAAAAGAGCGGGAAGATCAAACAGAAGGTCGCGGGTGTAAAACGCAATCGAAGCTTTAGATGATCGCGAGCCAAAAACGTTCAGTTCTGGCGCGACGACTAGATCCCGGCGCGCTCGAGCACCTGGCTCAGGACTTTTTCTGCCTCAAAGACCTCGCAGGCTACGGCCCGCGCCGCGCGACTGTGCTTTTTGTAATCGGCGTTGATCTCGCGCACCGCCTGGGCGATCTGGCCTAACGATCGGAAGGCAAAGAGCCCGCCATCGCCCCCGTAATGATCGGTGAAGCCCGTCTGCTGGGTAATGACGGGACGCCCCGCCGCCAGGTAACAGCCGCTGCGATCGCTAAACCATCCCGTGTGCAGCCGGACGTATTGGTCCTTCGCCACGGTGAATTCTCCCTTTGAGCGGCGGATGTAATCGCGATAGCGCCAATAATCTACGCTCATCTCGTGCGGCCGGCGGAAGCGCCAGCCGTTCTGGAGGAATTTTCGCCGTGTCTTCTCGTCCTTAATGTCGGTCGCAAGCTCGAACGGTTCGTCCGCCTTTTTCGGAGCCCCAACAAAGCGGAGAAACTCTTTCGATTTGCTCCAGAGATATTTTTCGCCGCGCCATTCGATGTCCTTGAGGCCGCTGGTGGACCAGTTGGCGATCGAGGTGAAGATGGCTGTTGCGCCCGGCGCGCGGATCGTTTTCCAGAGATCGCTCACGACCGGCTGACGGGTCGGGAGCCACCTGAGCTTATGCAACGGGACCGGGAAACGGTCGGTCCCGATGTTTTCGCCAAAGGTAAAAAGGGCGCGGTGTTTCCCGAGGTACTCGATCGTGGAGCGGGCGCGCTGGTCGACTTTGATCTGCTCCACGCCGGGGTCGCTCTCCAGGTAAAGGATCGAGTCGCTCCGGAGTAGATCGTCGTTGAACTCCTGCGTTCCACAAACGTTGAGGATGGCGTCGGCCTCGATGTAGAGTTGCTGGATCTTCGTCAGGCGGAGACCGGCGGTCGGTTTCCCTGGCAAATAACGGGCGCAAAACGCCCAGCGGTGTTCGAACCCAAACTCATTCGCGAGCTGGGCCAAGATCTGCGAGGCGTAGGTGAAGTCGTTGTTCGTGTCGAAAGTCTGCGGGTTATAGGGGATGCGGGCGGAATCCTCGACGTAGTAGACGTCGTGTCCGAGACGCTGCAGGCCGACGATGTAATGGATGTGCTGCCAGATGACGCCGGCGATCGGCATCGACCCCATGAAACCCATCACGACGATCTTCTTGCGTTTCATGAGGTGATTTTGACCACGGCTTTCACAGAGCGGACGGATGCGGGTTGACTAACGAAACCCTTCTTTATCCGTGGACTCCGTTGATAAATGCTTCACCACGATCGCCGGATTTCCCGCTACGACGGTGTTGGGAGCGACGCTTTTGGAGACGACCGAACCCGCGGCGACGACGGCGTTCTCACCAATACTGACCCCTTTCAGGATGACGGCATTCATCCCGATCCAGACGTTGTCGGCGATACGGACGGGCGCGGTGCGGATATGCGGCCGCGGCGGGCGGTCCTTGTAATAGGGCGCAAGGGCCATCGCATCGAGGCGCCGCTGCGCGGGATCGATCGGATGGAAATCCGAGTCGGCAATGCCGACGTTCCAGGAGATAAGGCAATAGCTCCCGATCTCGATCAGCTCTTCGGCCATGACCAGAGCGCCATTCATCAAGGTGAATTCGCCCACGGTGCAGCGCCCGTTTTTCCCTAACGAAAAGGAGCATCCGGCGTAGCAGGAGACGTAGTCGCCGAGCTTGAGAGCGCCCTCGTCGCGATTGCGCATGAAGCGAAAAATCTGCGCGGTCTCACAGTAGAATCCGGCGCCGAATTGAACGTTAGGCGGAATCGGATCGGCCCACCAGTCACCCTCGATTCGGCGCTCGCTGTTTACGTTACTCATGAGGTTGGATAGTTCCCGGCGGCGTAGAGTTTCGCATAGGCGCCGTTTTGCGCCACGAGCGCGGCGCCGCGGCCGCTCTCGACGATGCGGCCGTGCTCGAGCACGACGATCTGGTCGACATTGTGGATGGTGGCAAGGCGATGGGTCACGATCAGAGTGGTCCGGCCGTGCATCAGCTCCTTGATCGTCTCCATGATCGCGGCCTCGGTCGTGGGATCGAGCGCGGAGGTTGGCTCGTCGAGGAGGAGGATCGGCGCGTCCTTGAGGAAAGCACGGGCGATCCCGATGCGCTGGCGTTGCCCAACGCTGAGGTGGCCGCCGCGTTCACCCACCGGGCTGTCATATCCGTTAGGCAACCGGCTGATAAAGGTGTCGGCCTGCGCCCGCCGCGCCGCCTCGCGAATTTGTTCGTCGCTCGCGCCCGGGCGGCCGTAAGCGATGTTCTCCCGGATCGTGGTGGAGAAGAGCAGGGTGTCCTGCAGGACGATGGCGATCTGGGAGCGTAACGATTTCTTGGTGATGTCGCGCACGTCGCGTCCGTCGAGTGAGACTACGCCCGCGCTCGGATCGTAAAACCGCGGCACGAGGCTGAGCAGGGTGCTCTTACCGGCGCCGGTCCCCCCGACCAGCGCTACGATTTGATTGGGCGAGATCCGTAGATCGATTCCGTCCAGCACCGGGTTTTGCTCGTCGTAGGCGAAGCTGACGCGATCGAAAGCGATCGCCGCCTGCGTTTCGGTAATGGCAATGGCGCCCGGCGAATCGCGCACGTCGTCCTCACGATCGAGCACTTCGAAACAGCGCCGGGCGCCCGCGGTCGCCCCTTCCATTGCCCACGCCGTGTAGGTAAGCTCCTGGAGAGGCTGGTAGAGCATCACCAAATACGAGCTGAAGACGATGAGCGAGCCGAGGGTGAGCGTGCCGGCGAGGACGTGGAGGGTGCCGAGGTAGTACATCGCAGCGGTCCCGATTCCCATCAGCGTGCTGATGACCAGTGCGCTTTTCACGTTCGTCAGGGTGAGACGCAGGTTGGCCTGCAGGCTCTGCTGGGCGCGCTGGTGAAATTGTGAAACTTCAAAGTCTTCGCGCCCAAACGCAGCCACCATTCGGATCGAGCTCAATCCTTCCTGCGCCTGGGTCAGCAGCGCGCTGTCCTGTTCCTGGATCGAGGTGGACTGGGTCCGGATTTTGTTGGCGAAGAAATAGATCGCGCCGACCATCAGCGGAACGATGCCTAACGAGAGCAGGGTGAGCTGCCAGTCCAGCTGCAGCATGATGACAAAAATGCCGACGAGCGTGATGACCGAGCCGAAAATGTTGGTGAAGCCCTTGTTGTAGATCGTCTGGATCGACTGCGAATCGTAGGCGACCCGGAAACTCGAGTCCGCTGAGCGGCGCGCGTCGTGGTACTTGAGCGAGAGCGATTGAAGATAGGAATAAAGCTCGGTGCGCAACCTGAGCAGTGCCTCCAAGCCGACCTTCACGAAGATGTAGTTGCTGAGCAGGTTGATCAGTCCCCACAGCACCTGCAAAGCGACGATAGCGAGGCAGACTGGGGCGATGTAGTCGTGCCAGTTGGGATGGGTCGCGCGGAAGTTGGAGTCCGGCGGCAGGATCTGATCGACGATAATCTTAATCGGCCATGGCTTGAGCAGATTGACCCCGATCCCGACGAGCGAGAGAAGCAGGCCCACGACCGTCCGGGCCAGGAACGGCCGGTAGTAGCGGAGCACGCGCCGATAAATCATGAAGGAATTAAGATTGCGGATTGCGGATTTACGATTGAACTACCGGCGCGGAGCTGAGGCTAGTTGCTAAATCCCGATTCTGGAACCTGAAAATCTCACATGCATCACTTACTTGAAATCTGGTTTGGCTGGGTCCTGCACGGCGGCTACCTCGGCATCATTCTGCTCATGGCGATGGAAAGCTCGATCTTTCCCGTGCCGAGCGAGATCGTGATTCCGCCGGCCGCCTTCCTCGCGGCGCAGGGGCATCTCAGTTTCACCGGCGTGATCCTCGCTGGAACACTCGGCTCATATCTGGGGTCGGCCATCACCTACTGGGTCGCGCTCGTGGTCGGGCGGCCGGTTGTGCAACGGTTCGGCAAATACTTCTTCATCCCGGCGGAGAAACTGGAGCGGGCGGAAATCTGGCTGCAACGCTACGAGGCGGGCGGCGTCTTCTTCGCTCGGCTTCTTCCGGTCATCCGCCATCTCATTTCCATCCCGGCCGGCATCGTGCGGATGAACTTCTGGGTCTTTAGCGCGGTCACGATCATCGGATCCGCGCTCTGGTGCACCGTGCTGGCTTATCTGGGCGACCGGGCCTACCGCGCTCAGCCCGATTTGCTCTCGAATCCGGACGCGATGATGCAGTTCATCAAGGCGCAATCTTTCTGGATCGTCATCTTCGCGGCCGCCTTGGCCGTTCTGTATATCTTAGTGCTGCGCCTGTCTGCTAAACCGCCACCGGCGGCGTAGTTCCGACCTTGTCTCCGTGTCGGACGCACTGTCCGAATTGTTGACACAAGTGTCAGCATTCGTTCAGAAAACGCTCGGCTCGGCGGAAAATTTTTGAACGTTTACAAGGCAAAACCATCAATCCTTATGACATGGCATCCAATCTGCTTAAAAATGGTAAGCCTCATATGAAAAAGAACACTCAAATCCTCAAGACCCGTCCGGTCCTTTCACTCGGTGACCTCATTCTCGCGGTCAGCTCGTGCACCAGAAACACCAAAGAAACGGTGGCAGCCGTGGCCGATCTGCTTGGCAGTGGCCAGGTGCGTGTGCAGAGCGACGGACGTTTCAATCGCGCCCGAGTCTGCTAGGAATGTCCCAAATTTAATCGACGTCAACGTCGCCCTGGTGGTTTGCGCTTGGGCGACGTTTTTTTCTACTATTGGGCTTTGCCGGCCGCGCGCGGCTTTCTATGTTGACGCGGTGATTGAACGCTATTCCCGCGGGCCGATGCGCGAGCTCTGGTCCGAGCAACGGAAATTCGAGATCTGGCTCGAGATCGAGACTCTTGCCTGCGAAGCCATGGCCGAACTCGGCCAAATTCCCTCGGAAGACGCCGCGACGATCCGGGAGCGGGCGCGGTTCTCGATCGCGGAGATCAACGAAATCGAAAAACGCACGAACCACGACGTGATCGCGTTTCTCGAAAACGTGGCCGCATCCGTGGGACCGGCCGCTCGATGGATCCATCAGGGGCTGACCTCTTCGGATGTCCTCGATACGACTTTGGCCGTCCAGATGGCTAAGGCCGGCAAAATCCTGCTCGAGGATTTGCGCGAACTTCGGACGGTTGTGGCCGACCAGGCCCGGCGCTACAAGATGACGCCGATGATTGGCCGCAGTCACGGCATCCACGCCGAGCCGATCACGTTTGGCCTTAAGCTCGCCCTGATGTTCGACGAGTTTGGGCGGGCCGAGGAGCGACTCTCCCAAACGCTCGAGCGCGTTGCGGTCGGAAAGCTGAGCGGCGCCGTCGGGACCCACGCGCACCTCGATCCGCGGGTGGAACGATATGTTTGCGAGAAACTCGGTTTGCAACCGGCCAAGCTTTCGACCCAGATCATCCAGCGCGATCGGCATGCGGAATTTTCCACTACTCTCGCGCTGATCGCCTCCAGCATCGATCGCTGGGCGACCGAGTTGCGGCATCTGCAGCGGACGGAAGTGCTCGAGGCGGAGGAATTTTTCAGCGCCGGCCAGAAGGGCAGCTCGGCCATGCCACACAAACGCAACCCGATCACCGCCGAGCGATTGAGCGGGCTCGCTCGCGTCGTGCGGGGAAATGCCGTCGTCGCACTCGAGAACGTCGCTCTCTGGCACGAACGCGACATTAGCCATTCCAGCGCCGAGCGCATCATTCTGCCCGACTCGTGCACGCTGCTCGACTACATGCTCTGCAAACTGCGCGACCTGATCGAGAAGCTGCAGGTTTACCCCGAGAACATGGAGCGCAACCTGCGCCTGACTAAGGGCCTCTACTACAGCCAGTCGATCCTCCTCGCGCTGACCCGCGCCGGGGCCAACCGCCAGACGGCTTACGAAGTGGTTCAGCGCGCGGCGATGAAGACGTGGAAAGGCGATCAGCCGTTCGCCGAAAATGCGAAGCGGGAGCCGGAGATCACGGCTTTGATTTCGCCGGATGAAATCGACGTGCTCTGTTCGCTTGACGTGCACTTTCAGCACGTCGACGAAACCTTTCGCGCGCTCGGGCTGTAGGCCGTTCGCTCGCTCCCGGGCGCGTCCGCGCAGAGCGACGCGCGTTATTACGCTCGCGCTCCCATTCTGTCATCCCGACCCAGCGAAGCGCGGGGAGGAACCTCTCAGTCGCAATAGACGTCTACTGGTCAGGTGAACGCGCTGGTTGCAGTTGCGAGGCCCCTCTTCGTCCTGGGACGGACCGGGATGTCAAAGCAAGTACCGCCCGCGCGCACACTACCATTTCGCACGCTCACCTCTGGCGGTCTCTGCGATTACGCTATGTGGCATCGCAACCTCGTGGCGGGCGGCCTCGCGCTCGTCGCGGCGGCGGGAGTCGCCTCGTGGCTTGCGCTTAAGGATAAAAATTAACGACGCCCGCGCAAAAACGGCGGGACCAGCCGGTATTCGTTAGGCGAAGGTCGCTGTTGCGTCGCATCGGCTGCGCCCGCAATATCTCCGAGCCCGATGCCGAAGACCTTCTACCTCACCACCGCGATCGATTACACCAATGGTTCGCCGCACATCGGGCACGCCTACGAGAAGGTGCTGGCCGATGTCATCGCGCGTTATCATCGCCTGCGCGGCGAGAACGTTTTCCTTCTCACCGGCGTCGACCAGCATGGCCAAAAAGTGCAGCAATCGGCCGAGAAAGCCGGCCTCTCGCCGCAAGAATTCGTCGACCAGATCACGGCGCAGTTCCTCGCGCTCTGGGAAAAGCTGGATGTGCGCTACGACATCTGGGCGGCCACGACCGACCCACTGCACAAGAAGTGCGTGCAGGGAATGCTGCAGCGCCTTTTCGACGACGGCCAGATCTACAAGGACAAGCAGGAGGGCTACTACAGCGTGCGGCAGGAACAATTCCTGACCGACAAGGAGCGCGGACCCGACGGCGAGTTTGGGCCGGAGTGGGGGCAGGTCGAGCACCGGGTCGAGGAAAACTACTACTTCCGTTTGGCCCAACACAAAGATTGGCTCCTCGGCTACCTCCGCGCGCATCCCGACTGCGTCACGCCCGACTTTCGTCAGGCCGAACTGATCAATGCGGCGGAGAAACTCAGCGGCGATCTCTGCATCTCACGTCCGAAATCGCGACTGAGCTGGGGGATCGAGCTGCCCTTCGACCGGGATTACGTCAACTTCGTCTGGTTCGATGCGCTGACCAACTACATCAGCTTCGTCGGCTACGACCCGGCGCAGAAGCATTTCGCCGCGCAACCGGCAGTGTTCCGCGACAAATGGCCGGCGCTGCACATTCTGGGCAAGGACATCCTCATCCCCGCGCACGGGATCTACTGGCCGATCATGCTCCACGCCCTCGGTTTCCCGGACGAGCAGATGCCGA
>JBDTOL010000017.1:0-7742 GCA_039933235.1 Spartobacteria bacterium | reverse complement strand
GGTATGACAACGAATGGGGCTACAGCAATCGCTGCGTCGAGATGCTGGAAATGATTTCGCAGTAGCAATGGCCAAGCTGACCCTCCGAGATCTCGACGTCCGCGGGAAACGCGTTCTCGTGCGCGTCGATTTCAACGTCCCGACAGAAGAACGCGACGGCGAGATCGTGATTACCGACGACACCCGGATGCGGGAGAGTCTCCCGACTATCAACTACCTGCGCGAGCACGGGGCGAAGACGATCCTGATGGCGCATTTCGGGCGTCCAAAAGGGAAGCCGGTCGAGAAATATTCGCTTCGGCCGGTGGGGGTGGCGCTGCACAGCATGATCGATCACCCCGTCGCCTTCAGCCACGATTGCATCGGCGCCGACGCCGAGAAAATCGTCGAGGAAATGAAGGAGGGTGACGTGACGCTGCTGGAGAACGTCCGTTTCTACGCCGGCGAGGAAGCGAACGATCCGATGTTCACGGAATCGCTCGCCAAACTGAGTGACGGGATCTACGTGAACGATGCATTTGGAGCCGCGCATCGCGCGCACGCTTCGACCGCGGGGATTACGAAGTTCGTTAGCCAAGCGGCGATGGGTTTCCTGATGGAAAAGGAACTCAAGTATCTCAAAGAGGAACTGGCGGATCCGGCCAAGCCGTTCCTCGTCATCCTCGGCGGCTCCAAAGTTTCGGACAAGATCGGCGTGATCAAGGCGCTGATGGAGAAAGCCGACACCATCCTGATCTGCGGCGCGATGGCGAACACTTTCCTCGAATCGGAAGGGGTACACATGGGAAGCAGCCGGGTCGAGCGCGACAAGCTCGATCTGGCGCGTGAACTTACCGCGCTGGCGAAGAAGACAAACGTCCGGCTCCTCCTCCCAATCGATTTGTTAGGCGCGGAAGAGATCAAGTCCGGCGCGGCGACGCGGCACAGCGGCCGCATCTCGCAGGATTACGATATCCCCAACGGCTGGCAGGCGGTCGATATCGGTCCCCTCACTATCGCGCTTTTTAAAGCGGAAATCGCGCGGGCCAAAACCATCCTGTGGAACGGTCCGCCCGGGATTTTCGAGATCACCGAGTTTTCCGCCGGAACGGAGGCAGTCGCTGAAGCGCTCGCGGAATCGAACGCGACCACGATCATCGGCGGCGGCGATTCCGTCACGGCGGTCCAGCACGCCGGTCTGGCGGATCAAATGACCTTCATTTCCACGGGCGGCGGTGCGTCACTCGAGCTGATCGAGGGCAAGGAGCTGCCCGGTGTCGCGGCCCTCACGGAGAAGCAGTAGACAGGATTAAACGGGGTCAGCTTCCCCTATAAATTTCATGCGCAAAAAAATCATCGCTGCGAATTGGAAGATGCACATGACTCAGAGTGAGTCGGAGGCATTCATGACCACGTTTCTGCGCGAGATCGACGACCTCGACGAGGTCGAGATCGTGATCGTACCGCCCTTCACCGCGATCCCGAAAGTGAGCGAACTGGTGACCCAAACACAGAACATCAAGGTCGGTGCACAGAACATGCACTGGGAACGCAGCGGCGCTTTTACAGGCGAGATCAGCCCCGCCATGCTGCGCGAACTTTTCGTACGCTACGTCGTCCTCGGGCACAGCGAACGGAGGGCCATGTTTGGCGAGACAGACGCGATCGTAAATCGCAAGGTGCGCGCGGCGCTCGAGGAAAAATTGCGGCCGATCCTCTGCGTCGGGGAAACGCTCGCACAGCGCGAGAAAGGCGAGGTCGAGAAGGTGCTCTCGTCGCAATTGCGCGGCAGCCTGGCCGGGGTGGAGGCGAAGGAATTAATCGAAACCGTCGTCGCTTATGAACCGGTTTGGGCGATCGGCACCGGCAAGACGGCGAGCGCCGAGCAGGCCCAGGAAGCGCACGCTTTCATTCGCAAGGTGCTCGGTGAAATCTCCGACGAGGCGACCGCGGAAAAAATCCGCATCCAATACGGCGGCAGCGTGAAGCCGGATAACGCCCGCACCCTTCTCTCGCAGCCCGACATCGACGGCGCGCTGGTCGGCGGGGCGAGCCTCGATCCGCGCAGCTTTGCCCAGATCGTTCGGGCGGGCGTGGCGGAGGAATAAGATCACTTCAGCGCCAGAATCGGCGGTAGGAGACTCCGTCGAGCTGGGGAGGGCCATCTCTTTGAGTGCGACATTCGCCCCCCGGCTCGACGGAGTCTCGCCCTGCCAAAGATGGCTACGGTGTCAGGACGTAGACCTCGACCAGCCCGGTCCCCGTCGCGCCGCCCACGCCACTCACGATCGCGGTGTAGCCACCGGGGGCGAGCGTCTGCAATACAGCCGACTCCAGCGGGTCGTTAGGCGGGATGGTTGTCGCCTCGATCCCGGCCGCGTCCGGATTATCCTGCCAATTATCGTTGAAGTCGATCTGGGTGCCCTGGCTGTCGAAAAGGCTCAGGGTTGGATCCGGTAGCGGATCGCTCACTCCGGCCGCGCCCAGCGAAGGGCCGATGGCGCGGACCAGCACGCTCTGCGAACCTTCACCGGCGATGATGAACCCGCCGATCATCACATTGTCCCCCGTCTGCACGTTGCCCCGGGTCGAGATATTCAAAACGCTCGCGCCCGGTCCGCTGTCGAGATCGTAAACCTCGACCAGTCCGACGCCGCTGTCGCCGCTGCCGCTATGAATGACCGCGGTATAGGCCGAACCGGTGTTCGTGGCCGGCAGCGTGGTGAGGATGGCGGATTCCATCGGATCGCCCGGCGCAAGGCCGCTGTTCATGATTTCGCGTTTGTTAGGGGCGTTTTCCCAGTTGTCGTTGGAAGAGAGCAACGCTCCTGTCCCATCGTGCAATTCCAGAGTCGGATTGCTCAAGGCATTGGTCACGCCTACGGCCGCAAGGGATGGCCCGATCGCCCGTACCATGACGCGTTTCGGTCCGTCGCCGAGGACGATAAAGCCGCCGATTAACGCTTCTTCGCCCGCTCCGACCTGCAATCGCGTGGAGATGTTAGCCGCGTGCACTGGTGTGTTTTCCACGGTGACGTCGAATGATTGCGAGGCAGTCGCTCCGGCGGCGTCCGTCGCGGTGACGGTGACAGTGGCGCTGCCAACAGTCTTGCCCTGAACGAAGAGATCATCGGAGATCACGCTGGCCGTGGCGATTGCGGGATGGTCGCTTACGGCCGAAAAGAGCAGCGGACGGGTGATCTGGTTGATCGAGACGAGGTTGCTCAACTTCGGGAAGCCGGACGTATAATTGCGCAGCGGCAGGTTCATAAAGGCGGTGCCATAAAGGCCGGAGGCGTCATAAACGGGCACGGCTGCGATGGCGTCCGCAGTGGCCATGCCGGCGGCGGAAACTGTTCCAAAAACGGTAAAGCCGCCATTGATGATATCGAGGTTGGCCGGCTCACCGCCGTTGTCGGCCATGTTGATGAACCACTGGCTGGTTGCGCTGTCGGGGTCGGTCGGGAGTTTCGCCATCGCGATCGTCCCGCGCACGTTTGGCAAATCAGGGCGCGCTTCGTTCGGGATCGGGCTGAACTCCACGACCGGTCCTGGCAGGACTTCCGAGGTATGGAACGGATCCTCCGAGCCGATATAACCGCCACTCTGGATGACGAAGTCTTTCACCGATCGATGAAAGAAAATTGGCGCCGGGGTGCCGAAGTTTGGATCAGGCGGGATATAGGCTCCGGAATCGATGTAGCGGAGGAAATTATCGACCGTGATCGGTGTCTTCTGGTCGTGAAGGGTGACATCGATATCTCCGAGCACGGTTGTCAGACGGACCGTGTTCGCGGGCAGATTCGGGTCGCTGAACTTGATATTGAGATCGATTTCATTCGCGGGTGTGGAGTCGTAGACGGTCAGATCCGCGATCTGGGCCGAAACAACGGGCGCAGCGTTCGAAGACGAGCTTCCGAGGACCAAGGCGAAGACGGAAATGAGGGCGAGGAAGAGCCGACAGGCGAAAAGCATCGGAATTAATACGTAGTTTTCCGGATTGCTCAACCGGTCCGCCAAAAGTCGTCGGGATGGAGAAGGAACGCAGCTACTTCTTGATCTCGAGATAGCTGCGCGATCGCACTTTGTTCGTGCCCGGCTCGACTTCCTCGATCCGCATCTGTTTCAGGAACCAGCGCCCCTCGATTTTTTGCGCGGAGACGACCTCGAAACGTTTCACCAGCCGGCCGCTCGCGTCGTAGCCCTCTAGCCGCATGAGTGCGCCGCTCTCCTTGTCGACCCAGAGAATGACGGTGGCATACTGCGATTCCTTGGCAGGCGCGGTTAGGCGCAGTTTCCAGCAGTTGCGGGTGCGCAGGGTGTCGGCCCCGATCACCTGTGCGTCAGGCCAGTAGAGGAACTTGAGGGCGAGGTCGCCGTAGGTCACGGCGGTGCCGCCGATCCGGTCGTCGAGGCGCGAGGCGGAAAACTTTTTCGTGCTGTTCTGCAGCACGAGGTCAAGGCGCGTTCCGTCTTCGCCGAGACGCAGCTGCACCACTTCGGGCGGATTGGCGAAGGTGTATCGGATGACCGGCCCGGTCTGGGTGATGCGAAAGGAAATGACGGTGGCGTCGGAACGCAATTGGCCCTGCAGGTCGAGCTGCTGCTGCGACTGCTGTAACCGCACCTGGTTGAGGATCTCCTGGGCCGAGGGGGTCGCCCCCGTCGCTAGGGTTAATGGGAGACCGAGGGCAAGGAGGAGGACGAGCGCAACTTCGTTAAGCACTTGTTTCACGGCAGTGCGCTTCTTATCGTGCCGCACCGACCGGCGCGCGGCGGCCTCATGGATCAAAGTTTGCTTCATCTTATCAACGAGCAGTGGACGAGCCCGGGGCTCGACTTGTTCATGGCGGCAATCAGCGATGTGAATATCTGGAAGCCGCTCATCGCCCTCCTCTTGCTGTATGCGGTAATCTTCGGTGGTTTCAAGGGACGCGCGTTGGTTTTCTGCCTCGGCCTCGCGCTCCTAATTAATGCCAGCATGACTTCGACCCTTAAGAAATTCGTCGACCGGCGCCGGCCCAAACAGGTAGAGCGCGTCCGGATGGTGGAGCTGGCCGAGGCGAATCCTAAATTTCTCACCCTGTTTAAGCCGGTCGAAATCCATTACTCCAGTGCGCGCGATCGCAATCGTTCCGGTCCCTCGTTCCCCTCCGGCCACGTCACCAACAACGCGACCATCGCGATCGTCCTCGCGTTCTTTTATCGCCGGTGGGGCTGGCTTTACTTTTTCTTTGCGGCGGCCATGGCCTGGTCGCGGGTCTATCTCGGGGCGCATTGGCCGAGCGATGTGACGGCTACCTTTTTCCTCGCGGCGGGCGAGACCGCTCTCCTCCTCGCGTTCCTGGAATCGCTCTACCGGTGGATTATGGCGCGGGTCGCGCCGGACTTTTTCGAGAGGCATCCGCGCCTTATCGGCGACGCCATTTCATGAGCACGACCCGCGCTGTCTGGATCTTCCTGTTGGTCCTGACCCTCATCCGTCTCGCCCTGATCGGCGCGACCCAGCTCTCGGGGGACGAAGCGTATTACTGGATGTGGTCGCAGCGGCCGGCCCTTTCCTATTTCAGCAAGGGACCAGGCGTGGCGTTTGCCATCCGCTCGAGCACCGCCATCTTCGGCGATAACGAATTTGGCGTGCGCTTTTGGAGTCCGCTGCTCGCGGCCGGCACGAGTTTGCTGATCTACTATTTCGCGCAGCGGTTGTTCAGCTCGCTGGCCGGTTTCTGGACGGTGGTGGCCTTGAACGTGACGCCGATCTTCAATCTCGGCAGCCTCGTCATGACGATCGACCCGCTGTCGATCTTCTTTTGGGTCGCGGCCTTTTACACCTTCTGGCTGGCGATCGAGCGCTCGCCCGCATTCTCCTGGTGGTGGCCGTTGACCGGTCTGCTCATTGGGGTGGGGTTTCTCTGCAAATTCACCAACGCGCTCGAGCTCATCTCGATCCTGCTCGTCCTCCTCATCGCCCGCCGGCTGCGGCGCGAGTTTGCCCGGCCGAATCTCTACCTGCTTTTGCTCGTCTTCGCCCTCTGCACGATTCCGCCGATTCTTTGGAATTCGCGGCACGCCTGGATCACCCTCGCGCATCTCAGGTCGCGCGGCAGCCTCGACCAGGCCGCGGGCTTTCATCCACTCGAGCTGCTCATATTTTTGGGCGAACATTTCCTGACCTATTCGCCCTTGCTCTTCCTTGGGCTGGCCTGGGCGACGATCGCGAGCTGGCGGCGCGCGCAGCGGAATTTCAAGGTCCTTTACCTTCTTTGGTTCGGCCTTCCGGTTTTCTTTGTTTACGCCATCCTCTCGTGCAACAAGGCAGCCGCGCCGAACTGGGACGCGCTCGCTTTCGTGAGCCTCGGCATTCTTGCCATCTCGTACTGGCGCGAGCGGGCCGCGTCCCGCGCGGGAGCCTACAACTGGACCAACGCCGCCGTCATTCTCGGTCTGCTCATGAGCGCTTTGCTCGTCGGGCTGCTCCTGAACCCGGCCGGCATCCCGGGACGCGCGCATGACCCGAGTGATCGCCTGCGCGGCTGGCGCGCCATGGCCGAGGCCACTGACAAGGTCCGGAGCGATTTTGAGAAGAGGACAGGCCAGCGCGTTTTCCTGATCGCCGACGAGCGCGATCGCGCGGCCGAGCTCGCGTTCTACCTGCCCGATCGTCGCGTGGAAGGGCCGAGCCATCCACCGGTCTACATCCCAGAGTCGCAGGACATGTTGAACCAGTTCTCCTTCTGGCCGCGCTACGACGAGTTCGTCCCGCGGCCGCCCAACGCCGTCCGCGATCCGAACGAGATTTATACCGAAGAACAGGGCGTGAATCTTTTTGTGGGCCGGACTGCGCTCTTCTTCCAGGTGGGAAATAAAGCACGGGCGCCGCGCCATATCCGGGCCGGCTTCGGGCGCACGGAGCAGATCGCCACGATCGAAGTCCGTTCGGGCGACCGCTTGCTGCGCCAGGTGCAGGTCTTTGCCTGCTACGATTACCGGACGATGCCGTTGTGATGGCCGAGGCCTCGAACCCAGCGGTTTCCGTCGTCGTGCCGCTCTTCAACGAGGAAGAGAACGTGCCGATCCTGCAGGCCGAGCTCGCCGCCGCGCTCGCCGGTGTGCCGCACGAAATCATCTTTGTCGACGATGGCTCGACGGACCGGACGTTGTCTCGCCTAACGAAAGGACCCGAAGTGCGCGTGCTGCCTTTCGAGAAGAACGCCGGCCAGAGCGCCGCGATGTATGCCGGGGCCAACGCCGCCCGCGGCGCGATCGTCGTCCTGATCGACGGCGATCTGCAAAATGATCCGGCCGATATCCCGCGCCTGCTCGCCGAGATCGAGCGCGGGGCCGACCTCGTCTGCGGCTATCGCGCGAAGCGCAAGGATACGCTGGTCAAGCGTCTCACGAGCTGGATTGCCAACTTTGTGCGGAGCCGCTTCACCAAGGACGGGGTGCGCGACACCGGCTGCACGCTCAAGGCTATGCGGCGGGAATGCGTTCGCACGCTCGTGCCCTTCAAGGGGATGCACCGCTTCATTCCAGCGCTCGTGAAGGGCGCCGGCTATCGGCTCGTGGAGGTGCCGGTGAATCATCGGGCGCGCAAATTCGGGACGAGTAAATATGGGCTGGGCAACCGCGCGGTCCGCGCCACGGTCGACATGTTTGGGGTGCGCTGGCTCCTTTCGCGGCAGCTGAATTATCGCGTAAAGGATCGCTAGGGCTTTCCGCCGGGAAGCTCGCCTGGCCGGGTCCGCCGCGATCTTTCGCGC
>JBDTOL010000016.1:0-14036 GCA_039933235.1 Spartobacteria bacterium | reverse complement strand
CCACGCCGATCATGGCGTGCGGTCGGGCAAGTGCGGCGGACGGTTTGAAATGCCGCCGATAAAGCGCCAGTGCGACTTCCAGGTAATCCGGTGCGAAATGCGAGGCAAAGGCAAAAGGCAGACCGAGTTCCGCGGCGAGGCGGGCGCTGAAGTCGCTCGAGCCTAACAAATAGAGGGGAACCTTCGCGCCCGCGCCCGGCACCGCCTGCAGGGCCTGATCCGGCTCCGCCGGCGCGAGGTAGGATTGCAGCTCGATCACGTCCTCCGGAAAGCTGTCGCCACTGCTGCCGAGGTTGCGGCGCAAGGCCCGCGCCGTCAGCTGATCGCTTCCCGGCGCGCGCCCCAGCCCGAGATCGATCCGGCCCGGGTAGAGCGCGTCGAGCGTTCCAAACTGCTCCGCGATGACGAGCGGCGCATGGTTAGGCAGCATGATCCCGCCCGCGCCGACGCGGATGCTCTTCGTTCCGGCCGCGACGTGCCCGATTACGAGCGAAGTGGCCGCGCTGGCAATGCCGGGAAGGTTATGATGTTCCGCCAGCCAATAGCGGTGATAGCCATACTCCTCGGCGTGCCGCGCGAGGTCGAGGGTGTTGCGAAAGGCGAGCGCCGCATCGCCGCCTTCGATGATCGGCGCGAGGTCGAGCAGAGAAAAATATTTCATCGGGAGTCGGGCAAACTAGCCGCAAGCGATCGCCGCGTCACGTTGTGCCTGGGTCCCATAGGTCCTATAAGTCACATCGATCCCATGAGACGGATGTGACCAATGCGACCCATGCAATACACGCGCCTTGGAAATTCCGGCCTGAAAGTTTCGCGCCTTTGCCTTGGCTGCATGACCTACGGCATCCCTGAGCGAGGCGGACATCCCTGGAGTCTCAACGAAGAGCAAAGCCGCCGATTCTTCGCCCGCGCCCTCGAACTCGGGATCAATTTCTTCGACACGGCCAACAGTTACTCCGGCGGTTCGAGCGAAGAGATCACCGGCCGCGCGCTGCGCGAGTTGGGACAACGCGACGAACTTGTCGTCGCGACAAAAGTTTTCTTCCCCTGGCGCGACCGGCCCAATACCGGCGGACTTTCGCGCAAAGCGATCTTCGCTGCGATCGACGCGAGCTTGCAGCGGCTCGGGATGGACTACGTAGATCTCTACCAGATCCATCGTTGGGATTACGAAACGCCGATCGAAGAAACGCTCGAGGCATTGCACGACGTCGTGCAGTCGGGCAAGGCCCGCTATCTCGGCGCCTCCTCCATGTTTGCCTGGCAATTCAGCCGCTCGTTGCACCTGGCCGATCGCCACGGCTGGACCCGCTTTGTCTCCATGCAACCGCACTACAATTTGCTCTATCGCGAGGAAGAACGCGAGATGCTGCCGCTCTGCGAAGCCGAAGGCATCGGCGTTATCCCGTGGAGTCCGCTCGCGCGCGGCCGCCTCACACGGGCGTGGGGCGAAGCAGGCGGCGGGCGAGCCGCCCGCGACGATTACGGACAGAAGCTGTATCGCGAAACCGAAGATTCCGATCGCGCGGTCGTCGACCAACTGAACAGGCTGGCCCAGGAGAGAGATACGCCACCGGCCCAGCTCGCCCTCGCCTGGATGCTCCACAAATCAGCCGTCACCGCCCCCATCATCGGCGCCTCCAAGCCGCACCATCTCGACGATGCGGTGGCCGCGCTTGAGCTGGCACTCTCGTTTGGCGAGATCGCCGCGCTGGAGGAGCCCTACGTGCCACATCCTGTGCTCGGCCATTCCTAATGTAGCCGCTCGCTGTGCGAAACGTGGGTATCGGCTCCGCGAACAGATCCCAGCGTCGCCCGCAGAACGACGGCTACAAATACCGCTTTTCGCCATGCCCTCGCTCCCGTAACTTTCAATTATGGAATCGCTTTACCTCATTGGCGTCGCAGTGCTGGGTGTCTTCGCCCTCGTTCTCGCGATCGTTCTCTTCAATTTCTTTGGGCTCTGGCTCCGGGCCCGCATCGCGAATGCGCCCGTCGGCATCGGCAAAATGGTCGGAATGCGACTGCGAAAAGTCCCCGTCGGCCTGATCGTCGATAATCGCATCACGGCGGTGAAAGCAGGCATCGACGTCCCGAGCGATCCTCTCGAGGCGCATTACCTCGCGGGGGGCGATGTCAGCCACGTCATCCTCGCACTCATTGCGGCAGACAAAGCCGGCATCTCGCTCGATTTCAACCGCGCCTGCGCGATCGATCTCGCGACTAAGGGCACCGGCAAGACCGTTCTGGAAGCAGTCCGCACGAGCATCAACCCCAAGATCATCGATGTGCCGAGCGCGGCGATGGGGCGCACCACGATCGATGGCGTGGCCAAGGACGGCATCGGCGTCAAAGTGAAGGCCCGCGTCACGGTGCGCTCTCACCTCGACCGCTTCGTCGGCGGCGCGACCGAGGAGACGATCATCGCGCGGGTGGGCGAGGGGATTGTGACCTCGATCGGTTCGGCCGACACCTACAAGGACGTGCTCGAGAATCCCGATCGCATTTCCAAGCTAGTGCTCCAAAAAGGCCTCGATAGCGGGACCGCCTTCGAGATCCTCTCGATCGACATCGCGGACGTCGATATTGGTGACAATATCGGCGCCAAACTACAGACCGAGCAGGCCGACGCCGATAAGCGTGTCGCCCAGGCGAAAGCCGAAGTGCGCCGCGCTGCGGCGGTCGCGGTCGAGCAGGAGATGCGGGCCAAGACCCAGGAGATGCGGGCCAAGGTGGTCGAGGCCGAGTCACTCGTGCCGCAAGCGATGGCCGACGCCTTCCGCTCCGGCAATCTCGGGATCATGGATTACGTCCGGATGAAAAACGTCCAGGCCGACACAACGATGCGGGAATCGATCGGCGCCTCGGAAAAGCCGAGCACGGAAAACGCCTAACGACGCCACGCGACCGTGAACGACCTCGCGATTTTTCTCGTGCTCGCCGGGCTGGCGCTCCTCTTCCGCTGGCTTACCAGCCACGTTTCGAACGCGAGAGAGAAGACCGATCTGAGCGAGGAATCGGCGCAGCCGCAGCGTCCCCCGGCGCAGAGCGAGGAGGAACGGGTGCGCCGTTTTCTCGAAGCGCTCGGGATGCCGGCTGGGACCCAGCCGCCGCCGCTCGTGCGACCGCGCCGGGTGGTGACACCGGCGCCGCGTCCCGCCAGTGTAAAACCAAAACGGAACTGGGCCCAGCCCTTGCCGCCGCTGGTCACGACTCCGGAGGAGCAGCCGCCTTTCTCGACCGCACTGCCGCCGCAACCGGTCGTCGAAGTGCAATTGGAGACGCCCCCCGAGATCATTATCCCTCCGCCTTTGCCCAGGCCGGTCGTCGCACGGTCTTCCGCCCTGCCGTCCAGCCCTGTTCCGCGCGGATCGTTGGGCGCGTTGCTTCGCTCACGCGAAAGTGTCCGGAACGCGATCGTCCTGCGCGAAGTGCTCGGTCCGCCACGCGGACTGGAAGCGGCCGGCCATTTTTCCGGTTTGTAATTCCTGTCTTTGCTTCCGGGTGAGCAATTGGTGCTACCGTCTTTCCCGCAGCATGGCCCGCGTCCTTGCAAGTCCATTTGTGCGCCTGCACATCTGGCGCGCGCCGGGCGCAGCCGAACCGACCGGCTCGGCTGTAGTTGTCTCCAACCATATCTCGCATTTCGATCCGGTGTTCCTGTCGCTCGCATTCCGGCGAACGATCGATTGGATGACGACGGAGGAATTCTATGGCAATCCCGTGGCGGCGGCCTGGCTTCGTGCGCTCAATACTTTCCCGGTAAACCGTTCGCGCCCCGACCAGCGTGCCTTGCGGCTCGGCCTCGAGCGGCTGCGGGCGGGGCGTCTGGTGGGGATGTTTCCCGAAGGAGGCATCCGCGCGGGCGCGACCTCTATCCTGGGCGGCGCCGCCCCCAAGAGTGGCGCGACCGCGCTGGCGCGCCTGGCGGACGCGCCGATCGTTCCGTGCCTCATCCTTGGGAGCGATCACCTCTACGCGGGGCGGAGTTGGCGACCCAGCCCGCCGCGCACTCCCGTTTGGATCGCCATCGGCGCACCGCTCTCTGTCGCGGTGCTGGACGATACTGCGGCCAACATTCGATTGGCTGAAGCATTGCGCGAAACCGGCAGCGCCCTGGTTGCGCAGTTTGGCCTCGGCCCGGACGATTTGCCGGCGACGCCGCAGGTGCGCAAGGGACATGAAGCGGAACCCGCCGCCTAACGATATGAGATCGCTCCTCCATCGAGCTTTCGGACTGGCGGTGGATCAGCTCCTCTGCGGCTCAATGGCGCTGCTGCATCGGCGTCACGCTCGCAGCGTCTCCACCCGCGACTCGGCCGAGAAGTATTTCGCCGCGTGCGATGTCCTGACCCGGGAGCAATATTTTGTTCTCCCGCCGACGTTGGAGGATTTTCGCCAGGAGACGCCGGATACGATCAGCTGGTTGAGCCCGGCCGGGTCGATCGCGAGATTTCCCATGAATGGCCGGGCCCGGGCCACGCTTTTTCCGGTGCGCCCAACGGCTCCGACGGTGCTCATGTTGCATTCCCTCATGTCGGCCTCGGATGCCGGCTACCGCGTCTGGGCGCGGCGCTTCAACCAGCGCGGATGGAACGCCGCCTTCCTGCACCTGCCGTTTCATTATTCCCGCCGGCCACCGGGCCGCCTCAACGGCGAGCTCTGCTGCACTGGCGATCTTATCCTGACCGGCGACACGTTGCGCCAGGCGGTGGTTGAGATTCGACAGCTGCTCCAGTGGCTGCGCGGCCAAGGGAGTCGCGAGTTTGGATTGATCGGAACAAGTTACGGCGGCTGGCTCGCTGCGCTCGTTGCCTCGCTCGAGCCGGACCTGCGTTTTCTCGCGCTGCTCGCGCCGATGGTGAATATTGGCCATGCGCTTTACGAAGGTCCGTCGAGCTGGACCATCCGCGGCCAGCTCGCACGGGCGGGATTGGAACGCGCCCTGATCGAGCGCCACGCGCACCTTTCCTCTCCGCTCCGTGTACCGCCGGCCGGCGATGCCGCGCAACGCACGCTGATTGTGGCCGGCACCTTTGATCGCATTGTGCGACAGGCTGATCTCGTCGCCCTGCGCGACGCTTGGCCGGGATCAGAGTTAGTCACCGTCCCACAAGCGCATTTCGGCTACGGGATGATTCTCCGGGCGGTGGAGTGGCTGGACAAGCGCGGCCTGATAGAGGCCCGGTAGTTTGGGGGCTGTGCGAGCCAGGGGGTGCAATTACACGATCCGCTCTGAGTAGTCCCCCAATATCTTCCTGAGAACGCTACTCCAACCGCAGCGCCGCGACCCCTGCGCCTGCCCTTGCATGCCCCCGTCGTTCTCCGTAGCTTCTGAGCCGTTCGAAAAGCCGGCGTGGCGGAATTGGCAGACGCGCTAGACTCAAAATCTGGTACTCGTAAGAGTGTGTGGGTTCGAGCCCCTCCGCCGGTACTCTCGCCTTCGTGCTCCTCCTCGTTCTCGTCCTTTCGTCCTCAAAAGCCCCATATCTTCGAGGAGGATAAAGACGCCGACCAATGCTGACCGTTTCTCAAGTTTCCAAATCATTCGCCGGGCGCGTCCTCTTCGAGGATGTCTCGCTCCAGGTGAATCGTGGCGATCGGGTCGGGCTTGTGGGGCCTAATGGCGCGGGGAAGTCGACGCTCTTCTCGCTTATCCTCGATGAGGCTTCGCCGGATGAGGGGAAGGTATCGTTGGAGAAGAATGCAACGCTCGGTTATCTCCCACAGGAGACGGCGGCGGCGGGCGATGAATCGGTCCTCGAGCTAGCCTGTGGCAAATCGCACCAGGAACTGGAGGATGAGCACGATTGGGAGATCGAGCCGAAGGCGAAACGGATCTTGGCCGGGCTCGCGTTTCGCGAGAGCGATTTCGACCGGCGAGCCAGCGCGCTGAGCGGCGGCTGGATCATGCGCGCGCATCTCGCGCGGCTGCTCGTGCTGGAGCCGGACCTCTTGCTCCTCGATGAACCGACGAACCATCTCGATCTCGATTCGCTGGTCTGGTTCCAGGAGTATTTGAAGAATTATCCGGGCGCGATCCTCATGATCTCGCACGATCGGGAATTCCTGAACGCGCTGGTCGGTAGCATCGTAGAGATCGCAAACGCGAAGCTCCTGCGCTATCGCGGCAACTGGGATAGTTACATCGAGCAGAAGGCGGCACGCGAAGAACAGCAGCTCTCGGCTTACAAGAATCAGCAGAAGGAGATCGCCTCCCTCCAGCTCTTCGCCGATCGCTTCCGGGCGAAGGCGAGCAAGGCGTCGCAGGCGCAGAGCAAGCTGAAGCAGATCGACCGGATGGAGAAAATCGCTGCGCCGACCGCGCAGGCGAAGACGATAAAGTTCCGATTCCCGCAGCCGCCGCGAAGCGGGCTCCGCGCGATCTCGCTCAAAGGGGTGCGGCACGCTTACGGGGATCTCGCGGTTTATCGGGATCTGAATTTCGAGGCGGAACGCGGGCAGCGGACGGTGCTGGTCGGGCCTAACGGCGCGGGAAAATCGACGCTCTTGAAGCTGCTCGCGGGAGTCCTGCCGGTGCAGGAAGGTGAACGCGCGCCGGGGCACAACGTGCGGGTCGGATATTTCTCGCAGCACCGGGTGGAGATGCTGAACGTGCGGCAAACCGTGCTGGAAAGTGTGCTCGATGTTCCCGACCCTGTTTCGGAGCAAACGGCGCGAACGGTGCTCGGCTCGTTTCTCTTTCGCGGCGACGATGTTTTCAAGACGGTCGGCGTGCTGAGCGGTGGTGAGAAGTCGCGCCTTGCGCTGGTCAAGCTGCTCCTCCATCCGCCCAACCTCCTTCTGATGGATGAGCCGACGACGCATCTCGATGTCGGCTCGATCGACGCCTTGATCGGTGCGCTCAGTCAATACGAAGGCACGCTCATTTTCATCAGTCACGACGTGCATTTCATCCGCCAGATCGCGCAGAGCGTGCTGCACATCAACGCCGGCCAGCTCACGCCGTACGCGGGGGATTATCAGTATTACCTCGACAAGTCGAAGGCGACTTCGGAGCGGGCGGCGCTCACGGCGGGCGACAATGGCCTAACGAACGCGCAACCGATCGTGGCGAAAGCGACGGCAAACGATGCGGCGACCGATAGCCCGAAGCTGGGTATGCGCGAGCAGCGCGAACAGCGGCGCGCCGAAGCGGAAGCGCGCAAGGCCGAGTCGAAAACGAAACGGGAGCGCGAGAAGCGGGTGCAGGAACTCGAGATGCACATCGCCACGCTCGAAGGGCAGCAGAAGGAGCTGGCGATCGAGCTGGAAGATCCGGCGGTCTACGAAGCGGGTGGCCGGGCCGTCGCGATCAATCGCGAGCTCTCCGCCGTCTCCGATGAGCTGACGCGCCTGACCGCGGAGTGGGAAAAGGCGACGGCGCAGCCGACTCAGTCCTTGTAGCCGTCGCCCTGTGGGCGACGTAGGGGTTGAGGTCGCGACACGGCCGTTTTCGTCCGGCGGAATCGATGCCCGCGCTTCGCAAAGCGAAGCGGCGACAGGCTGCCGCTACTCGCTCGTTGCTTTTTCCGCGCCGAGGCCGGTGTTGGCGCGCACCACGAACTCGTCGAAGCGTGCCTCGGCGCTCGGTTCGCGCGAGAGGAGCGTCCCGACGATGGCGGCGAGGAAGCCTAACGGAATGCTGATGATGCCGGGATTCTCGAGCGGGAAGATCGGGGCGTGCTGGATGAGGTGGCGCGCGCTGGCGGCGACGCTTGGCGGATCGATCGTCATGATGGTGGGGCTAATGATGATGATACCGATCGAGGCAACAAGGCCGACGATGAGGCTGGCGACGGCCCCGGCGGTGTTAAAGCGCTTCCAGTAGATCGAGAAGACGATCGCGGGCAGGTTGGCGCTGGCCGCGACGGCAAAGGCGAGGCCGACGAGGAAGGCGACGTTGGCATTCGGCCCGAGGGCAATGGCGAGGCCGATGCTGGCCGCGCCGACGACAAAGGCGGTGATGCGCGCGACACGCACTTCTTCACCGGGCTGCCGTTCCTTGCCGTGATGAATGACATTGGTGAAGAAATCGTGCGCAAAGCTGGTGCTGGCGCTGATCGTCAGGCCGGCGACCACGGCGAGAATGGTGGCGAAGGCGACCGCGCTGATGAAGGCGAAGAAGACGTCGCCGCCCAGCGCGCGAGCGAGCTGCGGCGCGGCCATGTTGCCGCCGCCATTCCGGCCGATGAAATCGGGCCCGAGCACACTGGCGGCGCCGAAGCCGAAGAAGGTCGTCATGATGTAGAAAAAGCCGATCAGGGCCATCGCCCAAACAACGGAAGAGCGGGCGGTCTTGGCGTCCGGCACGGTGTAGAATCGGACGAGGATGTGAGGCAGGCCGGCGGTTCCGAAGACGAGCGCCATGCTGAGCGAGATGAAGTCGAGCGGGTTCTTGAATTTCATTCCCGGGGTGAGGAAATCCTTCGTCACCTCTGCACCGGACTTGTCGTGATAGGATATGTTCGTTAGGGAATGAAAGAACTCGCTCAGGCTAAAGTGAAAATGGCTCATCACCAGGACGCTGAGCAAGACGGACCCGCTCATGAGGAGGATGGCCTTGACGATCTGCACCCAAGTGGTGGCGAGCATGCCGCCGAAGACGACGTAAACGATCATGAGCACGCCCACCCCGCAGACGGCCACATTGTAGCCGATACCCGGGAGCAGGACCTTGACGAGACTGCCCGCGCCGACCATTTGCGCGATCATGTAGAAGGTGCTGACCGTGATCGTGCTGAGCGCGGCGAGGGCGCGGACGGGCCGGGGCTTTAATCGATAGGCGAGCACATCGGCCATGGTGTATTTGCCGGCGTTGCGGAGCGGCTCGGCCACGACGAGCAGGACGACGAGGTAGGCGACGAGGAAACCAACCGAGTAAAGGAAGCCGTCGTAACCGGAGAGGGCGATCATTCCCGCGATGCCGAGGAAGCTGGCCGCGCTCATATAGTCGCCTGCGACGGCAAGGCCGTTTTGCCAGCCGGTGATGCGGCGGCCGGCGGCGAAGTAGGCGCTCGAGCCGGAGGATTTCCTCGCGCTGTAGAAGGTAATTACGAGGGTCGCGGCGACGAAGCCGACGAACATGGCGATCGCGGTGGGGTTCGTGGTCGAGACGGCTGCAATGGCGGGCGAGGTGGCGCTTAGCATGCCGCGATTATTTTTCGCTGCGATGGTGGAGCAGCGCCGCGGCCGCCCTGTCCCACGCGCCGGCTTTGGCGACGTAGATCCCCGCCACGATCCAGGCCATGAAGAACTGGGAGAGGGCGAAGAGATAGGCGATGTTCGCGCCGTCGCCGATCTTCTTTTTCATGAGGTCGGGAAACCATCCGACGAGTACGGGCAGGGCAAAGTAATAGAGGATGGAAATGAGCATCGCCGGAATGATGAACCGGCGCTTGGCGCGCAACAGATCCTTGAAGCGCTCGCTGGCGGCGAGCCCCGCCCAGTCGACGTCGCCGGCTTCCTCGGCCGCGGTGCGTTCGTGCGACGGTTTCGGTCCGCGATGGGTGAGGGACGAAATGTCCGGCGCCGAGCCGACGATTGGAGTCGGATCGGGCGGCAGGTGCGGTTCCTCGGGCGGCATCGCGAAGATTAAGCGCGAGTAACAGACCGGCGGCAAGAAAAAGCGCGGCAGAAATAATTACGGCCGCGCTTGGCTTCGGCGCGGTCGCTCTCCTGTAGCTGCCTCCCTGTGGGAGGCAGGGGGAAGGGAATCGCTCCTCCAACAAAGCTCCTCCCACACTTCGCACAGCGAAGCGGCTACAAGTTCCTCAATTGGCTGCCCTGGCTTAGCTGCAGCGCGCGCTGCTTCTCGCCTCACGGCTTCCTGGACGGGCTATTTCTTCTTCTCGGCCTTGGCTTCCACTTTTGTCGCGGTCATGGTGTACATGATCGTCACCTTGCTGCCGACCTTTACGTCGCCGTCGAGCTTGGTCTCGGCGTCGCGCTTTAGTTCCCAGCGATCGTTGCCTTTCTTCACAGCAATCATCGTATCGGTCATCTCCAGGATGGGTCCGGTCACCTGATACTCATTCGCTGATTCGGCCCTGGCCGGGCCGCCCAGGGCGAGCATCCCCGCCGCGATAATTCCGCAGCACGTAATTGATTTAATCATGCTGGACTGAATTCCGCGCCGGGTGCGGTGGCAAGAGCAATCTCTTCCAGGTTGAAGCGCGACAAATGGCGATGCCGGCCGGTTGTCTCAGCACATGATCCGAAAGCGCTCGAGCAGCTCTTGCCGTAGTTCCATCGCCATCCTTGGATTGTAGCGACTGAGCATTTTCTTGCGCATTTCCGGCTCCATCCTGGCGAGCTGCCGCAGGAGATCGTTGCGCGCCTTGTTTTTCGCATAGCGGCTCCATCCCATCCCGATCGCCAGCAACGCCGAGGCCGCCCAAACTGCAATGTCCCGTTGCTCAATCACGCGAAAAGATAAACCCGCAGGATTAATTTCGCCATCGAGGAGACGCGTCGCCGCCGACGCGGAGCGCTGCTAATGGCCTGGCCCACCCGGCCCAGGCCGGAGGGAGCGCCGATTCAGTTGCAGATGAAAAAGACAATTCAGTTCGCTTGTCTCGTTATGCTGGGTGCGACGGTGGTGGGAGGATGCACGTCGCGGGAAACGGAAATCCACACCCCAAACGCCGCGGTTCGAGCGGAAGGCAGCGGAGTCACCGATGCGCATGACGTCAGCGGAGGCGCTGCTGCTGGCGCGGCCGCAGCCGGCTCTTTCGGGCCAGGTCGGTAGTTAGACCGGCGGGCGCTCTTGACGCCGAAACCCGCATTCGAGGGTATAAAATTGCGGGTTCATGTTGGCGAGAGGCCCCCGAAGCTTGGCCAGCTCCTCTTCCGGTCCATGGATCTCCAGGCGCTCCAGCGACGCCATCTTCAACGCTTCGCTAAGTAGCGGGCCGATATTTTCCAAGTGGGCCAGAGCGCCCTCCGCATCGGTATAGCCTTCCCGGCAGTGCCCCGTGTCATCGTGAAAAGAAAAGCCGTAGTAGAGGCACTCCGGCTCCTCTTTTGCCTTGGCGACCATCTGCTCGCAGAGCGCTTTAAACTGTCCCATCTGCTCGCTCGGAACCTTGAAGTACGGAACGATCGTGCAGCACTTATCTTCGGTCGCCATCGCTTTTCCCTCGTTTACGGCGCGCTCTTGGCGCTATTTCTTAACGGCAATGGGGGCGGAATACTCTGTGCCTTCCCATTTTAAGTTTAGCGTAGCGCCGCCATCCGCCTTCTCGAGCGCGATGGTGAATTGATCGACCGGTGAAGCGAGGGCGCTCTTCTTCAGCTCGACTTTGGCCACGTCCTGACTCTCGTCGTGCTTTGTTCCCCATTGGCCGGTCTGCTTGTTAACGATCAGCATGGCTGGGCCGCTTTCGTCCGGCTGCAAGAAAAGGCTGTAGGAGCCGGCCGGGATTTTGCTGCCGCCGATCTCGAGATCGCGATCGGTTGTCAGAATGGTGGCTTCATCGGCCCCCATTCGCCAGACTTTACCAAAAGGGACGAGACCGCCCCAGATCTTGCGCAGAGCGCCGCTCTTGGGGTCCTTCGTGTACGGGCGGCCGTAGACGATCTTGATCGTCGCCCCGTCGATCGTGGCCGAGACGGTTTCATGAGGGCTGACCCGTTTTTCCTCCGCTTGGAGAGGACTGAGAGCGAGGACCGAGAGGGTGGCGAGAAGCGAGATAATCAATTTCATGATTCGACACCGTAGGCTTCCGGCGCGCCATCGTAAAGGTTTGAGGAGTTTTCTGCTTCGGCCACCTGCTCTCAGGGTGCGCATTTTGCCGGTGCCACGACCGCGCGCTGCACTTCTTCCGGACTAACGAGGCGAAAGACAAACGCCGCACACGCGCCGCCCGCGAGGGTGACAACGGTGAAACCGATCGCCAGCCCATCGAACGAATTGTTCGAGTTTGCCTTTGCCGTCGCGACGTTTAGCACAACGAAGGTTTAAGATGACCGCCGGAGATGTGGCCGGTGGAGAAGATCATCACCGTGAGCATCGAGCCGATCGCGAGTCTCTCGCAATGAGCTCGCCTGTTCGCGGTCGAATAGGTGACGCCGGAAGCCGCGCCACTTTTTCCTCGGTCTCCATCGGGTTTTCGCCCATCGTCGCATTATGACGACTTCACTTCGTGCAATTCTCACGCTGGCCGCCCTTGTCTTCCTGGCCGACACCACCGTCCTCCTTTCCGCGGATCATGCCGAGCCCGCGCTGGAAGCGGGTCCCGCCCTGGCCAAGCTGAAGGCCGGCAACGAGCGATTTGTCGCCGAAGCGTCGAGCAGTTCCAAGCCGACGCGGGCCCGCCGCGAGGAAACGGCCGAGTCACAACATCCCATTGCCGTTATTGTCGGATGTTCCGATTCGCGTACACCGCCCGAGATTATTTTCGATCAGAATATCGGCGACCTCTTCGTGGTGCGTACAGCCGGAGAAGTGGTGGGTGATTATGCGCTCGGAAGCATCGAATACGCGGTCGAGCATCTCGGTGCCCGGCTGATCGTCGTGCTCGGCCATGAGCGCTGCGGCGCGGTCGCAGCGGCCATCGCCGGCGATAATGCCCCCGGCCACGTGGGCGCAATCGTGCGCAGCATTCGGCCCGCGGTTTTAGCCGTGCGCGGCGAGTCGGGCGACGAGCTTGTCAATGCGATCAAGAGCAACGTCGATCGAGTGGCCAAGGAGATTCGCGGGAAAGCGGAACTCGGTTCGCTCGCCGAAAAAGTCCAGGTGGTAGAAGCGTATTACGACCTCGATACCGGCAAAGTGAATTGGATCGAGCAAGGGAAATAGTCGCGCTGCTGCTGGTTAATCCACCGCAGTTGCCTGGCGTCACGGACGCGTGACTGGCCGCCATTCTCAGGGGCCAGCGAGGAGCTCTCTTCTCGCCGCCGGGGTTTTTAGTGCCTACGGAAACAGTCTGGCAGCCGAACTGAAGGAATGAGCAGATATCATGTTCCTCGATGGATCGGCCCGGTTGCACGCGCGGGATTCGCCGCGAAAGGCGCTATTTACGTCGTGGTTGGAGTTCTCGCCGGTAAGGCGGCGCTCGGTGAAGGTGGCGAGACGACGGGGGCGAAAGGTGCGATCCAGGAGATCGGCCAACAGCCGTTTGGCCAGGTGATGCTGGTGCTGCTCGCGATCGGTCTGGGCTGTTACGCGGCGTGGCGTATCCTTTCCGCATTCGTGGATGCGGAGGGAAAAGGTTCGGATGCGAAGGGGCTGGCGACTCGCGCAGGTATCTTCGTGAGCGGGTTGATCCACGCCGGACTGGCGGTGGCGGCCGTCGCCGCGCTCCGCGGCTCGGGAGGAAGCAGTGGAAAGGCGGAGGGCTGGACGGCCAGGCTGATGGATGCCCCGTTCGGGCCGTGGCTTGTCATTGGAGTCGGTGTGGCCGTCGGTATCGCCGGGATCATGCAGTGGGTGCGCGCCGCGAAGGGGAGTTATCGCGACAAGTTCAATCTGGACGGCGCTGCCGCCTCGCAGCGGGAATGGATTGAACGGGCAGCGAAGCTCGGCCTCGCTGCACGCGGGCTGGTTTTTCTCATTATTGGATTCTTTTTAGGAAGAGCGGGATGGCAGGTGGATGCGAGCGAGGCGCGCGGATTTGGCGATGCGCTCGATACCCTTGCCCGCCAGCCTTATGGCACGTGGCTCTTGGGAATCACGGCGCTCGGGCTTGTTTGCTACGGGATCTACTGTTCCGTAGTCGCGATCTACGGGCACTTCAACAGCGCGGACGCCGACGCGCGGACATACCGCGCGAACGTGGGCTAGGCAGTGTTCAACCCCTGTCGCGCGTACGGACCGGCGGACTCGCGGGACGCCGAGGAGGTTTCCTCGGTCTGCGTTGCCTTTATCTCATAGATCTGCGAAGAAGCGCTATACGTTTATGGGCGCCCAAGGGCATCAGGAAATGTCGCCGAATAAAGTGGAATATTGGTAGAACTTCTGTCGAAACAGCTGCACAAAGACGAGTAAGCCATCGCAAGAACAGTCCCCGTAGTTCAACGGATAGAACGAGGGT
>JBDTOL010000015.1:0-20107 GCA_039933235.1 Spartobacteria bacterium | reverse complement strand
TCAACGAGGTCATCGCGGCCGGCACGGAATTTAAGGTCCGGGGCGCGGCCTGGACCGCAGACGCGAGAATCACCAAAGTCGAAATGAGTGTGGATGGCGGCACAACCTGGAGGGAAACCTCGTTAGGCGAAGAGACAGCGCCAAATTGCTGGCAGCTTTGGGAATGGAACTGGAAGACTCCTGCGACGCCCGGTCGCTGCATTCTCATGGCGCGTGCGACCGACTCGCGCGGCCGCATCCAGCCGATGGAACGCGATCTCGACCGCGGCAGCTACGAAATCAATCACTGCCTGCCGATCGAAATCGAGATTCGTTAGGCGAGAGCAGCTTCTTTGAGGTGCGCCCAGTCGATCTCGACCCGTTGGCGGCGGGCGAAGCGATCGTGAAAGAAGAGCTCCTTGTGCCGGCAGCCGTGTTCGTGCACCAGCCGGGTCACTTTCACGTCGAAACAGCAATACTCGGCGATCTCGAGGATGCGGCCCTCTCGCCACCAGCGGATGGCGTCGAGGCTGGCCGCGGTCTTGCGCACGCCCAGGGTCGCGTGCGCGATCGCGTCGAGCCCGAGCCGGTGGCCGAGCTTCGCTTCCATGTCGAGCATCAGATCGGCCGTCGGCAGCTCATGGGCGAGATCTAGCACGGTGTAGCCCATCAGGACGTGGTAGTCGAAGTTGAGCACGTTGAACCCGACCACCAGGTCGGCTCGGCGCAGGCGCTCGATCAAGTCGTGCACGCGCGATTCGTGGAAGATTTCGTAGCGGCCAGTGCCAGTGCTGTAGGTGACGCCGATCGACATCTGCATGTTGCCTTTGCGATCCCAGCCGCCGGCATCATTGGCGGTCCGTTGGGTTTCGAGATCGAAATAGACGATGTCGCGGAGCATCAGCCTATTTCAGCTCGAAACTGCCGCAATCAAAAGCAATCATTTCGGCCAGGTTTGAGATCCGGAATTGCTCGACGACCGCGCCATCGTCCTGGAAAGCATCGAGCGCGTCATCGTTAGGCCGGGCCGCCAGGGCGCGGCTCAGGTGCTGGGTGTCACTGATTGTGCGCAGCGGAAGACCATCCGCCGTCTGCAGGAAACTGCCGTCCTCATCGAATCCCACCGTTAGCTCCACTTTCCCGGGCGCATCGTGCTGCAGGGGATCGGCTCGCAACTTCTGCGAGAATTTTTGCGGTTGCGCCGGCGCGGTCGCGGAGGCGACTGGCTTCCCGTTTTCGACGCCGAAATTCTGATGGGGGATAATTTCCTTTTGAAAGAGGCTTTTCCAATCCGAGACGGGTCCTTCAATGCCGTCGGTCGTCGTCCGCACCAGCGCCAGGCCGCGGAAACGCTGCCGCCGCGCGTCCTGCTCGAGGAGGAAAATCTTCTCGTCCGTGGTCGAGGCCTCAATCCGCTCCGGTGGCGGATCCCCGGCCGCGTAATCCAGCCGTCGCAGGACCTCCCGGTTTCTCGCGACCTGTTTCACCTGGCGCGGTCCTTGTGGATCGAGCGACGCGACGAACCAAATCGTTCCATCCTTGCCTTCGGCGCAATCGACGATGTTGGGGTAGGTCGGGGTATGCTTGCAGTGGACGCCGATTACCGGGGTCGTTTCGTTCAAAATCGCCCCTGTCGTCTGGTCGCAGAGAAACGCCGATTTCTTGTCGCCCGGCAGATCCGCATTCACCAGCAACTGCCCGTTCTCCATCCAGAGCTGAGTCAATCGAAGGAGATGCGGTGAGGTTTCATCGGTCACCCAGTCGTTAAAGAAATAGTCGATTCCCTCGACCTTTAGATCGCCCACCACGTAACCGCGCGCGCTGTATTTTCCGTCTGGCAGCGGATGGCCCGCTTCATCGGTTCCATCCCATGTCGTCTCGAGCGCATCGTGCCCGGCAGTGAAGTCCGCCACATCGTCCTCGCGGTGGAGGACGCGGACGAGCTTGCCGGCGGAATCATAAATCCCGAGGCTGATCGTCCCTTCGAACGGCGGCAATGCGAAGCGAAGCGGCACCTTCCGCAATGGCGCGGGCGACGAAGAGGCGGGGGGCGACGACGAGGGCACAGGAAAAGGCGAGGGTGAAGGAGATTCCTGCGCGATGGCGGCAGCGAGGCCGAGGGCGAAGAGGAGAAAGGCGATGCGCATGGGATGATGAGCTAGAGATAATGGCGCCAGTTCAGGACGGGGAAGATGTTAGCGCGCTCTTCGCATTCACCAAGGAATTCGAGGTCGATTGGGCCCGCCGGCAACTGTTCGGCGAGTCGGCCGAACCGTGTGAGATGATTCTTTGTCCGTTCTGTCGCGTAGGCCGACGCGCTGCCAGTCTTGATCAGGAACGCCCAGTCGCTCGCCTGGGCGAGGAGGAGTTCACGCGCAGCCTGGCGCAGTGTGCGCTCGATCAGCGGATCGGTCGTGTCGCGCTGTTCCCGCGCGATCTCTGTCATCCGGCGGGTCGCGGCGTGCAACGGCGGATAGATCCAGGCCGTCGCTTCGTCCAGCCAGACGCTGTTGAAGCCGTCTTCTCCCCAGCTCGATGGATTTGGCCTAACGACCTGATGCGACGGATGAGCGGAGAGGAACTCTGTCGGCGTGGTGAGCTGAAAATCGGCCTGCTCGCGGGCCGCGCGCCGGAGGAAGCTTTCGAGAAAGCGCGGACCTTCGAACCACCAATGGCCGAAAAGCTCGGCATCGAACGGGCTGACGATGATCGGAGCAAAGTTTAGCTCGCGCAGCTCACGAAAGCGCGTTTGGCGTTTGGTGAAAAAATCGCCGGCATGCTCATCCGCGGCGGCGCGGGCCCAGGCGGGATCGTAGAGTTCCTTCTCCGCAGTCCGGCCGCTGACCCGATGGTATTTGAGGCCGGTAAACTTCCGCACACCCTCGGGGCGAAGGAAGGGTCGCAGCTCTTCCTCCGATCGATCGAACCCCAGATCGCGGTAAAAATCGCGATAGGCCGGATCGCCTGGGTAACCCGATTCGCCGCTCCAGACTTCGCGGTTCGATTCGGCGTCACGCGCGAACGCAGCCGGCCCCGACGGCGTGTAGCAGGGCGCGTAGATGGCGTGGCGCGGACGCGGTCGGGCGAACATGAGCCCGTGCGTATCAAGCACGAACCAGCGGAGGTTCGCCTCCTGCAGGAGAACATCGAGCCCTTCACAATAACCACACTCCGGCAGCCAGAACCCGCGCGGCTCGCAGCCGAACATCTCGCAATAGCTGTCGCAGCCGATCTCGATCTGCGCGCGCTGGGCTTCGGGAAGATCCTGCATCAGGGGGAGGAATCCGTGCGTCGCGGCACTCGCGATGAGTTCGATCTGCCCGGCCTCCTGCAGCTCGCGAAACGCCTTCACGATATCGCGCTGCAGGGGGCCATCGAAAAATTCGCGCGCGGCGGTAAAGAAGTCCGCGTAAAAGCGAGACAAGCCGGCGAGCTGGAGCTGGTGACGATTGCGCTCCATCTCCTGCTCGGCCAGCCCGATCGAGCGCTCGAGATGACGCAGGTAACGTTGCTGGAGCAGATCGTCGCGCAGCATTGCCCCGAGCGTTGGGGTAAGGGACAAGGTCAGCTTGGCGTCGACGCCCTCGTCCGCCAAGCCACGCAGCAGGCGCAGGAGCGGCAAATAGGTTTCAGTGATCGCCTCGAAGAGCCAGTCTTCTTCGAGAAAATCCTCGTGCTCCGGGTGCCTAACGAACGGCAGGTGCGCGTGCAGGAGAAGAGCGAAAGAGCCGGCGGCCATTATTATGTGCTCGTTTTTTCGAGCGTTGTCATCCCGATCCGCCGCAGGACGGAGAGGGACCTTCCAACTGCAATCTGCGTTTTCTCATCGTGGAGCCCGCGTCTATTGCACTGCGGGGTCCGTCTCCGTGCTTCGCCGGAACGGGATGACAGAAACGTTGGTCGGCAAGCGACCCCATAAGCAGGGCACGGTGTGCCCAGCCTTACAGGGTGCGGCAGAAATCCTGGAACCGATCGAGACCCTTCTTGATCACGTCGATGCTCGTCGCGTAGCTCAGGCGGATCGTGCGATCGTCGCCGAAGGCAGCGCCGGGGATGACGGCCACGTTCGCCTTGCTCAGGAGCCGATCGGAGAAATTCTGCGAGGTCAACCCGAGCTGGCTGATGTTGACCAGGATGTAGAATGCGCCCAGCGGCTTGACCGCGGTGATGTTCGCGATCTTCGCGATGCGGTCATACATGTAGTTGCGCCGCATATCGAATTCGTCGTGCATGTCGGAGAGCGGTTGCTGGTCGCCCTTGAGCGCTGCAACCGCGCCCTTCTGCGCAAAGGCGCAGGGATTCGAGGTGCTATGGCTCTGGATCGAGTCGACCGCCTTCGCGATCGCTTCCGGCGCGCCCATGTAGCCGAGACGCCACCCGGTCATCGCGTAGGATTTGCTAAAACCGTTCACCGTGATGGTGAGGTCGTAGGCGGCCTTGGAGAGCGAGGCGATGCTGACGTGTTCCGCCCCATCGTAAACCAGCTTCTCGTAAATCTCGTCGGAGAGGATGTAGATGTCTTCCTCAGCCGCGACCTCGACGATCGCCTCCAATTCCTCGCGGGTATAGACTGAACCGCTCGGGTTACCCGGGCTGTTGATGATGACCATCTTGGTCCGCGGTGTCATCGCATTCTCGAATTCCTCGGCCGTCATCTTCCAGCCGTTGCGCTCGTTCGTCTGCACGATGACGGGCTCGGCCCCGGCCAGGCGCACCATGTCGGGATAGCTGACCCAGTAGGGTGACGGGATGATCACTTCGTCGCCCGGTTCGCAGGTGGCGAGGATCGCGTTGTAACAGGAATGCTTGGCGCCGTTGCTCACGATGACCTGGCTCGGGCGATACTCGAGGCCGTTGTCGGTCGCGAATTTTTCCGAGATCGCCTGGCGCAATTCCGGCAGACCGGAGCTGGGCGTGTATTTGGTAAAACCCTGTTCGAGCGCGGCAATCGCAGCCTGTTTGATATGCTCGGGCGTATCGAAATCGGGCTCCCCGGCGCCGAAGCCGCAGATGTCGATCCCTTCGGCTTTCATCGCCTTGGCTTTGCTGTCGATCGAGAGGGTAAGGGAGGGAGTGAGTTGAGCGGCGCGGCTAGAAATGTCCATGACTAAATCGTTCATCGTAAAGTTTGAAAAAGGGGAGCGCAAGCTATCGGCGCGCATAGAAGTTTTCAATCAAAGGTTTCAAGTTGTTCTCGGTCACCTGCACGATTCCCATTTCCCGCTTCGCGTTCTCGGCCGAATCGGAGGCATGCGCGGCGTTGATCATGATCGTCTGCCCAAATTCTCGCCGGATGGAGCCCGGGGGCGCCTTGCTCGGATCGGTCGGCCCGAGCACGTCGCGGATTTTTCGGACCGCGTCTTCCCCCTGGTAAACGATCGCGATGCATTTCTCGGTTCCCGGAGCCGTCCGCTGGGCGTCGCTCGTCGCGCTCGGCCGGCCGCCCGACATGAACTCGACGATATCCTCCCACGCCTCACGGCCTTTCTCGGCCCCAAGTTTGTCGCGCAAAACTCCGAGCACCGGGCCGTAGAATTCCTCCGCCTGGCCGACGCTCATCCGGTGCACCTTGAACCCGACAATGTAGAGGCCGGTGCGCGAGAAGACCTCGATCACGCCGCCCGGCCGGATGTTGGGGAATTTGAAATTATCGGGCTTGATCAGGACGAGCGATTTCTCGATTTTTGCGCCCGCCGGGTAGGTGATGACGTCGTCGAGGATGCCGCCGTCGGAGTCGGAGAATTCCGCCCAAAGCTTCAGGTTTTCCTCGACCGACTCCGCATCGAGGGAGGCGAGCACGGCCGGCTCGAAGTAAGTCACCTTGCCGTTTTCATCCGTGATGTAATCGCCGTAGGTGTCGCGGATCGTCTCGCCGCTGGTCCGTTCGTGCACGATATGCCCGACGACGTGCCGAATCTTCTCAATCGCGCCGTCGCCGCGGAAAACGAGGAGCAAAACGCGCGAACGCTGTCCGTCGCGTTCGCCGGTAAAGTTCTTTTGCACGTAGGCTTTGATCAGCTCTTGCGTGGCGCGATGCCGCGGATCCTTCGAAGTGACGATGCCCTCGGTATAGCGCCTAACGAGCTCCTCGCCCGGTGCGAACATCCGGCCGCAGACGAGGTCGAGGCCGGTGCGGGAAATGAGTCGGGAAACAATGCCGCCGGTGCGCGATTTGCGCATCGTGTAGGGCGTCACGATGACGTAAGAAAGTTCTTCAGCCTGCATAAAGGGAATCGGAGCGGCTCGACGGATTAAGCCGCGGTTTGCAGGCAATCGGAAGTCGCTCGGACAGGCGGAAGGTAGCTGCCGCTAACGAGGGTTCAACTAGGTTTTGAAACGTGCCGGGGCGCGCCCTTTCCGCCATGTCGTCAACCACGCGCGGCTTGGAGTGCGACCCATTTGCCGCGACGCCGTTGTTGCTGGAGTTGGAACCCATGACGACGCAGGGCGCGCGTGACGGAATTGGCTTGGTCGCGCAGAATACCGGAGGCGATTAGGCCACCGCTTTTGTGCAAGGCGCGGAGGAGACTCGGGAGCGCAGCGATCAACAGCTCGCTGAAGAGATTTGCCGTGATGAAGTCGTAACGGTGTGCCGGTTTCCAGTTGAGCACGTCCGCGGCAGTGAACGAAGCGCGTGAGATGCGATTGAGCCGCGCGTTGGAGCGGGCGTGCGCGATGGCGCGCGGATCGTTGTCCAAGCCAAGCACCCTGCCCGCGCCGAAACGCCGCGCCGCAAGAGCAAGGATGCCGGTGCCGGTCCCGGCGTCGAGCAGACGCCAACCGGGCGCGAGCTTGCGCGAGGATGCCTCGAGCAGGCGCAACGACATGGCGGTGGTGGCGTGTTCGCCTGTGCCGAAGGCGCCCGCGGCTGGAATGACGAGCTGCCGGGTATCGTTTTCCCGTGGAGGACCGCTTCGCTCACTCACGATCTCCAACCGGCGCCCAATCCGGAACGGTGCATGCGGCTTTTGAGGGCGTGCCCAGAAACGCGGGCAAGGACGGACGGTTCCGCCAAAGGTCTCCCGCAGCTTCCTGGCTGCCACTCGATCGCGGCAAGTGACTTGGACGAGAGTTCGTGGCTTGCCCGGTCGTGCGATGATCGCGAGATCGCTGCCGGCGAGAATCTCCAAGCTGGTCTCATTCGCCGCGAGCCAAGATGTCGTCGCCTGTTTTTGCCAAAGAATCATTGATCGTTCCGCGGAAACTGTAGCGCGCGAAATCAGAAAGCATGTGGCGCAAGAGCTCCGGGGAGCGCACGCGACTCGCGTGCCGAGCGCGGCGACCCGCCGCGATGCGAGAGCGTGTGCAGACAAAAATCGCCAATTCTTTTGCTCACACGGCGGAGGAAAGTTCGCGACGGCGAGTCGCCTTCGCTCCAGCAGCTGCCGGACGAGTCGCGTGCGCTCGCCTAACGAGCTGCAGCCTGAAGCGTCGGTCGTAGCGCCCATGGTTGAAAGCGCGGCAGCAGGCGAGGCAGGCCGAGGTGCGCCGGAGTAGACGGGTGCGTGGGAACTCACGCCGGCAATGCACACAGACGTAAAGGTAACGGCGTTCCAGCCGCCGGGTGGGGAAGGGAAGATTGTGGCAGCGCGTTTCATCCGGGATCCCGAGACCCGCGCAGGCCCGGCGCCACTCGGCTCCATGAGGCGCGACCCGCCGGCGGCCGGCCCGGGATCGGGCGAGGAGATGCGCCAGCTCGTGGCGCAGCGTGCGATCAATCTCCTCTTCGCCGTGCGCGCAGAGACGGCAATTGAGCAGGACGCGCGCAAGACGATACTCGGCGCGGCCCGCTGCAGTGCGGAGGCGGGACGACCATTCGACCACGACGCGGGCGGCGAGCGCCGGGGCGCCCTGCTGGAGGAGGAGATCGCGCGCGAGAGCTTCGAGCGCCGGGTCGCGACCGGGCGGTCGCGCGGGGAGGCGAGAAGCGAGCGAAAATTCGAGCTGACTAAACGACAGCATGGGGCGCCGGTTCGGAGCGCACGCGGGAATTGCGTCGCTCCAGAATGCGATTCACCGCCGCCACCGTTTGTTCGATTTCAGAAGCGGACGTTTCTTTGCCTAACGAAAAGCGAATAGCCGAGGCGGCGCGCTCTGGCGGGAGACCGAGCGCGAGCAGGACGTGCGACGCCACGACCGACCCGACCATGCAGGCCGAGCCGCTCGAGGCGCAGATCCCTTCCAGATCGAGCGCCATGAGAAGAGTCTCGGAGGAGAATCCGGGAAAACTGACGTTGAGAGTGTTTCCGAGTCGCGGCGCGGTCGCGGCGTTTTGTTGAATGCCGGGCGAGACCTGCTCGAGGCCGCGCCAAAGTTTGTCGCGCAATTCTTTCTCTCGCTCCTGTTCAGCAGGCAAGTCGCGCAACGTTTCATCAGCGGCCGCCGCCATCCCGGCAATGGCTGGGACGTTTTCCGTGCCCGGCCGGCGCTCACTTTCGTGGGAGCCACCGAATTGGATGCGATCGATCGGCAAACCAGAGCGCAGATAAAGAAACCCGACGCCTTTTGGCCCGTAAAATTTATGCGCGCCGAAACTGGCCGCATCGATCCCCGATAAATCCGTCGGCAACTTGCCGAAAGACTGCACCATGTCGCTGTGCAGTAAGACGCCATGCTTTTGGCAACGAACAGCGATCTCCGCCATTGGCTGAATGACGCCGGTCTCGTTATTCGCCGTCATGATCGAGACCAGCGTGGTCTCGGGCCGGATCGCGCTTTCGAGGGCATCCGGATCGATCAAGCCCTCCGGGGAAAGCTCGAGCCACGTCACCTCGAAGCCCTCGCGTTTTTCCAAGTGCTCCAGGGTATGCAGCACGGCATGATGTTCGGCCCGGTTGCTGATCAGATGCCTCCCGTTGGGGGCGAGACGCCGAGCGAGGCCGAGGAGCGCGAGGTTGTTCGCTTCGGTTCCGCCGCCGGTGAAGATGATCTCGTGTGGTTTCGCGCCGAGCAAGGAAGCCAACTGGTCGCGCGCGTCGTCGACTGCGGCCCGCGTCTCGCGCCCGGCGCGATGAACACTGGAGGGATTGCCGAATTTTCCCTCGAGAAACGGCTGCATCGCGCGACGGGCCGCGGAGCTGAGCGGCGTGGTCGCGTTGTAATCGAGATAGATCATCGCTCGACTGGAGCGCCGGACTCGCGCCCGATCCGATCGCGCTTGAGCATGATCTGAAACGGCTTGCCGTCGTAGGCGACGAGCGAATCTGGGGGCACACTCTGGGTGAGGAAGACGTTACCGCCGATCGTGCTACGCGCGCCAATCACCGTCTCGCCGCCGAGCACGGTCGAGTTGGGGTAGATTGTGACGTGATCTTCCACGTTGGGGTGGCGTTTGCCGCCCTTTTTAATGTGGCCTTCCTCGTCCTTCTGGAAACTCCGCGCGCCTAACGTGACTCCGTGATAGAGCTTTACGTGGGAGCCGATCACGCAGGTCTCTCCGATGACCACGCCGGTGCCGTGATCGATGAAGAAATGGCTCCCGATCTGCGCGCCCGGGTGAATATCGATGCCAGTGCGGCCATGCGCCCATTCCGTCATCATCCGCGGAATCAGTGGCAGATCGGCCCGGTAAAGAATATGGGCGAGCCGCTGGATCGCGATCGCCTCGAGCGACGGGTAGGCGAGGATGACTTCCTCAAAGCTGGTCGAAGCGGGATCGCCTTCGTAGGCCGCGTCGATATCGGTCCAGAGCATCTCCCGTACGCTGGCGAGCCTGGAAAAAAAGGCGCGCAGGATGCGATCGGCATCGGGCTCGACCGAGCCGTTCCCGCCGTGACGGGCCAGGCTTTTGCACATCTCAGGGTGGAGCCGCGCGTGCAGCGAGCGGATTCGGCTCCGGGTCAGAGCGGGCAAATCACCGGGATGCACGACCGGTTCCCCATGAAAACCGGGGAAGAGGAGGCTGAGCAGCTCAACGCAGGCAGAGTCGATCGCAGGCCGCGACGGCAGGGTGGCCGCGGCGTCGAGGTAGTTGATTCCGCCGCCCGCGCTGTAGGTGCGCAAGAGGGCATCGGCGGGATCGATTTGTTTCTCATCCATCGCGTTAAATATCGTTGAGGTGGCGGCAATTGGAAACGAAAAGCTCGACGCGAATTCGCATTCGCACCTGCGCGCCCAGGCGAAAACAAGTTTTGCCTCGTGCGCCCCAACGGATAATCCACCGCCTATCGGAATCGCCAGCCGTGGCGCGAATCCCGGATCGTTCGCGGTCCTGTCGTTAGGCGCGACAACACCGCCGGGCGAGCGTTTTTCAATCGGCGGAGGAAATCTTGGCAGATGCATTTAAGTTTAGGGCGATGAGTTCATTTGCCATTCACCCGATCGACCCGAACGAAATCGCCGCCCTCCTCCACGCTTCTCATTCCGATCCGTTCCGGGTGCTCGGCCCGCATCGCGCGGGCGACGACCTGGTGATTCGCGTTTTCCGTCCGGAAGCGAAGGAGATCGAGATCGTCTCGGCGAAGGATCAGGCGCAAAGCTATCCAGCGGAGAGGCTCCACATCGAGGGGCTTTACCAAGCGACGATTCCCAATGAATCGCGCGATTTTCCCTACCTCGTCAAGGTGTTGGCGTTCGACGGCTCCGAGCAGCTCCTGCGCGATCCCTACAGCTACGGCCCGATCATGGGGGAGGTCGATCTGCACCTTTTTGCCGAGGGGAATCACAAGCGGCTCTACGACAAATTCGGCGCGCATCTGCGCGAGATCGGGGGCGAACGCGGGACCTATTTTGCGGTTTGGGCGCCGAACGCCAGCCGGATCAGCGTGGTCGGCGACTTCAACTTCTGGGACGGCCGCGTGCATCCGATGCGCAAGCTCGTCGGCAATGGCGCGTGGGAGATTTTCATTCCGGGAGTGGAGGAGGGCGCGCACTACAAATTTGAGATCAAGACCGCGAGCGGGGCGCTTCTTTTAAAAAGCGATCCATTCGGGTTTTTTAGTCAGCACGGGATCCAGACTTCTTCGATGGTTTGCGACCTCGAGCGCTACAAGTGGAGCGATGAGCAGTGGATGACGGAGCGCCGGACGAAGGAGTGGCAGCGCAGCGCGGTCAGCATTTACGAGGTCCATCTCGGCTCGTGGCAACGCAAGGTCGAGGAGGGCAACCGCTTCCTCAGCTACCTCGAATTTGCCGAGACACTTCTCCCGTATGTGCTTGAGATGGGGTTCACGCATATCGAGCTCCTCCCGATCGCCGAGCATCCTTTTGAAGGCTCTTGGGGCTACCAGGTGACGAATTATTACGCGCCGACCAGCCGTTTCGGGAACCCGGACGAGCTGCGGCATTTCATCGACGCCTGTCATCGCGCCGGGATTGGCGTCATCGTGGATTGGGTGCCGGCGCATTTCCCGAAAGACGCACACGGCCTGGCGGAGTTTGACGGGACCGATCTCTACGAGCACGCCGACCCGAGACAGGGCGAGCACCAGGATTGGGGCACGCTCATCTTCAATTTTGGGCGCAACGAAGTGCGCAATTTTCTCACCGCTAACGCGCTCTTCTGGCTCGACAAATATCACATCGACGGTCTGCGCGTGGATGCAGTCGCCTCCATGCTTTATCTGGATTACTCGCGCGAGCCGGGTCAATGGATCCCGAATGCTTTCGGCGGCCGCGAAAATCTCGAGGCTGTCTTTTTCCTGAAACAGACCAACGAGTGGTGCTACGAGAGTTTCCCCGGCGTCATGACGATCGCCGAGGAATCAACCGCCTGGCCGGGTGTTTCGCGACCGACTTATCTCGGCGGGCTCGGGTTCGGCTTTAAATGGAACATGGGCTGGATGCACGACTTCCTCCATTACATGGCGCTCGACCCGATCTACCGGCGTTTTCACCAGGGGAACGTGACTTTTTCTATCATGTACGCTTTTCAGGAGCACTTCGTTCTCGTGCTCAGCCACGACGAGGTCGTGCACGGGAAAGGCTCGCTGATCAACAAGATGCCGGGCGATGAATGGCAAAAGTTTGCCAATCTGCGGATGTTCTACGCTTGGATGTTTGCCCATCCGGGCAAGAAGCTGCTCTTCATGGGCTGCGAGTTTGGCCAGTTCCGCGAGTGGAATCACGACCGCGGGCTCGATTGGGATCTGAATGACCTGCCGCGGCACGACGGGTTGCGTCGTCTCGTCCAGCACCTCAACCATGTCTACCGGAGCGAGCCCGCGCTTTGGGACATGGACGATTCCCATGAAAGCTACGAGTGGATCGATTTCCACGACGCCGACAACTGCGTGGTGGCGTTCCTGCGCCGTTCGCGGGAGGGGGAGCTGCTAGTCTTCGCCGTCAACGCCACGCCGGTAGTGCGTTACAACTACCGGATGGGCGTCCCTGGCGGGGGCTTCTATCGCGAGATCATCAATACTGATGGCGAGACCTACGGCGGGAGCAACGTGGGCAACTTGGGCGGCGTGGAGGCGGATGCGGTTGAATGGCAGGGCCGCACGCACTCCATCGTGGTCAACCTGCCGCCCCTGGCGGTAATCGGGTTCAAACGCGAAGTGGCCGAGACAGCGCCGGAAAAAGCCGAATAACACAGGTGGTGCTGCATCTGTAGCGTCCGCTGTCCCAGCGGATGGGACCGGCAAGTACAGGAGAGACTGGCTTCCTGCGCTGGGACAGCTCAGGCGACAAGAGTTCCTTTTCTGCGGTCCGACGCTAGGCCAAAAAGGCCGAGAACGAAAACCTCCGTAAAACTTTCGAAATTTAGCACTTGACCGATTTTCAACAATCGCTCACTCTCGCCGCCGTCAACCACCACCCATGAAAAAAAATACATCAGCATTCACCCTCATCGAACTCCTGGTCGTAATCACGATCATCGCCATTCTTGCCAGCATTGCGCTGCCGGTTTTTAACGCCGTCACCGAGCGGGCGAATCAAACCAAAGATTTGTCCAATGCCAAGCAGGTCGGTTTAGGACTGAAACTCTTCGCGACCGACAACGACGGGAAGTTCCCCGTCGCAACAACGACCGCCAATGACGCGTTTGCTCAACTGGTCCCACAATACATCTCGACTGAAAAAGTGTTTTACCTGGCCAAATCTGCCTGGACCCCAACGGCTCCAGACGAGGTGTCATCGGACGCTGGCACGACCCTTGTATCTGGAGAGAATAATTTCGCTTACGTGAATAACCTGACCGACACGTCCAACCCCAACTTTCCTTTGATCGCGGACGGATTTGGGGCTACGGAGGGCACTTATTCCACCGATCAGACGGCAAAGGGTGGAGTCTGGAAAGGCAAAAAGGCAATTGTCATTCGGGCCGATATTAGCGGGACCGTCGAAAAGTGCAATTCTGCTTTCCAGGTTTTCGGCAAGACGGGCGGGCCCACGGACGCGGATATTTTCGTGCCTTCCGCAACATGGTTGGGTGCAACCCAGGTGCCGTTGAATCCACTATAATCGGGACTCTGTTGAGCCCCGCCCCCGGGCGCCGAAGTTAGCTGTCGTTCCTAAACGAGCGGTGACCCCGGTAGAAGGATAGCTGGCGATTAATTAAGGCGAAGAGGCTCGGATTCTTGTCCGGGCCGGTGAGTGACTTTGCTTTCTCAGCACTCGCGATGGCTTGGTCGAACTGTCCTTCCTCAGCGTAAGCCGCGCTTAAGGTCGACAGGGTGAGTGGATTAGCGTTGTTCGTAAGTTGGCAAGCACGCTGAGCGAACGCGACTGCCTCTTTTCCGTTGCGCAACGCGGCCTCGGTGCTGGTGCTTAAAATCCATCCCAGCTTGTCCAAAGTAAGGGCAGATTCCGGACTGTGTCGCAACGCCTCGCGTAACTCCCGGAGCGCCTCTTTCTCGCGGTGGGCGCCAAGCAAGGCGGTGCCAAACTGGTAGTGCGCCAGAGCGGAACCTGGCTCGAGGCGCAGGGCCGTTTGGTAGCCGGCAATCCCTTCCATTAACTTTCCGTCGCTGGCCAAAGCGCTGGCCAGATTTAATTGGGCCTCAAAGTTGTCCGGCTCGATCTTGACCACCGCCCGCAAGTGTTCGATCGCGCCTTCGGTATCGCCGGTGCCAAGGAGCGTATTGCCGAGAACTAATTGGACGGCCGTGTTGGCCGAGTTCATTTGCAGAACGCTTTTATAATACTGCACCGCCTCGGAAATTTTTCCGCTTTTGAGGAGGGTATCAGCCAGCGCTTGCAGGCTTTTGGTATAGGAGGGGTCTATCTGGAGGGCAATTCGGTAGTGCTTTACCGCTTCGTCCATGCGGCCCAGGCTGGCCAGGGCGAGCCCCAGGTTATACTGCGCTTTAGCGTTATCGGGCTTGATCTGCAAAGCCGCGAGATAGTGCTGGAGGGCCTGCGCATTCTGACCCTGTTGCATGTAAGCGGCGCCGATGTTGATGTTTGCCACAAGATTCTTGCTTGTGAAGGCAAGGGCGTGGTTAAAGAGAGTCACACTATCCTTCCAATAACGGACCTGATGATTCGTCACGATCGCGCAGCAGATGATGGCGAGGCTCGTCAGGACGGGCGCCCCAATGCGAAGAGACTGCGGGCGGGCGAGAAAATCGCTCAAGCCCCAAATTAGAGCCACGAAGATGCCGATGAGCGGAATGTAGGTGTAGCGATCGGCCATTTCCTGGGACCCGACTTGGACGAGCCCAATCACCGGGAGCAAGGTTCCGAGATACCAAAACCATCCGAAAAGGAGGTAGGGCATTCGGTTCCGCAACACCCACGCACCGGTTGTCAGGGCCGCGAGCGCGAGACCGCTGAGAATCAGTTCATAGGTGGGGTGGGTGAGAGGGTGAGGGTAAAAGAAAACGAGCTTGATAGGCCAGAAGGTCTTGCCGAGATATCCGATGTAGCTCGTGATCGCGTTCGCGACTCTAAGGTCGAGCGATAGCTGCTCCAGTTTCACCACCGCGACCTGTCTCTGGACCAGAAAGGTTACCAAACTGGAAGCGAGGGCCATGACCAAAAAAGGAATTTTTTCGATCAGCTGGTTTGGCCAGGTTTTCTTCAACAGACGTTTTAACGGCCAAAAATCGAGCAGCAAAAGCACTGCCGGGAAGGTGACCAGCATCGGCTTGGCCAAGAGGCCGATGGTGAAGAGGAAAAAACATCCCCAGTAATAAAGATAGCGTCCCGTCTTGGCGTAACGGATGTAACAAGCCATGGCCAAGAGCCAAAAGCAGGTGCTCAGGACATCCTTGCGCTCGGCTATCCAGGCGACCGACTCCACATGCAAAGGATGAAATGCGAAAAGGGCCGCAACACCCAAGCTCCGCCATTCGCGCCCGGTAGCCTGGCGAAATATCAAGAAAAGGAGGACAGAGTTTGCAGCATGGAAAAGGATGTTTATCAGGTGCATTGCACCGGCATTGCCACCGCCAAACAATTGGCAGTCCAGCATATGGGATAACCAAGTCACCGGGTGCCAATTGCTGGCATGCCCGGTGGTAAAGGCCCATTTGACCGCGCTGGGGGTTATGCCGTGAAGGACATGAGGATTGGCGGTGACATATTCGTCGTCGTCAAAGTTGACGAAACCGTAACGAGTGAGAGGCCAGTACAGGGTCAAAACGGCCAAAACGAGAGTAACGCTCAGCCAGAAGGCCCGTCGACTCGCGTCAAGTGTGGGCTGAGTGATCAATTTATCTTGTTGACCGTGCTCTGAATCTTATGGCCACCGCCGAGCAATGTTAAAAGTTCACTCTTCTCTTTGATACCCGCCGGCGACCGAACCACGTTGCCCTTTATATCCATCGTTATGCTATAGCCACGCTCGAGGGTCGCTTGCGGGCCAAGAATGCGCAGCATCCCCGCGCTCCGGTCCCAGCGGTCGCGTGCCTCCGTCAGGCGCTGCTTTGAGCAATCGCCCAGGCGGCGGCTGATTTCCTGCAACCGCTGCCGCCGGGCGGCCAATTCCCGGGCGGGGTTGTGGGCCTTTAAGGCCAGCTGCGCGTTCGTTAGCCGGGTGCGCTCGTGGGAACGCCGTTGCTCGACCCTGCGCTGGAGCGATTCGTTTGCCAGGTCGAGGTGCTGCTGGGAACTCCGCAACCGCCCGGTCAGCTCACGGAAGAGCGCTTTCTCCGAGGCAGCGTTGAGCCGGGTGCGCGCGCGGCCGAGAAATTCCCGCCAGCATTTGCCGAGGCAATTCTGTAATTCGCGAATCCGTCTTGCCAGATCGCGCACGTCCGGCACGATCAACTCCGCGGCCGCGCTCGGGGTGGGCGCGCGCAGGTCGGCCACGAAATCCGCTATCGTAAAATCCACCTCGTGACCGACCGCCGATACGACGGGAATCGTCGAATGAAAAATCGCCCGGGCCACGATCTCCTCATTGAATTCCCAGAGGTCCTCGATGCTCCCGCCGCCGCGTGCGAGGACGAGGACGTCGAGCGGTCTCCAAGCCTGGTTCGGCGCGCTCAGCTCGCGCAGCGCCGTGGCGATCTCGAGCGCGGCGCCGGCTCCCTGCACCCGCACCGGGCTGATCAGCACTTCGACCCCCGGTGCGCGCCGTCGCAGGACGTTGAGTATGTCCTGGATGGCCGCGCCACTCGGCGAGGTGACGATACCGATCCGGCGAGGAAATCGCGGCAGCGGCCGTTTCCGCGCCTGCTCGAAAAGGCCTTCGCCATCGAGTTTGCGCTTGAGCGCCTCGAATTTCGCCTGCAATAACCCGAGCCCGCGCGACTGCAGGATCTGCACGCTGAGCTGATATTGCCCGCGCGCTTCGAAGACTGTGATGTTCCCATAAACCTGCACCTGCATCCCGTCGGTCAGCGGGCTGGGAAAGAGCGGGAGGGTGTTGCGGAAAATCACGCAGTTGATCGCGGCGCGCTGGTCCTTCAGTGTGAAATACTGGTGACCCGACGGGTGTTTCTTGTAATTGGAAATTTCCCCCTGCACCCAGACGGCGCCGAAGCGGTTCTCCAGCAGGTTGCGAATCGAGCGGGTCAGTTCTGCGACGCTCAGGACCTTTTGGACGTCGGGGAAAAGATCGGTCTCCGCATTCATGAGGCGCGAGTGCTCCCCGGAATCTTTCCCCGCGCGTGCATCTTACGAACCGAATAATTCGCTCTGCGGACCCGCCGGCACCTTCAATCCCAGTTTTCGGTAGGCGTTAGGCAGAGCGACCCGCCCCTGCGCGGTGCGCTTGATGTAGCCTTCCATGATCAGGTAGGGCTCGTTCACTTCCTCAAGCGTCCCGGCCTCTTCCCCGACCGCCACCGCGAGCGAGCTTAGCCCGACCGGGCCGCCGTTGAATTTGTAGATCAATGTCTCGATGATGCGCTTGTCCCACTGATCGAAACCGTCCCGGTCGATCTCGAGCATCGTGAGGGCGCGATCCGCCAGCTCGGCAGTGATGCGGCCGTCCGCTTTCACCTGGACGTAGTCGCGCACCCAGCGCAGTAGATTATTCGCGGTTCGCGGTGTGCCACGGGTGCGGGTGGCGATCTCGGCCGCGCCCGGCGGATCGATCTCCACGTTCAAGAGTCCCGCGCTGCGCAGGATGATCTTCTGCATTTCCTCGGCGCTGTAGTAATCGAGTCGCGCCGTCATGCCGAAGCGCGAACGGAGAGGCGCGCTCAACATCCCCGAACGCGTTGTCGCGCCGATAAGGGTAAACTTCGGCAGGCGCAACTGCAGACTCCGTGCCTGCGGTCCCTGGTCGATGATGATGTCGAGCTTGTAGTCCTCCATCGCGGGATAGAGATATTCTTCGATCGTCGGCTGGAGCCGATGGATCTCATCAATGAAAAGCACGTCGCCTTTTTCGAGACTGGTTAGCAGCCCCGCCAGCTCGCCCGCCTTCTCGATCACAGGCCCGCTCGTGTTCTTGATGTTCACACCCATCGCGTTGGCGATGATGTGAGCGAGCGTCGTTTTCCCGAGCCCGGGCGGTCCGCTCAGCAGGATGTGCTCGAGGACGTCTCCCCTTTTTTTGGCCGCTTCGACCAGCACCGCGAGCCGTTCGCAGACCTTTTCCTGGCCGGTGAACTCGCTGAACATCGGGGGACGCAGCGAGATTTCGAATGCCGGGTCAGGTGCGGATGGAGATGGAACGACAGCGGGCATCGGAGAAATTAGACAGGATTTACAGGATTATCAGGATAAAGAAAATCCGCGATCACCGGCTCGCTCGAAAGAACTTGTCCTCCTGAGTCGCGGAGACGACGAGGGACCTCATTTTCAGTTCGTGTTTGCTAGAAAGAAGGGACCTCACTTCCGACTGTGAGGTCGTTCAGCAGCGTGCTCGGGCCATCGGGGCCTATTTGGTCCGTACGCTGGTCTTGCTAATCCAGGTTTTTCGTCAGCACCAGCTCGGTGCCGCGGCTGCGCAGGACGTAATCGACCTGGTCAAAGGCGTTGCGGATGAGATGCAGGCCGAGCCCGCCCGGTTTGATCAGATCCGCCGGCCTGCTCTTCATGGCCTTGGCCGGGACCTGTTTGCCATAGTCGCGCAAACGAAGGCAGACGCAGTCGTTCTTTCCCTCGAGAGAGAGGGAGATGAACTGGTCATCCCGCAAATGATAGGCGTGGCGGATTATGTTGGTGCAGGCCTCGTCGACCCCGAGGACCATCAGGGTGCGCTGGCGTTCCGAGAAGGGGAACGATTCGAGAAAGCGCCGCACGCAGTTGCGGAGCAAGGCCAGATTCCCAGTGTGACTGCAGAATTCGATTTGTTTCTTCGTTTTCCTCATCCAGTGGGAGCGCGCCTAACAATCCTTGTGCCCGTTGCTGCCAAAGCTGGCCAGTTTACCACCAGGCCGCAACGAGTTTCCGCTCTTTGAGCGGACTTTCTTTCGCCGAAAAGGGATACGATCGAAGCTGGCAATCCGCGAAAAGGCATGCACTAGTTTTGCATGTTGAAATGGCTTTTCGCCCTCCTCCTGCTCAGCACATCGGCTTTCGCCCAGGAACGGCCCACCGCTTATCAGGCCTTGCGCACGGTCGGCACACAATTGAATCGCGAGTTCGTCAACCATGTCATCTCGGTCAGCGGCACGAACGGCGATCCGCAACCGGAGACCTGGCAGGTCCTGCTCGACGACCCGAAGGCGCAAGGCGGCGTGCGCGAAGTGGAAGTGAGCAACGGCAAGATCAGCTCGGAACGTACGCCGCTGCGTTCGGCGGTTGAGGGCTCGGTCGGCGTCACGATCGACACCTCGAAATTGAATCTCGATTCGAGCGGCGCGTTTACAATCGCGCAGCAGACGGCGCAGAAATCGCACGTTACCTTTGCGACCGCCGATTACACCCTGCGGGTGGATGAACGAGGCAATCCTGTCTGGATCTTGGCGCTGCAGCGCCAGGGCGGCGAGCCGGCCGGCAAAATCTTTATCGGCGCGAACCACGGCACGATCACCCGCACCGAAGGGCTTTTCAGCGGCGGCGACCAGGCGGCTGCGGTGGACGAACAAACCGATGAACCGAGTCCAGACGTGACGAACGAAGGTGACGACGGCGATCAAAACATCGTGAAACGTCGGATCAAGCAAGCCTTCCGGCAGGCGCGGGACGACGTGAAGCGAACCTTCTTCAAAGTGCGTCGCTCGTTTGTCGATTTTTTCGAGGACAAATGAAACGCCTGACCGATTTAGCGTCCGCTGTCCCAGCGGAAATCGCTCTTCCCGCTGCGCCAGCTCGCGTGAGCGCAGCCTTGCATTCTTCACCGTCCACCCCAGAATGACGCAATGAAAGGCGAATTCCCAGTCCAGGCTGCGTGGACCAATGTGCGGCACGGCTGGCAACAGCTCTACGGCAGCTTTGAGCAGATGGGGATCAGCATCGAGTGGCACGATTTCAAAACCAGCCAGCCGCTCGATTGGGCGGAGAGCTTCCGGCCGGGCAGCGTTGAGTTTTGCCTGAATCTCGACGGGCGTGGCGCGATTGGCCGGGGCCGCAGTGCGACTCACGATTACGGCCCGAGCAGCTCCGGCTACTACGCGATCGGCGACGAGCCGCTGCGCGCCACGCGGCAAGCGCACGATCGTCACCGCTTCGTCACCCTGGAATATTCGAGAGAACATTTGCAAACCCAGTTCGCTGGATCTGAGGGCGACCTCACCCCGGCGATGCGGTCGGTCATCTTTCCGAAAAAGGAACAAAGCGTGGTCTCGACGCCGCAGCCGATGTCGGCCGAGCAGCGCGCGATCGTGGCCAGCCTGGCCGAGCC
>JBDTOL010000014.1:0-19857 GCA_039933235.1 Spartobacteria bacterium | reverse complement strand
TCTTGTATTTCTCGTCGATGTTCTTCCAAGGATCGTCGCTCAGCTGTTTGATGCCAAGGCTGATGCGCTGGTTGGTCTTGTCGATGTCGATCACTTCCGCTTCGACTTCGTCGTTCTTTTTGAAGACCTCCATCGGGTGATTGATTTTGCGGGTCCAGCTGAGATCCGAGACGTGGATCATGCCGTCGATGCCGTCTTCTAATTCCACGAACGCGCCGTAGGCGGTCATGTTGCGGATCTGGCCCTTCACTCGGCTGCCGATGGTGAATTTCTTCTCGATCTCGTCCCACGGATTGGGCTCGAGCTGGCGCAGGCCTAACGAAATCTTCTGCTCCTCCTTGTTCACTCCGAGGACGACCGCTTCCACTTCCTGGCCGACGGTCAGGATATCGGAGGGCCGCATGATGCGCTTGGTCCACGAGAGCTCGGAGACGTGGATGAGGCCTTCGACGCCTTCTTCCAATTCCACGAAAGCCCCGTAAGGCACCAGGTTGGTAATCTTGCCTTTGACCTTTTGGCCGGCGGGAAAGCGCTCTTCGATCTGGTCCCAGGGATTCTTCTGAGTCTGCTTCAGGCCTAACGAAACGCGTTCTTTCTCCTTGTTGATATCAAGCACGAGGACTTCGAGCTGCTGGCCCACCTTCAGAAGTTCACTGGGGTGGCCGAGACGCCCCCACGTCATGTCTGTGATGTGGAGCAAGCCATCCATCCCACCGAGGTCGATAAACGCGCCGAAATCGGTCAGGTTCTTGACCGCGCCGGAGACGGTATCGCCCACTTTGACGCCTTCGAGGAACTTCTGGCGCTTCTCGCTTCGCTCCTGCTCGATCAGCTCGCGCCGGCTGAGCACGACGTTTTTTCGGTCGTCGTTGATTTTAACGATTTTGAAATCGTAGGTGTTGCCCACGAACTGCTGGAGATCGCGCGGGGGAATGATGTCGATTTGCGATGCGGGCAGGAAAGCTTCCACCCCGATGTTGACCATGAGGCCGCCCTTGACCACGGATTTCACCTTGCCCTTGATCAATCCGTCGCCGGCGAAGACCTGAGCGATCTTGTTCCAATTCTGGCGATAGGCGGCTTTTTCCTTCGAAAGAACGACCATTCCTTCATCGTTCTCGAGGCGCTCGAGGAGCACTTCCACTTCGTCACCTACTTCGAGCGACTCGATGTCGTCGAACTCGGCCGTCGGGATCACGCCCTCGGACTTATAACCAATATCCACGAGCACTTCCCGTGGTCGAATTTCCAGAATGCGCCCTTTAACAATGCTGCCTTCTTTGAAGTCGCGCATCGACTTCGACATAACATCCTGCATTTGCAACATAAACGGTAGTAGGCTCTCCTGGTGAGGCGGGGCTCGGTGGTGATAGCAGCGGCGTTCATCGCCGTCTGTTCCCGCGGAAAGGGGTAGGAAAGTAGTCATGTTCTGGGGCGCGGTCAACTCGGGGCCAGAATGGGTTTGAACTGGCGCTCGGAATCGATGTAGTTTGGTTCCATATGAGTTGGAGCACGACTGAGGCATTGACCGATCCGGCGATTCGAAAACCGTTATCTTTCCGTTCGGAATTTAAGTTTTTCTCGAAGGACATACCGGTGGAAAACACCCTGCGGTTGTACAACCCGGTAGCTTCGGGCGCTGTCATTGTCCGGCAGAGCCACGTGATCTCGGTCCCGGGGCTGGATCCACAGGAAAGGGCCGAATGCGAGGATCCGGCCCAGGACGGCGAAGCTTTGCAAAGCGGGATCAGCGAATTGGTCTGTCTTTACAATGCCGCGATCGCAAAGGGTCTGAAGCCTCAGAAAAGCTGGTTGCAGCAGAATGCCGACTACAGCTAGCGCGATCGTCCCGGCCGCCGCGAACATTCTCACGTCCTGCATGAAAAGACCCTTTCTCCTCGCTCTGCTCGCGGCTGCCTTTCTCCCCGTTGCCGTTTCAGCTGCCCCGAGTGCCGAGCAGCACGTCGTCGAAGGAGTCAAGGCGCCCGGGGTTTCTGTGGTGCATCTATGGGCCCCATGGTGCGGGAATTGCCAGGCCGAATTGAAAAGCGGCGGCTGGACCAAGACGGTGAAAGAGAACCCGAAGGTAAAGTTCTTCTTCGTGTCCGTCTGGAATAAGGGCGAAGACGGGCGGGCGATGCTGGCTAAATACGAAATCGCGCAGCAGCCCAATGTGACGATCCTAGCTGATCCAGGCCCCCGCGGGGCTGATCATATCAAGGAGTTCGCCGGTCTTCCGCTGAGCTGGATTCCCTCAACGTGGATCTTTAAAGGTGGCGATCTCCGCTTCGCTCTGAATTATGGAGAAATTCGATTTCCGATGCTCCAACAATTGATCGAGGACAGCGATTCGGTTTGGGATCATTGAGGGCCACGCGCCCGGGGCGAAATTCGGGTTGCCAGAGCGGGAGGGGTGTAGCATCTTCCCCGTCCGCTGGGCCCTTCCGGCCAGCCTTACTTACCCATGTCCAACACGATCGAATTAGTGCCTGAACTACTCGAAGCAGGCGTCCATTTTGGCCACCAGACCAAGCGCTGGAATCCGAAGATGAAGCCCTTCATTTTCGAAAAACGCAACGCCATCTACATCATCAACCTCGATGAAACGGTCAAGCAATTGCAGCGCGCCACTGATTTCCTGCAGGACGTGACCCGGCGCGGCGGGAAGATCCTCTTCGTCGGTTGCAAAAAGCAGGCGCAGGAAGCAGTCAAGGAGGCGGCGGTAGCCTGCGGGCAATTTTACGTCAACCAGCGCTGGCTGGGCGGCACCCTGACCAATCTCGCCACGATCCGGAAAAGCATCGGACGTTTGAAATACATCGAAGAGATCGAAGCTTCTCTTGATTATAAGAAGATGGGGAAACAGGAGCTCGCCGCACTGAATCGTGAGGCGGCCAAACTGCGGCGCAACCTGGAGGGCATCCTGGAAATGTCGCAGCTCCCCGACGCTCTCATCATCATCGACTCCACTCGCGAACAGAACGCCGTCAACGAAGCGCGCCGGCTCGGTATTCCGACCGTGGCGATCGTCGATACGAATGCTGATCCGGAAATTATCGATTACCCGATTCCCGGCAACGACGACGCCATCCGCGCCATCCGCGTGATGCTGCAGAAGCTGGTCGACGCGATTGTCTCGGCGAGCGGCGAAGCCCGCATGCGCGAGGAAGTCGAGATGGCCGGCGTCTCGGCCTAGGACCCTGCACAAGAGAGAGTCGGTGGTCGAGAGTTGAGAGACTCCGGCTCTCAGAACTTTTCTCTCACGACTCTCAGCATCAACTTACATGGAAATCAATCCTCAGACCGTCAAACAACTGCGCGAGAAAACCAACGCGGGCTTCATGGATTGCAAGCGCGCCCTGGCCGAGTCGGGAGGTGATCTCGACAAGGCGGAAACGCTCTTGCGGACAAAAGGAATCGCTAGCGCCAGCAAGAAATCCTCCCGCGCAACCAAGGAAGGCATCGTTGCCTCTTACATCCACCTGCAAGGCAAAGTGGGCGTCCTTGTAGAAGTAAATTGTGAGACCGACTTCGTGGCCAAGAACGAAGGCTTTCGCGCCTTCGTGAAGGACATCACGCTTCACATCGCCGCGGCGCAACCGCTCTACGTGAGTCGGGACGAAGTGCCGGCGGACACGGTGGAATCCGAGCGCGCCATCTATACCGCGCAGGTTAAGGACAAGCCGGAGAACGTCGTGGCGAAAATCGTCGCGGGAAAGCTCGACAAATTCTATAGCACCGTCTGCCTCTTGGAGCAGGGGTTCATCAAGAACCCCGACCAGACGATTCAAGAATTGGTGGCTTCAAAGATCGCAGAGATCGGCGAGAATATCGTGATTCGCCGATTCACTCGCTATTCCGTCGGAGAACCGCTCAGCCAGGATTCGTCTCCTGCCGTGGCCGCTGCCGCAAACGAGTAACGAAGCAGCCGGCGATTCCCCGCCGCGAAGTCGAGCGCTGGCAAGCCAGTCAGAAGCAAAAACCCGCCAACCGACGCTTTCGCGTCAGCGGGCGGGCCCTCGCAGTCGAAGGGTGTTTGAAGGATCAGGGGCTGGTGGGAGGAACCTCCGGAATGAAGGTGAAAGGCGGGACTAGCGGGAGCGCAGGAGGTGGACCTTCGGCCGGTGTTTGAGCTTCACCAGGCCCTTCCGCTGGGATGTCCTTATTATCGAGAATGCTTTTGCCGTCGAACATCTCTTTCCCATCAATTTCTTGCGCGTTGGCAGTCTCGGTTCCGGGCGGTTTCGACGGACCGAAAGCCGCGACCTGAGCGATTGAAAATGCTTCAGCAGAATTCGGTGATGGATGCCATTTTAACATCACATAGCGACCGGCTACTTCTGGAAAATCAACTGAGGCGCGCCCGTCGCCGCTACTGACAACCGAACCAACTGGTTTCAAACCCGCAAATGCCTGTTCGCTGATTTTGAGCGAAGCGGGCAGATCGGCGCCCTGTTCCACATTGGCAATCTGCTGGACGCCGGAAGAACTGTCTTCCAGAGCCTGACCCGGCAAGTTGCGGAGAACGTAAAAATCCACGCTGCCCGGTTGCGCCGCATAAATCGCAGACAAGCGGCTCAAATTCCTCTCCCTTCCCAGATCAATAACGGCGGTGGGCGACGCGTCATTGCTCGCAAATTCGTAGGCCGTCGCGGGCTGGTCGTCGATCATGTAATTGACCTGCTCCAGGTTGCCCGAACTCGCATACAAACCGCGGGCTTTGGCGTGCACATCGCTAAAACTAAAGTTAATCAAAGCGAAGCTCGCAGAATCTTCCTCGAAGCTGACCTTGCGCGGACGGGGCATCGTGAAATCGGCCAAGGCCGGTGTCGCGTACACTCCGAAGGCGGCAATGCGTCCGGGTTGGGTGACATCGAAATCCAACCGGACATATTTGGCCTCACCGGGTCCGAAATTGCTCGCGAACGTTCCCTCGGTCATCGCCCCCTTTTGTATGCGGCGCCATCCCGGGTTGTTCTCGGGAACATCGGCATTGGAAACCGAAACGGTAACGCTGCCAGCCGTGCCGTCATTGAGAAAGGAGACGGCCTGGATATTTTCAATGTTAGGCAGCGAAATTAGAATTGAAGACGCGCCCGCCGGAATCCGGTAGCCGGTTGTCGGATCGTCGCAGAGCAGGGCGGTGGCGGAAGTGTTCTGATCCACCCCGTTCGCGCTCAGTTGCAGCTTCGCCAGCGAAGCGGTTCCCGGACTGGTTTTGACATCCGCACCGAAGTGATAGCGGGCCAGGTTCTCGGGATACGAGGGCGCCTGCCGGACGGTCAGCGGGGGAGCCTTTTGGAGGACGACATCCGCTCCTACCGAGAGAGAAGGGCAGAGAAGCAGCGCGCAGACGGCGGTCATTGCAGAGGAGGACACAGTAACGAACTTCATATAATTCCCATACTTACAAAAACGAATGGTAGGGAATCCGCCATCCCATTGCAACGAAAATCGTGCGGGTTTTGTAAAGAGGGCGGGACCGGTAGAGGTGGTCCATCTTGGGGGCGTGTCCCGAAGCCTGAATCGCGGGTTTCAAGGAGGTATCAGGCCTACTCCCGTCAAGGAAAAGGGCGACCGGACTTTCAGCCGACCGACTAGTTCTGAGCGAGAAGAGTCGCCGGTACCGCTCGAAATTTGCTGTTCCCGTCGAAGGCATAGAGCGGGATGTAGGAGCGGAGTCCCACGTCGCTGCCCCGATAGGCGCGCCAGTTGAGGGTTGGATCCAGGACATACGTGCCTGTCTCAGTCCCCCACTCGACCCAGGCGTGCGTGCAACGACTCCGCAAGGCGCGCCTGCCGATTACCAGACGCAGATTGCTCACGCCGCGAGCGTGCATCTTCTCGTAGAGAGCTACGGCTTTAGCTTTACAATCGGCCGGGGCCCCAGATTGCGTTTCTAAGGGCGTCTTCCATTCCTTCGTGAAGCCATACGGAATCGACCGCAAATCGCCCATCCAGAAATTCACCATTCCCAAAGAAACGTCCTGCTCGGCAGTCAGGGTTTTCGTGAACAAAATCGGCCTGATCCGGCTCATTTGTTTATCGTAGGGGGTGCTTTTAACGCTGAGCAGAACGGATTGGCCAAAGCAAGAGACGCAGGAAAATCCGATTGCGGCGAGGAGAAAGAAGAAGAACCGTTTGAGGGCGAAAGGGTTTAAGCTTACAAAAATCATATTTTCTATGATCCTTATAAGCAACGCCCGTGCCATCGGGATGAGCGACCGAGGCGCGATCTTTTCGGCGTTGGAGGGAATACCTGCCTTGCGCAGGGCCCCGCGTCGCCCTGCCTTGAGAGCCGGGGGGTGACTGAGGACTCAGCGGGCCTTCACCGCCGCTGGAGATTAGTCCTCGAGGGCTGGCTCAGTGAAGAGCCATCTTAACAGTCTCTAAACCTTGGATTCCCGGGGTCACAATTGCCGTTGCACCATTGCCGTGCTCCAGATTGGACTACCAGCTGCCAAGCAATTCTACGTTCGAGTCGGCATACCCCGCTCCAGTTCTCTGGCGGGCTCCAACGCGCCTCCGAGCCCACGCAACGTGACTCACCTGACATCGCCCTTGGAGGGGGCGACTACGTAACCATTCGCCGCTGTTTAGTGCGAACCGTTTCCGATGATGGTCACTGACGGGTCCTGCGCAAGGATTCCCTCAGTGGTAAACCGCCCCATCCTATCTATCTCAGCTCGCGTATAGACGCGAACGGGTGAGGTGGTGTTGGTCCCGATCGCTTTGACTTTGACCTTCTTCGGAATACGCGAACCGGTCACAAACACTAGTTTTCCATCTTTCCCGTCATTCCCTGAAACCGCTGCCGCCAACGGCTCCGCAGCAACGACTCCGTTACCAACGAAACCCGCCAAGACGAGCATCACCGTCAGTCTGAACATTTTCATATACCAAAATAGTCCCACGGCCGAACGTTGCAAGTTCGGCCTGTTTACCCGCGCCTGCGAATCACCCACGTGATCCAAGGCAGCAACGCGGCGCATCTCCGCTGCGCCAGCCACGCTCGAAGCCTGCAAAATCTTGGAAAAGCGCGCCGGGGCACCCTATTTTCTACCGGAACGTGACTGAAGCAGATACACCTACGATCGAGGACCCAGGAAGACCAGCCGCCGAATCCTTTACGCCTCCTCCAGAGGAGCAGCTTTGAAACTTTCACAATCAATCGCGAAAATCGGTCAGCCCCTCACCTATCGCAGGGCGTGGCGTCGAGTCAGGCGGTGGCTGCATCCGGTACGGATGGCCCCAATGCTGGCAAAAATTGACCCCAACCGGCTCAATGATTTGCGCCAACAGCACGGGAGTCTCTCCTCGGATTCGCCAGGATTGTGGCGGCATTACTCCAAGTATCTCGACGCTTCAACGCATCTGCAGCGCAACATCGAGCGGGCGCAGGATCTCAATCTGCATCGCCTTCCTCCTCAACAGATCCTCGATATCGGATGTGGCGGCGGATATTTTCTCTTCGTCGCTCAGGAGTTGGGGCACCAGGGCCTCGGCCTCGATGTCGGCGGCATTCCCGTCTTCGAAGACCTAGTGACGCTACTGCAGATCAGCCGGGTGGAATACAAGATCAACGCGTTCGAAGCGCTCCCGGATTTCGGTAGGAAGTTTGACCTGATCACTGCCTTCGCTACCGCATTCCACGGAGGTCAGGAGGATTCATGGCGATGGAGCGACGAGGAGTGGGATTTTTTTCTTTCAGACCTGAAGCGAAATCTCGCGCCGGGAGGTCGAATCACTCTCGATCTCAATGCCGCTTACCATGGGAAGTATTATACTCCGGAAATCCTCCAGACTCTCCTGCGCCACGGGGGAGTGATTGAACGCAACAATGTTCTCTTCGCCTAGGAACGCCGACGGCAGAATACCTTTCCTGCACTTGCGTCCGATGAGGCGGCCATCTTAAGATTTGGTCCAGCCCGCGCCGTAGTGTCTGCCTTAGTTCGGATCGAGGGTTAACTCGAGTTGGCCCCCGAAAAATTTTCATGTTTCGATCACCAGAAAAGAAAATAGAACGGTTAGATTTTATCATCGCGGGCACCCAGAAAGGGGGCACCAGCGCGCTGCATTACCATCTCGACCAGCACCCCCACATCACGATGGCTCATAGCGAGGAGGCGCATATGATCGACCATCCGCGGCGCCACTTCTTCGACGATGAAGATCGGTTTTCTGGTAAAATCGGCTACGACATCTTGCACGAGGGCATCCGCTTCAAGAAGGGATCTCTCATCACGGGTTCGTGCACCCCTATCTATACGTATTGGAAGCCCGCAATGGAGCGGATCAGGGATTATCACCCCGGGATTAAGCTGATCATTCTTTTGCGGAATCCGATCGACCGCGCCTTTTCTCATTGGAACATGTATCGGGAGCGGAACCAGGAAGATCTGGGGTTTCTGGAGGCGATCGCCGAAGAACCTAATCGGATGCGAAATGCTCTGCCTTACCAAGCCCGGCGGACGTCCTACCTGGATCGTGGGTTCTATTCGGAGCAGATGGAACGGGTGTTTCGATTTTTTCCGCGCGAACAGGTGCGCGTCCTAAAGTTCGAAGACTTCAAGAAAGACACCGCCGCGATCGTGAATGACGTATTCACCTTTTTGGGAGTGGAAGAACGGACGAAGGTCAAAAACCGCCAGCAAAACCGCATTCCCTACACGCGGAAGATCACACCGGAGGAGAGGCAACATCTTTACCTAGCCTATCAAGCGGATATTGCCCGGCTCGAACGATTGTTGGGCTGGGATTGTTCCGACTGGAAGGAAGGCTAAGAAAGGCGCCTGCTGTTCTGGCGAATCAGCGAATGCTCGGCTGTGGAGGGCCAGCCGTTGTAGCGGCATATTTGCCCCGCAAACATTGATTGGCGGCGCAACTCTGCCGGCGGTCAGACCGAGACGAGACATTGAAGAGTTCTCAACCCCATCAGCGCTGGTTCTGGGCAACTCTCGGAAAAGCAAAAGAGGCAGCGGAATTAACCGCTGCCTCTTCGCTGAATTTACAGATAAGCCTAGCTTAGAACTTCTTTGTCAACTGGACGTAAACAAACCGGCCCGTTGCGTCATAGAGGAAGCCAGGATAGTTCGTCGAGTTGCTACCCCATCCATAGGCCCGCGGGGGATCGATGCCAAAGATGTTGTTGCAACCAAGGGTAATAGTCGTTCCATTCAACGCCCGCTGCCACATTGGCAGGCTGTAGGTGGACGTTTGAGCCGTTGCCGATTCGGTCGGCCTGCCATCCTTACCCATCGACATGTCCTTCGCATCCTTGGAATAGCCAGCCACCGGCTGGTTTTCCACTGGCGGCACGTAGGTGAAGTCATACGAGAGTTGTCCGTCAATGGTCCACGTCTGACTGACGTAGTGATTGCGGCCATCAGGCTTCAACTCCTTGAATCCATCAAGGTAACGAAGGGTACCGAGCAGATCAAAGCCATTCCAATTCCAATCAAGGCGGTGAACTCCGCGCCACCTGAGGTAGCCGTCGTTACTGGTCGAGTTAACGGCCGCAACCGCGACGCCGTTAAGCTGTGACGTCTTGCCGCCCGCGACGAGCTGAACCTCGTATTTGTTGACCCAGGTCACATTGGTGAGCGAGGTAAACGTACCAAACGAGGTCGGATAGATGTATTGGAGACCGAAATCGATACCGTTGACCTGAACGCTACCGCTGTTGATAAACGGCACGAAGATCCGAGAGATGAAGCCCGATGGATCGCGTTCCACGATTTCGCCAGGCAGGAGGCCGCCGAACTGTTCGCGGTTCAGAATCCCGGGAATACTGGATTGGAGAACCAACCCAGTCTGCTCGATATCCCAGATGTCGACTGAGGCAGTCAGCCCAGGAACGAACTTAGGCGTCCAAACGACGCCGGTCGTGAAGGAGACCGAGTCTTCCGGTTGCAGCGTCGGCTCGCTCGTGAAGACCACGTTCTGCTCAGACTCCGTCCGCTGCCCGTCGCCGATTGGCACCGGAGGGCCGCCCAGCGAGGTGGGCAGGGTATCGGTGACCGGTGTGAGTGCGGAAGTCGGGCTGCCATAAAGCTCGATCAGAGATGGCTCGCGGAAGCCCTTTCCAATCGTCGCACGAATGGTGAGTGACTCATCAATTGGCTGCCAGCGAATACCAAATTTCGGTACCGCCACGTTCGTGTTGTTGTTTGTGAACACTTCGTAGCGCACGGCCGCCGAAAGTTCCAACGAATAGAAACCCGGGAAGCTGAAGGTCGGGCTCGTGATTGGAATATTGGCTTCTGCATAGATGGCCCAATCCTTCCGGCCGGCTGCAGTACTTGCACCCTTGGAACTGCCGGCAATGTCTCCATCAAGGGAGAGTTGATCGACCACCTGCGTGAGCTGTTCCTTCCGGAACTGGCCGCCGAAGGCGAAGCCAACGCCACCCGCGGGCAGCTTGAAGAGCTCGGTCGTGTAGATATTCAGATCAATCGTCCCGATTTCCGAGGTATCCACATCCTTTGGATGGATGGTGGCGTAAGCAAGGCTGTCACTATTGGCCGGAACCGGCGGGCCGTGCAATGCGTCAGTGAACGGATTAAACGCAGTCTTACCTTCCAGAGCGCCACCCGGACCAAAGACCGCGGAATTCTGGTTCAGAACCTGCGAGAGACGCGAGTTGGAGACAACTGTAGACTCCCCGGTCGCCTTGATGTTGTTATAGCGGAACCCGGTGTCGTAACCCCACGTTCCGTCAAACAGCTTGTCGCCCCTTAATCCGACTGTGGCCAGGAAGTTATCGGTCTGGTTATCGAACAAGCGATTACCGAACTCGAGGAAGCGCGCTCGGCTGCCACCAGAGATGATCTGATTGAACGGGTTGAATGGATTGACCGCATCGACCGGCAATCCGGTTTCTTCAAAGGTCGGAGTGTTCGGCGGAGAGACACCGTTCAGGTTTGTGCCCGGCGGAATCGCGATCACAACGGAGCCCGGGGTGTCGAAGTTACCAGTCGCGGTCGGCGCCAATTCGTCGTGCGACGCCACGTGCTGATAGTAGACATCACCGAAGAGGACCATTTGATCGCCATAGATCTTATGGCTGAAGTTGGCGAATCCACCGTAGGTCTCAAGATCGGGGAAGGACGCGGAGAATTGGTTGAAGTCGAAACCAGGCAGCTGCGAGAACGGTGCACGCACACGGGTGGTGCCGTAGATGTAGGCGGTCGCTGGCGAATTGCCGGCCGAACCTGTCGGCGCAGTGCCGAAGATAATGCCGCTCGCGGGGTTCGGCAAAGTAGCCGGATCCACGCCCGCGGCGATAACGACATCTCTCGACAACTGGAGGTTGTAAGGCGTGTTGTTGCTGCTCAGAAATGGCGGCACAGCCGAATAACCACGGTCCCGATTGAAGATGGAATTGCGCTTATAGTAGTTCATCACGCCGGTGACCTGGGTATTGCCATCACCCACACCGAAGATGACCGAGGCGCGAAATTCGCCCGAGTCTTTGTCCAGTGTGTTGCCATACTCGACTGAGGCTTCCGCCCCTTTGTAGTCGTGACGCAGCTTGATGTTAACCACACCTGCCACGGCGTCCGCGCCGTAGGTCGTCGAAGCGCCATCCTTCAGAATTTCGATGCTCTCGATGGCCGCTTCCGGAATCGAGCGCAAATCGAAGAAGGACGAGGTACCGCCGTTACCGATCGGGTAAGGAGCGACACGCCGGCCGTCGATCAGAACGAGTGTTTCCTGAGGTCCGAGGCCGCGGAGCGAGATCGCCGATGCGCCCGGGGTGAAACCCGTGGCGTTGTTGGAGACCGGGACACCGCCACCGTTGGCGACGGGAAGATCTTTGATTAGTTCTTCCGCAGTGCGCGCGCCCGACTTGTTGATCAGGTCACGGTTGATGTTGAGGACGGGGTTCGGTCCGACTTCCTGAGCGGTCGGAATGTTGGAACCCGTCACGATAATGCGTTCGGACGTGGCGGTTGCGCCTCCTCCGATTGGACCGATCGCGTTGGGTTCACTGCCGGCAACGCCGGCACCAGTTGCGCCGGGAGCGTTGAGCGGCTCGTCCGGGCTAAGGACGGCGGGATCCTGCGCGAAGGCAGCGGAACCCGCGAGAATCGGAATCGCTACGCCGACCGCAAGGGCCGAGCGAAGAAATCCGAACTTTGTTATTACAGTTCTGATCATTTGTTTCTCCATTGGTGTTTGGTTAGGTTTGGCGGTGAGGATTAAAGAAGAAATCCACCCCTCGCAAGCGTTTTTTTCATTTTTTTCAAAATATTTTTGAACGACCTCCCGCCACCGTATGTCGCATTCTGCTCTCCCGGCAGCTGAAAATCGTTCCGCTTGACTGGTCCTAACGAGCAATTTCGACGCCAGCTCCACTATTTTTTCCCCTCCGGCACTTCCCCCGCAAGATGCCTGCCCGTCCCCCCATCCAAGTCTATCCAGGTGAATTTCGGCCATATCGGACAACGATTCTCCCCGTGGTCCGTTCCTCGGAGACTCGTTAGGGGCACCCCGGTTCGGACTGCTCGCAGGCGAGAAGGAATCAAAATCCGCGGGCGAAACGCCCCGGCTTCTGGTCTCGCGCTCCGCGCCCGGCAATTTTTCCCTTCCACCTTCGACCCGATCGTAGAAAACTGTGTAGTCTTCGGACGGCACATGTTTACGGGATTGATCGAGGAGGTTGGGAGAGTCCGCTGGATCCGCGCGGCTGAAGGTGGAACGCAGTTGCAAATCACTGCGCCAGGCATCAGCGCCGGCCTGCAACCCGGGGACAGCGTGGCCGTGAACGGCTGTTGCCTAACGGCCACGACGATTCGCGGAGACAACCTCACCTTCGATCTGCTGGAGGAAACGCTCCGGCGGACCAATCTCCGCGCCCTGCGCCCGGAGTCTCCGGTCAACCTGGAGCGCGCCCTCGCCGCGGACGGGAGGCTCGGCGGACATTTTGTACAGGGGCACATCGATGCGACAGCGCGGGTCGTGGACTTCACCACGCGAGGCGCCGATTACCGACTCGAGGTGGAATCGCCCTCCGGATTTGCCCAGTATTGCGTCTCGAAAGGCTCGATCGCCCTGAACGGCGTCAGCCTGACGATTGCGGAATTGCTCACGGCCGGCTTCGTCGTCTGGATCATCCCGCACACCCGGCGGCAAACCAATTTCGAATCCGTTCAGCCTAACGACCTGCTGAATGTAGAGTTCGACCTCCTCGCAAAATATGTCGAACGCATGCTTCCGCCCGCCTCCCGATGAAGGAAGCCCTGCCTCTCCCCGAGGCTGAAAAGCACCGACGGGATGGTCCGCAAAATAATTTTTAGGTCCGGGCCTAGCGACCAGCGGTCGAGATACTCGAGATCGAGTCTTACCCAGTCGCGAAAAATCGTTTAGCGAACCCGAAGCAAAATGAGCGACACGGCAATAATCAAACCGAATCGGGCCGCAGCGCGACTGGTCGGGGTAATTGCATCGCCCGCCGCGCTCAGGCGCGCGCTGCGGCTGCGTCGGACCCCGGATTTTTTCGAGCTGCGGCTCGATGCGCTTCGCGAATCGTTAGGCGAAGTCGTCCGTGCGATCCCGAAGTTGCACACCCCGCTCATCGTGACCGCGCGCCATCCGGCCGAAGGCGGGCTGGGCGGACTGAATACCAGTGCGCGCCGCGATCTCCTCCTGCGCTTTCTCGAGCATGCCGCGGTAGTCGATCTCGAGCTTCGATCCGTCAATCAGATGGCCGCTCTTGTCCAGGAACTGCGCCAACGGCGCGTGCCTGTCATCATTTCCCGCCATTACCTGCAGCGCATGCCACCCCGCGCCGAACTCCTGCGCCTGACCCGATCGGCCGTGCCATGGCGACCGGACATCTTGAAGATCGTCACCCGCACCGACGACCCGCCGCAGCTCGCCCGGCTTCTTGCCTTTTTTCTAGAGCAGAATCACAACCCGCTTCCCCTCGCCGCGATGGGCACCGGGAAGCTCGGCCTCGCCTCGCGGCTCCAGCTCGACCGGCTCGGCTCCGCTCTCACTTACGTCTCGATCGGTCAGCAGATTGTCGAGGGACAGCCCTCACTCAGCCGACTAAGATGCGCCCGTCGCGCGTATATTAGGTAGAAAACCACGCGCCGCCGATGCCCGAAAACGTCGAACTTCCCAAAGCCGTCCCCGTCATGCCGCTGATCGGCGTGCTCCTCTTTCCCAACGCCCTCCTCCCCCTCCATGTTTTCGAGGAGCGCTTCCGGCACATGCTCGACCACGCCCTCAACGACGACCGCATGCTCTGCGTGGCCCTCGTCCGGCCCGAGCGCGAGCAATGGCGCACCAGCGCGGACTTTTTCCCCGTCAGCACCGTCGGCCTCATCCGCGCCTGCGTCGGTCGCAGCGATGGCACCTCCGATCTCATCCTACAGGGCATTCGCCGGGTGAAGTTTGCCGACTTCGAACAGGAATCCCCCTTCCCCATCGCCCGGATCAAGCCACTCAAGACGCACACCGAACTCACCGTCGAGACCGACGCCCTCGCCGGCAAGGTCCTCGAGTTTTACAACCACCTGAAGGAGAGCGGCCGCGAGCTGCCGGAAAAAATCGACCGTTACCTGAGCGAAATGAACGACCCCGAGATGCTCGCCGATCTCATCGCCGCCACCTTCATCAGCGACGCCCGTCGCCGTCAGCAATTGCTCGAAGAGCTCGATCTCAACCAGCGGCTTCGGCTCCTCATCCAATTCCTCCGCGAAGAGGACGGGTTCTCCTAATCCTGCTCCACATCCTGAGTGCAGGTTAGGAGCAAGAGCAGGATCAAGAGGCTGCCAGGCGCGCATGTTCCTCGAGCAAATACCTATCGGTCATCCCCGCGATGTAATCGCACACCGTCCGGTATAATCCCTCGCGCTCGATCCGGCGTGCCGCAGCATCCCCGAGCAGGGCCGGTTCCTCCACGTAGGCCGCAAAGACCGCCCGCAACATCTCGCACGCGCGCCGGTTCACCTGCGCCACCCGCGGATGATAGTAAACATTCTCGTAGAGAAACGTCCGCAGCGCACGGTTCGCCTCCCCCAGCTCGGCACTGTAACGGATCAGCCGGACCGGCTGCCCGCGCACCTCCTCCGTGCTGGCCGGGGCCGCCGCCGCGATCGCTCCCGCGCTCGTCGCCACCACGTCGCGCACCTGCAGGTCGATGATGTCGCGAATGATATTCTTGTGCAGTTCCGCGCCCGCCAGTTGCGGATTCCGCGTCGCCACCCGCTCGTGGCTCCGCTGCCAGATCGCACTCTCATCCAGTTGGTCGCTGTCGATGATGGCAAAATCCAGCGCGTCATCCAGGTCGTGACTGTAGTAGGTAATCTCATCCGCCAGGTCCGAGATCTGCGCCTCAAGGGAGGGCGAGGCCGCTTCCCCGTGCTTCCGCAAACCCTCCAGCACCTCGAAAGTCAGGTTCAATCCCGGGAAAGCCGGATAGGCCGCCTCCAACAGTTCGACCACCCGCTGGCTCTGCCGGTTGTGCTCAAACCCGCCATGTTCCTGCATGCATTCCGCTAGCATCTCCTCCCCCGAGTGGCCAAAGGGCGAATGCCCGAGGTCATGCGCCAGCGCGATCGCCTCCGTCAGGTCCTCATTCAGGGCTAGCGCCCGCGCAATCGTCCGGCTCACCGATGCCACCTCGAAGGTATGCGTCAGCCGGGTCCGCAGATGATCCGCCGTCCCGTTCAGGAACACCTGCGTCTTGTACTCCAGACGGCGAAAAGCCCGCGAATGGATGATCCGCGCCCGGTCGCGCTGGAACTCTGTGCGGTATTCGTGCCGAGCTTCCGGGAACTTCCGCCCCCGCGAATCGCCCGATTTCTGCGCAAACGGAGCGAGGGTGAGGCGTTCATCCGCCTCCATCTGTTCGCGCCGCTTCCAGCCCGCCCGTGGCAACTCCGCCCCCTGCGCGAATTCGTTAGCCGGCATCTTCTTGCTCCTCGACTTTCTCCACGACCTCCTCGGCCAGTCGGCGTTTCTCCGCCCGGGCCTGCGCCCGCACCAGGAGCAGATCGAAAAGCGCCAGCAACACCACCGTCACCGTGACCCATGCGCAAGCCAGCCAGTAGAGCATGAACCAGCCGGGATGGATCTCCGGATCGAGCCAGGGCGAAAGAAAAGTCGAGCCACAGAAGAGCATCACCACCGCCACGATCACGATCCAGAACATCGCCTTGCGCCGCATCGTCTGGTCGCGCACCAGCCCGCGCGCGGCATGGGTCGCAAATGAGCCGATCCGCAGCGGGCGTTTGCCGGAAGGGCCATCGTCGTTAGGCGGAATCATCGTGCGCCTAACAAGTTGGTCGGAACCGCGCCCGAACGCAACCGCCGCGCTGGATGCGCCGAGACAGCGCCCCGCTCTTCGCGCCTCGTTGCATCTGATCCTGGTCTATTTCCTCTTCGTGCGACGGCGGCCGACGCACTGCGCTCACAATCGCTGCGCTTTCCTGCATCGCGCGTCCTCGCTCGCGACAGCTCATCTTGTTATCGTAAGACCTTATGAACCGTCTTATCTTCTCGATCATATTATGTTTCCTCTCGCTCACGAGTGTTTTGCTCTCGGCCGAGGCGCCGGATTCTCGAACTTCCGCGGCTGACGAAGAAAGCGTCTGGCGTCGCGAGCACGCCTATTGGCGTTACGTCGAGAAGAACGACTTGGCGTCCTATAAGGACCTCTGGCACGAGAATTTTCTCGGCTGGCCCTCGGTCAGCTCCACACCGGTCCACAAGAGCCATATCACCGACTGGATCACATCGCAGACGAGCAAGGGGTTGACGTTCAAGTTCGTCGAATTCAAACCGGCTGGGATTCAGGTAACGGGCGACGTCGCAGCGGCCTGTTACTGGATCACTTTCCGATGGCAGGACAAGGACGGGCAGGGAGAGGCGCACACAATCCGGATCACCCATGCGTGGGTTCGCGATGGAACGGATTGGCGCATCATCAACGGCATGTCGATGCCGGAACCGGCCGCTCCCCGATAGCCTCCTCGCTCTGGCCACACAGAAGGCCTGAACAGACGACGGGCGAACGGTGCCCCCGTCTTCTCTCGTTAGGCTTGCCCATAAGGAAGGTTATTGAGTTAATGATGCGAGCTGAATGATATTCGCGATCAAAGCTGAGGTGAGCGATCGGGAAGCGGAAACGTTCACGTTCCGCGCGCAAAAGACGATGTATGGCGGCAAACCGATCGCCCAGGGCGATGCGATCTTTATCTTCGCGAGCGAGAACGAAGGCGGGTGCCTGGTCTCATCGCGAGCGGCGTCGTCACCCTGACCAAAGCGATCGCAAAGAAACCGAGGATCGCCGGCAGACACCTCGCGTGAGCATCACCATCAGACGAACCCGCCTCGCGCAGCGACGCCTGGGCCGGAGCGAGCTCAGGCTCTTTACGAGCTGGGCCGACGGCCGACCGGAAACCGAGCTCAACTTCAAATTCTATCGGCAGGCAACAAACAAGATCGTCGGCATTTCGGAGGAAGCGGCCGCATTCCTTCGCGGATTCTTTTGAGGGAACGATTTCGCCTCGCGACTGACGAGGCTACGGAGGGAGGGGCGAAAAAATAAAACCGGGCACCTGAACGTTGTTCAAGCACCCGGTCTGTTCCCCCCAGAACAAGAAAGTTTTACCAGATCGCAGCAGACAGGTCTAATTACATATCTGTGACATTGCGATTGCGCGCTCGGGAGGGAAACTTGTCGCGAGCGGACTGTGCGCGCGGAAGAGGAAAACCTCCAGCGGTCAGCGCCAGCTTTGATCGATGCGGAAGTCGATCACTTCCGACCGGAGGCGCTATTCCACCGGCACTGATCGCAGCTCATTGGGGGCCCCGCCGCGCAGCGAAGCTGCTACAGAAACAGAAGCGACGGGTTTTCCGGAAGGTGGCGAAGCTCCTTGAGGTCGTCGGCGCCGATCCGGGCTGGCCCGGAGATCTGCTGTTTCGAACACCCCGAGTGCGGGCCGTCGGGTGAGCCAAGGCAATCGCGGGTATGCTTGGGGGTCGGGCGCGGATCGGCCCATCCGGGTCGTTGCCACTCTCGCGACATGGCGCGCTAAGGGAAAAAGGGCGGGGAAGAAACCTCTTGCGGCTTCGGGGCGGATTCTCTAGCATTGGCGTCACCAATGGTGACATAAGTGGTGCTTTTGCGCGCCCGGCCGTGCAAAGAAGGCCGGGCAGCTCGCGGGGTTTAACAGGGGCGTTTATGAGCAGTTCAAAAATCTTTCTCGATCGGCGTGGAGTCTGGGCGTTTTGGCTGGGCTGCATCGCCGTCACGATCGGAGTCCTCCTACACATCCCGATGTTCTGGATGGGACACAACAATGGCTTCGTCCTCGCCGGCATGCCGATGGATCCGAGCATGATCTTCGGCATGTATCTCATTGTCGCCGGGGTGGCCGTGGCCGCTTATGGCTTGCTCCCTTCCAAAGCGGCTTACTCCTCCCACGCCGCCTCGCGCATCAGCGTCACCGCGCCGGAGGATGCGCCACTCCATCGTGCCCATTGGTTGCTCATGGGCGCCCTCGTCGTTGCCCTCGTGATTGATGTGATGAAACCGGCCGCGCTCGGCTTCGTCATTCCAGGAATGATCAAGGAATACCAGGTTTCCGCCCAGCAGGCTGCGCTCGTCCCATTTTCCGCTCTGGTGGGCACTGTGGCCGGCTCGGTCGTTTGGGGCGTGCTGGCTGATTTGTACGGACGCAAGGCTTCGATTCTCTTGTCCGCGGTGATCTTTGTCGGCACTTCGATTTGCGGCGCCATGCCCTCACTCAACTGGAACATCGGCATGTGCTTCATGATGGGCTTCGGCGCTGGCGGCATGCTGCCGGTGACTTACGCGCTCCTCGCGGAAACAATGCCTTCGAAGCATCGCGGCTGGGCCCTCGTCCTGGTGGGCGGATTGGGCGCCGTCGGCGGCTACTTTGCCGCGAGCGGTTTCGCCGCCACGCTCGAGCCGATTTTCAGCTGGCGCATTCTCTGGCTGCTCAATCTGCCGACCGGGCTCATCCTCCTTTCCATGTGCCGGTTCATCCCCGAGTCGGCCAAGTTTCTCATCGCCCGCGGCCGCATGGCGGAAGCACACGCGGTCATGGCGCGTTTCGGCACAGTCAGCCATGAATTGAAGGAAGGGGAAGAAGACGTGACCGAGATCATCGGACATGGGCATCATCAGAGTCTGGCCGACGCGGCGGAGGACGCGACACTCTGGACGCCACAATTGATCGGGAAGACGGCTGCTCTCACGATCGCCGCCCTCGCCTGGGGATTGATCAACTTCGGCCTCCTCCTCTGGATGCCTAACGATCTCGTTTCGAAGGGCTATTCCATGGCGCTCTCGAGCAAGCTCCTCGCCGAGTCCGCGCTCATTGCCTTCCCGACAGTCTTTCTCTGCGCGTTTATTTACAGCCGTTGGAGCACGAAATGGGCGCTCACAACCATGATCGTTCTCACTCTCCTGGGGTTGCTCTGGGTCTTACGACTGGAGACTCATCACGGCGGCAACCCAGTCTGGCCCATCGGCCTGCTCATTATTGGCAGCAACGGCATTATCGCCATTCTTTTGCCCTATGCCTCCGAGAGTTATCCAATCAAAATTCGCGGGCGCGCCACCGGCTGGGTCGCCGCCTTCACCAAAGGCGGCGGCGTCCTGGCTCAGACTCTCAGCATCACTGCCCTGGTCCCGTCGCTCGGTCTCACTTCCCTCCTCATCACGGTGCCGGTTGTGATTTCCCTTGTCCTCTTCCTCCGCTACGGCACCGAGACCCGCGGGCTCGACCTGCGCCACCTCGAGCAACCGAGCCGCGCCTATCCAGTCCCGGTCCCTGTCGCCATTATCGAGAATTAGAACGACGACGCGAGTAT
>JBDTOL010000013.1:0-10533 GCA_039933235.1 Spartobacteria bacterium | reverse complement strand
TCTTCTTCAACCCAGGCAGCATCGGCGAGTTGATGAGGTAGCGGTTGATCGGGTTCTCGATCAGCAGTTGCGTGCGCGCGTCATACATCGTGATCGACCAAAACGCGTTCACCGGCGGCAACTGGCCGGCCGGAAAGGTCATCAGGTAAGTGTGCTTGCTGCCGTCGAGCTTAATGCCGTTGACGTCGCCGTGGGTGAAAGGATAGACGGCCTCGTCCTCGCTGTTTCCGTAGATGCCGAGCTTGGCGGCGGCGGCGCGCAACGCCCAGTTGCCATTGTAAAATTCACGGCTGCCCGCCGCCGCGCCGATCTGCCAGCCGTTGACGACTGCGCCGACGTGTTCGGTGGCCTCCCCGATCTTGGCGAATGCGCCCTTGATGGCATTGCCGAGCGCAGCCTTCATTTCCGGCGAGAGATTTTTGGGTTCGACCTTCCGTCCCGGTCCAATCCCTATCTTGGCAAACTTCTCGCGCAGCGGATTTTCAACTTCAGCCGTCCCGACCGGCGGACAGAATTGCAGCAGGAAATCTAGATACTCGACGAAACCCGTGGTGAACGCCGTTTGCTCGAACTTCGGCCACTGGATCTCCGGCGCAGCGGGTGGCGCGGGTTTGTCGAGGAAGGCGGAAAGCGGCTGTATTTTGTAGCCCGCCTGGATCTTTTTCACGTTGTCCATATCGGCCGGGTTGAAAAGCTGGGTACGATAGATCACCAGACTGAACTGCGTTTCACAGCGGAAGACCTTCTTGATGCCGGGCGGGATCTCGCCTTTCCAATCCGGGCCGGCGACGAGATAGCAGCCCGCGCCGTTCCCGGTCGTGCGGCTGCCCATGTAGCCGTAGTTATCCGTGTAGAGATCCACAAGCTGCACATCGTAGTACCGCTCCTTCGCGATTGCGGGCACACAGAGGACAAATGGTTCGGCGCGCAGGTCGAGGAGCGCCATCGAGTAGGGCGTATCGCTGTTCGGTGTGCTGATACCGGTGTCCTTTGGGGTGAAGACACGGGCCTCGTTGTTGAGCTGGCCGCTCGGCGCCTTGAACTGGCCCGAGTTTCGGTCAATGAAGAATTTGTAGAGAACGTCGTAGCCAACAATCATGGGAAAGCCGTAGAGATAGGCTTCCTCGGCGACGGCCTGGGCTTCGGCCAGCTCTGGGGATGTCTTGGCTGCGCGGCCCGTTTGGGAAACGATGACGGTCAACAAAGCTGCCACGACGGCGATGCTCGCCGACCTTATCTTCAGGTTGCTTCTTTTAAGTTTCATAACGTCAATGGCAGCTCGCGGTTCCACATGATCGAGTAGAGAGCACCTGACGGGTCAGCGTGCCGACTTAGATTAAAAGCGGGACTTGGGTGGAGACCTTGCTATTTAGCGCCGCAGGCCAACCCCCCGAGCACCCGCGCCAACCCCATGAAAACCGACCCCAACGCCACCACCGGGACCGATCCAATCGATAAACAAGGCTGTCGCTCCACCCGCCTTGGGCATCTTGCCACTGATCAGCTTGTAGCGGTAAACCAGGTCTTTCCCATCGAGAACTGGATGACTGATCTCGACCACCGCCAGCGTATTTTCGTGGCTTGCTCCTTCATAGACCGAAAGCGTCGCGTTGGGCGGATCGCTACTGAAATTGTCCGGGCCTTCGCCTGCCTTCCATTCGTCCAAGTAAGCAGGCATCGTAATATGCCCGGCGATACGCACCGGGCGATCTGAGAAATAGAGCGTTTGCGGGCCGACATTGACAAGGCGCAGGGTCTTGCTGTCGGTCTTGAGATCATCTGCCGTCTGCACAAACATCAGTTGGATCTTCGCTTCATTCTTCTTGTCCTCGGACCTGACAGAGGCCGGAACGGAAAAAACTAACGCGCCGGTCAGCGCGATGATCGTGATTAATCGAGAATGGGTATTCATGGTTTGATTCTGTAGCTGCGATTGTTTTTGGCGTAGTTATGGATTTAAGATTGCTAAAAGCTTATGGTCAGGCCGAGTTCCGGACCGAAATACCAGCCGCGCAAATTACCCTTGCTATTGGAACCCAGACCTTGCCATTGCCCGCGCGCGCGATAGCCAAGGTCGATGTAGGTATTCTTCCAAGCCTGCCAGGCGATCCCGGTTTCGAGGTCGCAATCCCAGTTGTTCCCGTCGACAGCGCCGAAGCCGCCAACATCGCCGCGCAGGATGGCACGGAAATTCTCGCCGAACGACCAGCTGGTCTTCAGGCCAAGCATCGGCTCGATGAAAGCCCGGCTCGCGCTCCCGTTGAAATTGGTTGTCTGGCCGATCTCCTCCACGACGGATGATTCCTGTACGGTGATTGAGCCATCCACTTTGTCGCCCACCCAGTTGACCCGACCTCCGCCATAGACCACAAAAGTAACACTGGAGGTCGGGCTGAACGCTGCGGTCCCAAGCTTGAACTGCGGGCCGAAATTGACCTGTCCGGTATTAAACCGACTGGTCACGCTGGAGGACGCGGTGATGTCAGCTCTGTCCTGAAACACCACTTTGGAGTTACTGCTATTGACGGTGGCCTTGCCGAAAATCCAATAGCCATCGAGGAACCCGCCCCAGCGCCCCTTCCATGCCTCGGTGCGACCGGAGAGCGATAGAACGTAGAAGTTATTGCTAAAGTTCCCGAGCGTCTTCCACCATGGCTGGTTGATCGAAATGTCGCCGCCGATGGTGCGATTTCCGACCGTCACGTTTGGGGTCGATATGTCGACACTGGCTGATGGCAGCCAGAAATAGGATGTTAAAGTAAACTGCCACTCGTCTTGACTCACGAGCTGTGGCGCCTGCTGAACCGGAATCTCTTTTCCATCCCCGGCATGGCCGGCGGACGCTGTCATAAGACAGAGAGATGCTATGAAGAAAGAGTTGGTTGGCGATTTCATAATAGAATTACGTTGTTTCACAATGAGCTGGCTCTTGGTTTTCTTGTTTCGAAGATAGATTTGTGTCGTTCGCCCAAGGGTAAGTCACTCTCTCGCTGAGTCAGCCCTCAAGTTCGTCCTAGCAAAACCTATCGGCCGGGATGAGCACGCTCGAGGGGATGTCCCCCGCATGGCGGGGGTGCTGCATAGCGTTAACTCAGTTATAATTCCGTCGATCGTGCACTTGTGTTGTTTCATACGGACGAGTTTCCTTTCTCGTTGCGGCTCTCAGCGGCGATAACCGAACGGATTGCGGAAAGCAGAGCCGATTCATCCACCGGCTTCGTGAGAAAGGCCGAGGCTCCGAGGGCGTGAACCTGCTCCGCGGTCCCAGGCGCGTCATGCCCGGTGATGACCACGATGGGCATGGCGGCTCGGGGGTTGGCGAAAGCCGCGAGCACATGGAACCCGCTGACTTCCGGCATGTGCAGATCGAGAACGAGGCAGTCCGACGGGTGCGACGGAAGGGCGCGGAGGAACTCGTCGCCATGCGCGTATTCGTCGACGCGAAAGCCGTGCGTCACGAGCAGCCGCCTGAGCGCTTTGCGCATCTGCGGCTCGTCATCGAGCACGGCTACGACTGAAGTTGCTTCCTCCACAGCCGCCTATTTAGCAGAAGGATATTGAGCGCCGCTATGACACCTAGGTGTTATAGTGGATCCGGGACGTTCGGCTATTTCCCAATGCCGATCTGCTCTGCTGCGCGCACGAGATCGGCGACCGACTCGACGCCCATTTTCCTCATCACGCGACCGCGGTGAATCTTGATCGTCTGCTCCGCGGCGCCGAGGTCTGCGGCGATCTGCTTGTTGAGTTTACCGGCGACGACCAGCACCATGACCTCGCGCTCGCGTGGCGTGAGGGTAGCGCGGCGCGCCGCGAGCGCCTCGATGCCGGCTTGCTCCATGTGCCGTGTAGCGGCCAGCTTCAAAGCGGTGCGGACCGCGCGGAGTAGGTCGGCGTCGTTGACCGGCTTGGTGAGAAAATCCACTGCGCCGGACTTGATCGCCTGCACGCTGGTCGGAATGTCGCCGTGACCAGTGAGGAAGACGATGGCTACGCCAACGCCAAGCTGTATCAGGCGGCGTTGCAAGGCGATCCCGTCCAGTTCGGGCATGGCAACATCCAGAATGAGGCACGCGATTTCTCCAGCGCGATATTCAGCGAGAAATTCGCGCGCCGTCGCGAACGCCCGTGTCTCAAAGCCCTCCAGACCGAGGAGGCGGCAAAGCGCTTTCCGCATCCCGGCCTCGTCATCGACGATGTAAACGATGCCGTCTGCGCTCATGCGGGTTGAAGCTCGCGCTCGGGAAGTTCGAAATGAAAAACCGAACCACTGGCCGGGTCTGCCTCCGACCAGAGTTTGCCCCCATGGGCGTCGATTATCGCACGGCAGATCGGCAGTCCTAGGCCGAGCCCGTGCGGTTTGGTGGTGAAAAACGGATGAAAGACCTTTTCCGCGTCTGCAGGCAAACCACATCCCTCATCGTGCACCGACACTCGCACAGCGCCGTTGCGATGCGCGGTGACGAGGTGCAGACGTCGCTCACGCGGCGGATTCGCGGACATGGAGTCGGCGGCGTTGAGTATCAGGTTGAGCAAGACCTGCTGGAGTTGCACGCGGTCGCCTTCAACCTCGGGGAGGCCATCCAGCGGATCGCACCGCACGACCACACCGCGTGCCATCAGATCGCCATGTGTCAGCTGCAACACTTCCTCGATGACTGCATTCAGCGACACCGGCAGAACAACGGTTTCACCGCGCTTGAGCAGCGCGCGAAGCCTATGGATAACCTCGCCGGCACGGCGATCCTCTCCGACGATGTCGGCCAGGATTTCGCTTACCTCCGCGATATCGGGAGGCGACTGTGCGAGAAGGCGCTGCGCCGCCTGCGCATTGCTGAGGATGATGGCTAGCGGTTGATTCAGCTCGTGCGCGAGTGAACCGGAAAGTTGATTTAGAGTCGCGACGCGGGTGAGGTGAGCCAGTTCCGCGCGATGTTGCGACGCCTCCATTTCAGCCGTCATGCGTTCTGTGATGTCGAGGGATACGCCGCGCATCCGCAAGGGCTGGTCGCTTTGTCCGAACTCCACTTTTCCGAGCGCACCGATCCAGCGCACCCCGCCGTTCGGCAGTGCCACGCGATATTCCGCGTTAAAAGTGCCCCCGCCTTCCAGCGCGCCCTGCACGGCCTGCCGCGTCGCTTCCCGGTCGTCGGGATGAAGCGTTTCTAGAAATCGAAGAAGAGTAACAGGCTCTCCCGCCACGATGCCATAGAGCCCGCGTCCATTCGGACTGACCCAGATGTCATCGTGCGAGATATCCCATCGCCACAGTGCCAGCTGCGCCGCACGCGCCGCGAGGCTCATGCTCTCCTCATTCTCGCGCAACTCCTCCACCATCCGCGCCGCGTGCATCATATCGCGGCTCAGTTCGAATGCCATCGCAGCCACAATGAACAGGAACGAAAGCGTGATGAAATACGGCGCCCGTGCCACTCCACCATGCGCAATTCCGCCATGCACCAGGATGCTATTCGCGAAACAGGAAAAAACGAAGAGCGCTACGCCGCTTCCGACGACCAGGGCGCGCTGACGTTCCCGGCGTCCACCTTTCCACCACAACCGGACGGCCGCGTCCGCCACGAACGCCACCAGGAGCAGCCCACTCGCCTCTCCCGCCGGCTCCCACGGGGTCGGGACTCCACGAGGCGCCATCAATGTTTCGCCGAAAAACTGGAATGGCACCATCGCCGTGACCTCGCGGAAGTTGAACGTCGGCCCGGGCACGAACGCGAGGCCGAGCACGAGCACTCGAAGCGCGATCAACGTCCAGATCAACCATCGCCGCCCGGTGCGGAAATAGGACTGCACGAAACCCACGATGCAAATCGTGATGAAGAAGAACGCGACGTGCCCCCAGCGGTGCAGCGCGAGAAACGCTGCCGGCGTGTTCGCATGCATAATCGCGTTCTCAATCCCGGCGATCGCCGCTACGGAAAGCGCCACTCCCGAAAACCAGAGGCTCGCGCGCAATGAACGATCCCAACACCACACGAGGAAGTGCAACACGCCAAGCGTCAGACACGCTCCCGCCGCCGTGAACCAGATGACTGTGATCCAGCTCATGCGATGGCGCGAAAAGCGGTGATTGTAATCAGCAATGGCATCCCGAAAGCCAAGTCTATCCGCGGGAGGACGCGTGGCACCGCCCACGTAATCCTCAAGCCCGCGCATTGTCGAGGCTTCTGCGCCCAGGGCCGGGCTGCGCTCTTTGATACTATCTCCCGAAGAACATCCGACATTCCTTATTGCGTTGCCAAAACTCGAAACCCAGTTCCGGCCTGCGCATTAGGTCGGGAACGGGTTCGGAGCCAGAATCGATCTGACGTAGGCGACGATCGCTCGGGCGATATTCGAAATATATCGGCTCGATATTCCACCGTTTGTCGTCCCACATGAAGCCATGGCCTTCGAACGCTTCGACGATTTCGTTAGGCCTATTCTTGCGAGAAGGTTGCCAGTTGCTCCCGAGCCTCCCAGCGCCACTAAGAGCGATTTCCGCGACGGCGAGAGAGCGCCGCCCAAGCGCCTCGCACAGCGACGCGGCTACATCGCTTGCCTGCCGGAGAGAACCCGCCATAGTGAGAGCCCGGCGTCCAAAACCCGTTTCGGATTTTCGGCCCTGAGGCTGGGTAGCTCAGTTGGTAGAGCAGAGGACTGAAAATCCTCGTGTCGGGGGTTCAATTCCCTCCCCAGCCACCTTCTTCCCGTTCGCGCCAGACGGATCGCAGGTTGCTATTTCGGACGGGGCATGATTCAACAGGTCGCAGATGAAGAGAACCCTTTAAATGACCGCCACCGCTGAGCCCGAAGATGCCGCGCCGCTCGTCGGCGAAGCGCACGAACCGAGGTTCCTGGGCCATCCCCCTGGGCTTTGGTATCTCGCCTTCACCGAGGCCTGGGAGCGCTTTTCGTTTTACGGAATGCAGGCGCTCCTCGTCCTTTACATGGTCAAGTTTCTTCTCCTGCCGGGGCGGATTGAGCATGTCATCGGGTTCGAAAGCTTCCACAGGCTCTACGGCGGGCTCGAAGGCCAGGCGCTGGCTTCGGCGATCTTCGGCACTTACACCGCGAGCGTTTATCTCACCCCGATCCTCGGCGGGTTCCTCGCGGACCGGTTACTCGGGAAACGGATCACCGTCCTGCTCGGGGCGCTGACGATGGCGGCCGGGCATTTCCTGATGGCGTTTGAGGGCGCGTTTCTTTTCGCGTTGCTCTGCCTCGTCCTGGGCTGCGGCATGTTCAAAGGGAACATCGCCAGCCAGGTGGGCGCGCTCTATAAACCGGATGATCTGCGCCGGGCCGACGCCTTTCAGATTTTCTACCTCGGCATCAACGCGGGTGTCATCGCTTCGCCGCTGATCGTCGGGACGCTGGGCGAAGTGTACGGCTGGCATTATGGTTTCACCGCCGCCGGAGTCGGGATGCTGCTGGCTCTCGTGATTTACCTCTCGGGCCGAAAATATCTCCCGGCGGAACAGCTCGGATCGCGGGCCACGCGGGCGGCGCGGCCGAAGCTGGATCGCGCAGGACGGTTCGCTGTTTTCGCGCTCATCCTGCTCCTCCCGGTGCTGGCAATCGCGATCGTGCCTAACAATCAAATTTTCAATGCCTATCTGATCTGGGGCGACCAGCAGTTTGATCTCACCTTCATGGGCAAGAAATTGCCGACCACCTGGCTCGTCACGCTCGACGCGATCGTGAGCGTGAGCTTCCTGGCGCTGGTCGCGCTCTTTTATCGTTGGTACGGGAAGCGTTGGCGGGAACCGGATGAGATCACGAAAATCATCATCGGCTCGGGGTTCTCCGTCGCGGGCATGCTCTGTCTCGTCACCGCCGCGGCCACCCAGGTGCCGGGACAGAAGATCGGTCTCTTCTGGCCGGTTGCGTTTCACATCCTCAACAGCATCGGCTTTGCGCATCTGCTGCCGGTGAGTCTTGCGCTCTTTGCCAAGGTCGCGCCCAAGTCGGTCAACGCGACCATGATCGGTCTCTATTACCTCGCCTTCTTTGCCGCCAACACGCTCGTCGGTTGGGTCGGCGGCTTTTATCAGACGATGGCCACGACCAACTTCTGGTTGCTTCACGCGGGCTTCGCCGCTGTTTCGGGTCTTTGCTTTCTCGCCTTCAAGTTTATTTTCGGGCACCACCTGAGCGCGGAGTCGGAGCGAGATGCGGCGGCGGCCGTTACCTGACGCGCCCGCGACTTCTGCTTTTGTTGGTCTGTCCTGACGCATGAAGAATCTATTCGTACAAATTGGCCTGCTTGGCCCCGCGTTCCTCATGTTAACCGGCTGCAATACCCTGACCGAGATGGTGGAGGCGAACATCCCCAATCGGGAGTCGGGACGACCGTCGATCGTAATCAGCTTGCGAGCGCAGGAAGCCTACCTCTATCGCGGCAAGGTTCTCGTCGCTTCCTCTCGCATCTCGAGCGGCCGTGAAGGCCATCGCACGCCGATCGGCCGGTTCCGAGTTACCCGCAAAGACCTCGATCATACCTCCAGCCTGTATGGCGATTACGTCTCGGACTCGGGCCGGGTGGTGCGGGCGAATATCGACACGCGGCGGGTGCGCAAACCACCCCACACCCATTACGAAGGCGCCCCGATGCCTTTCTTTCTGGAATTCTCGCCCGGCTACGGATTGCATCAGGGCTATCTCCCGGGCGAACCGGCCTCGCATGGCTGCATCCGGTTGCCCTATTGGAAAGCGCGGCAGTTCTATAACACCGCACAGATCGGCACGCCGGTCGTCGTCAAGCCGTAGCAGCGCACAGCTCGGCTACAGTGGGCTGCCGGCGTTCGCCTGCTGATGACGTTCGTAAACGAGGTTAGCCGCGACAACATCTTCCACTGCGACGCCGACTGATTTGTAGAGCGTGATTTCATCGTCCGATGCGCGGCCCGGTTTCGATCCGGCGATCACTTCACCAAGTTCGGCAAAGATCTCGCCCGCGGCGATGACATCGCCGGATTCCCGGCTCGCGGCCTCGCGCGATTCGACGTAGATGCGCGCCCGGCGCAGCACTTCGTCGTCCAGTTCGCGCCAGTCTGGACGCGTCGCTCCGACCGCGTTGATATGGACGCCCGGGGCCAGCCACTGACCTTGCAGGACCGGCTCGGTCGCCGAGGTGGCGACCACGATTACATCCGCGCCGCGCACTGCTTCCTCGGCCGTCGCGGCGGCCTGCACACCAAATTTTTGAGCAAACGTCTGCGCGTTTCGCGGACTCCAAACCCGGACCTCCCGAAACCGCCTAACGATCCGGAGCGCCTCGAGATGGCTCTGCGCCTGCACCCCTGAGCCGAGGATCGCCAGGACCGCGACTTCCGGGCGAGCGAAAAGATCGGTCGCGACAGCCGAGACAGCCGCGGTGCGCATCTCGGTGATCAGTCGGCCATCCATCGTGACGAGCGGTTCACCGGTTTCAGGGCGAAAGAGCACGATGATGGCGTGGTGCGTCGGAATTCCCTGATTGCCGGGGTAAAAAGTTACCAGCTTGGCTCCGAGCGCAGACCCGTAGGCCGGCATCAGGCCAAAAAAACCGTTGTGCTCCGGCACAGTCAGAACCTTGCGCAAAGGCTGCTGCACCCTGCCGGCGGAGAGATCGCGCAGCGCCTCCGCCATGGCCGGAATCAGTTCCTCCATTCGGAGGAGCGAACGCACTTTTTCTTCGTCGAAAAACGCTTCGTTAGGCATTTCACACCTCGATCAGTTCGCAAAACTTCTTCAAGTCCACGTTGCCTCCGGAGACAATGCAGACGAGCGGCCCCGCTCCGCACTTTCCGCTGAGGGCCGCGGCCAGCGGGAGGGCTCCCGCGCCCTCGGAAATGATCCGCGCCTTCTCCGCCATCAGGCGCATCGCGCGTCTTGTCTCATCCAGACTAACGACTAACGATTCGTCGATCACCGGACGCATTCGATCCCACATCCGCGGAAAGACACTCCGGCCGCCGGCGCCATCGACGAAGGAATGTTCCCAATCCGCGATCTCCTGCGGAGCGCCCGCCGCGAGGGAGCGCGCCATGGGCGAAGCCGTTTCCGGTTCGACCCCGATAATTCGGATCTCGGGTCGGATGGCCTTGATCGCGCTGCCCACCCCGGTGATCAATCCGCCGCCTCCGATCCCCGCGAGCACGGCCGCTGTGTCGGGAGCGTCTTCTAAAATTTCGAGGCCCATCGTACCGTGGCCGGCGATGAAATTGTCGTCATCGAAGGGATGAATGAAGGTCCCCTCGACTCCGGGAAAGGAACGATCGTCGAGCGCCTTCCACGCCACCTCGTAGGAAACCAAAAGCAATTTCGCGCCCAGCGCGCGCATTCGCTCGATCTTCGCCTCGGGCGCGGTCTCGATCGCAACCACGGTGCAGGGGATACCCGCCTGCCGCGCCGCGTAGGCCACGCCCTGGCCTGCGTTCCCGGCGCTGATCGTCCAGACGCCCCGTTCTCGCTTCGCCTCGGGCAGCATCGCGACGGCATTGGCCGCGCCGCGCAACTTGTAGGCGTTGATCGGCTGCAGGTTCTCCAGTTTCA
>JBDTOL010000012.1:0-14873 GCA_039933235.1 Spartobacteria bacterium | reverse complement strand
CGGTTTCGCTGAGAGCCATAAAAAGTAAGGGTCCGGCGACGGCCGGAGGGTGCCAGACTGTAGCGAAGGGCGTCGGGTTGTCCACCCCGACCTCCCCGCGAAAACCCGAATCAGCCTAACGAAAACTTAGCTGCAGCCCTGGCTCGTGCCGCACTCGGTGCAAACCCCGCAGGCGCCGGCCCGGATCACCTTGTTGCTCCCGCAATGGGAGCAGGTGATGTCCATGAACATATTGCCGAGGGCCTCGGTCACCCGCTCGGCGTGGGTGCGGCCGTTCAGGTTGGCGGGGTTGCCCTCGTTAGGCGTGTGCTGCGTAATGACGTCGATCAGCTCTTTCTCCCCGGTCCGGGAGAGATCCGAGACGGGGCGGTTGACCGCTTTTTTCTCCATGTCGGCGATCTCTTTCAGCGGCAGCTCGGGGTGCGCGCGGCTGGGCGAGGTCGCTTCCTTGTAGCCCTTAATGAACTGGCAGCCGAGCCAGCGGAAGACGTAATCGGTGATGCTGCTGGCATTGCGGATATCGGGATTCTTGGTGAACCCGCTCGGCTCGAAGCGCTGGTAGGCGAATTTCTTGACCAGGCTCTCGAGCGGCACGCCGTATTGCAGCGCCATGGAAGTGAGCGTCGCGACGGTATCCATGAGGCCTCCGATCGTGCTGCCTTCCTTCGACATCTGAATGAAGAGCTCGCCCGGCTGGCCATCCTCGAAGAGGCCCACGGTGATGTAACCTTCGTGGCCGGCGATCTCGAATTTATGCGTCAACGACATGCGGGTGTCGGACATGCGGTGGCGCGTCGGCTGATTCAATTGCACGCGCAAAGTGGCGATCTCTTCGTCCAATTCTACGATCCGCTGTTCCAATTGCTCGCGGCCGGTCGACCCGACCGCTTCGGCGGAGCCGCCCATGTCTTTGGTTTTGCGGGTGTTGAGCGGCGCTGAGCGTTTCGACCCATCGCGGTAAATCGCGATCGCCTTAAGCCCGAGCCGCCAGCCTTCGATGTAGGTATTCATGATTTCCCCGACCGTGGCCGTCTCGGGCATGTTCACGGTCTTGGAAATGGCGCCGCTGAGGAAGGGCTGGGCCGCGGCCATCATGCGCAGGTGCCCCATGTAGCCTAACGAGCGCTCGCCTTGGTAGGGCTTAAACGCGCAATCGAAAATGGAAAGGTGTTCCGGCTTCAGCCCTGAGGTGATCTTCGAGCCGTCGCTATCGGCGACATCTTCGATCGTGTCGAAGGAATCGATGTGCGCGATGATGCGCTCGATCTCCTCCGTGTTGTAGCCGAGCTTCTCGAGCGCGGGACGCACCGTTTGGTTGACGATCTTCAACATGCCGCCGCCGGCCAGCAGCTTGTATTTCACGAGGGCGATGTCGGGCTCGATCCCGGTCGTGTCGCAATCCATCAGGAAACTGATCGTGCCGGTGGGCGCGAGGACGGTGACTTGGGCGTTGCGGTAGCCGAATTTCTCGCCAAGCTCGGCGGCGCGGTCCCAGACTTTGACGGCTTCTTTTTTCAGGTAGCCGAATTCTTCGTTGTCGGGAATTTCACGCACGGCGCAACGATGTTGTTCGATCACGTCGAGCATCGGGGCGACGTTGTCTTTCGCGACCGGCTTCGGCACGCCGCTGGCATGGGCGTCGCGGTAGCCGGGGAACGGTCCCATCACGCCAGCCATGCGCGCGCTTTCGGCGTACGCTTCGCCGGTCATGATCGCGGTGATCGCGCCGCAGATAGCGCGGCCTTCGACGCTGTCGTAACCGTAGCCGTAGCTCATGATGAGGGAGCCGAGGTTGGCGTAGCCGAGGCCGAGGGTGCGGAAGATGTGGGAGTTTTCCGCGATCTCCTTGATCGGGTAACTGGCGTTATCGACGATGATTTCCTGCGCGGTGATGAAGACGCGAACGGCGGCTTTGAAGCGCTCGACATCGAAGGTGCCATCCTTGCTCTTGAACTTCATCAGGTTGAGTGAAGCGAGATTGCAGGCGGTGTTGTCGAGGAAGAGATATTCGCTGCAGGGATTGGTCGAATTTTGCCGGCCGGTTCCTTTGCAGGTGTGCCATTTGTGGATCGTGGTGTCGAACTGCATCCCGGGATCGCCGCAGATGTGGGTGCCCTCGGCGATTTTGCGCAGGAGCGTGCGTGCTTCCTTGCGATCGCAGGGCGAACCGTCACGCACCCGCCGGGTCCACCATTCGCGGTCCTCGATCGCGGCGTTCATGAAGTCGTCGCTCACGCGCACGCTGAGGTTCTCGTTCTGGTACATGACGGAGCCATAGGCGTCGCCGTTGTAGCTGCCATCGTAGCCCTGCTCGATCAGCGCCCAGGCTTTCTTCTCTTCCTTCTGTTTCGCGTCGATGAATTCCTCGATGTCGGGGTGCCAATCCTTGAGCGTGTTCATCTTCGCGGCACGACGAGTTTTGCCGCCGCTCTTCACCACGTTGGCCACCTGGTCGTAGACTTTGAGAAAAGAAAGCGGGCCGCTCGGTTTGCCGCCGCCGCTCAGCTTCTCGCGCGTGCTGCGCAGGCTGGAAAGATCGGTCCCGGTGCCGCTGCCATACTTGAAGAGCATCGCTTCGCTCATCGCCAGTTCCATGATGTCTTCCATCGTGTCCTCGACTGACTGGATAAAGCAGGCGCTGCCCTGCGGGTATTCGTACTGGGTGGCGGCGCGCTCGGCCTCCTTCGTCTGTCGATTGAAATAGTAATTCCCCGCGCCTGCGTCTTTTCCGATCCCGTATTGGTGGTGGAGCCCGACATTGAACCAGACCGGGCTGTTAAAGGCGCCGAATTGGTTCGCGCACAGCCAGGTCAACTCGTCGTAAAAGATCTCCGCCGTTTTCGCGTCGGCGAAATAACCGTCGGCCTTGCCGCAATCGGTGAGGGTGCGTGTGACGCGGTGGATGAGCTGCCTAACGGAGGTCTCGCGACCGCCTTTATGCGGGTCGGTCCCGTTAGCAATGTCGCCGTAGAAATATTTTGAGACCGCGATCTTGGTCGCCAGCGGACTCCAGCTCTTGGGGACTTCAATATCTTCCTGCTTGAAAATCACCTTGCCGCTATCATCGGTAATCTCAGCTGTCCGGCGTTCCCATTCCATCTGTTCGAAGGGAGCCACCGCAGAGTCGCTAAAGACGCGCTCAAAGCGCAGGCCGCGCTTCTTTTTGCGGCTGGACTTCGGGCGACGCGAAAGCGATTTGCGATTTTTTGCGAGAGTGGTGGGCTGGAGACCGGGTTTGAGTTGGATCATTTTGGTTAAAGGCGGTTCGGGTTTGCGGTGAATAGCGGTGAATTAGCCTCTGAACGCCACCGTGAATAACCTGCGGATAAAGCCTAACAACAGGATATAGGGGTTGCAATCAGCGCGACCACCATATGCGGCCAGTTTCGAGGTCGAATCAAGCCTTTTATTATAACATTTTTTTCAGGCTTTGCTTGGCCCCGGGGAAGAGAAATTTTCCCTTGTTTTGCGAGTAATTTTAAATCGTGCGGACTGGCTTAATAGATGTTCTCCAAGTTGACGATTTTGGTCCGATTTTAGCTCCTGCGTGGTCTCGTGCTATCGATCGAGCGAAGAGGAGCGCCCCAACACTGAGATGGCTGGCTTCCTGCGCGACACGCCGATCAAGCGGAAGCTCATGTTGGTCATCCTGTTGACGACTGGATTTGCCCTCCTCCTCACGGGCAGCGCTCTGACGGTCTACGAGCTATTTACTTTCCGACACTCGCTGGCGGCAAACATGAGGGTACTGGCCCGCATTATCGGCTCGAATAGCACGAGCGTGCTGGCCTTGCACGATTACCGGACTGGCGAGCAAATCCTCGCGGCGCTCTCGGTCGAAGAACGGATCACCCGAGCCGCCATTTTCGATCGGGACGGCAAGATGTTCGTCCGCTTTCCGACCGATCGGCCGCTCTCGGAATTTCCGAGGAGACTCGGGATCGAGGGGTATCGCTACGAACCGTCCCATCTTGCCTTGTTCCAGCCCATTATGCGCAAAGGGACGCGGATCGGCACGATTTACCTCCAGGCAGACGCGAGCGAGATGTATTCCCGGTTCGCCGCCTACGGCCTGCTGCTCCTTTTCGTGGGTGGCTGCGCGTCGTTAGGCGCAATCACTCTCACGGCCACTTTGCAGCGCCGCATCTCGGTGCCGATCCTGGAGCTGGCTAAACTCGCCACCTCTGTTTCCCTGCGACCGGATTACTCGGTCCGCGCCGTCCGGCATGGAGCAGATGAAATTGGCCAGCTGACCGACGCTTTTAATCACATGCTGGTGCGGATCGGGGAAAGCAGCGACGCCCTGGCGGCGGGAGAGGAGCGCCTCAGGCTGGCCCTCGAAGGTTCGCGCACCGGCACGTGGGACTGGAATTTCTCGACCGGGCGGATCCGCTGGGATGACTACATGTATCCGCTTTATGGCCGGACGAGGAAAGACTTCGACGGCACGGCCGAGTCCTTTCTCCAGATCATTCACCCGGACGATCGCGCCGACCTGGAGCGGTCGACACAACGAGCCATCGCAAGAAAGGAGCCGATCGACTTTGATTTCCGGATCCTCGACCTCGATGGCACGGTCCGGCACATGGCTTCGCGTGGCCGGGTTTTCTACGATGAAAACGATGTCCCTCTGCGGATGAGCGGGGTGAACATCGACATTACAGCGAGCAAGCAGAACGAAGAGGAACTGAGCCGCGCCAAAGAAGCTGCGGAAGCGGCCAACCAGGCAAAAGATCATTTTCTCGCGGTCTTAAGCCACGAGCTGCGCACTCCGCTCACCCCGGTCCTGGCGACCGTCGCGCTGCTTGAAGAGGATCGAGACACCCCAGACCACCTTCGGCGCGAGATTGCCACGATTCGGCGCAATATCGAGGTGGAGGCGCGCCTGATCGATGACCTGCTCGACGTGACGGGAATCATCCAGGGGAAACTTGAGCTAAACCGCCAGCCGGCCGATGTGCGCGCCCTGCTCGAGCACACAATGCAGAACTACTGCGCGACCGCGGCGGCCCTGAAAAACCTGAAGATATCGATCGAAGTGACAGGCAAAGAAACGCACGTGCTGGCGGACAGCGCACGGCTGACCCAGGTCTTCTGGAATCTGCTCCAGAACGCCTGCAAGTTCACCCCGGCGCACGGCCGCATCCAAGTGCGGGTTTACAACCAGCCGCCGGCCTGCGCGAAAGGTCAGCCGTTGAGCACCGATATCGTGGTGGAAATCAGCGATACCGGCATCGGGATCAATCCCGAACATATGCCGCGCGTTTTTAATGCTTTCGAGCAGGGAGAACATGCCCGCACCCGCATCTTTGGCGGTCTCGGGCTGGGTTTGGCAATTAGTCGCGCCATCGTTGAATTGCACGAAGGCACTCTCACGGCCGAGAGTGCCGGCCAAAACAAGGGAGCCAAGCTGATCATCCGCCTGCCTGCCATGGAGTCCGCCGCCGTTACCTTGGAGAAATCCCAAGCGCCTGCCCAGACGCCGCAGACCACACTTTCGTCCCGCTCATTGCGTGTCCTCCTGGTCGAGGATCACCCCGATTCGGCTGCGCAACTCATCCGGTTGCTCGAGCGCGCCGGGCACGAGGTGACCTGGGCCGGCACGATTCGCGAGGCGCAGGAAATTATCGCCGCAAAAGGCGAAGAGGATGCCGAGCGCGGCTTCAATATCCTGATCAGCGACCTCGGTTTGCCCGATGGGAGCGGTCACGACCTGATGCGCGGGCTCGCCAACCGGCACCATTCCCTGCCGGGAATCGCCCTGAGCGGTTACGGGAGGAAGGACGACATTCTCAATAGCATGGAAGCGGGATTTTCCCGTCACATCACCAAGCCGGTCGATTGGCAGGAACTCAAAGTCGCGATTCAAAACATCGCGGTCGATCAGAACTCGTAGGCAGGCGCGCGGCAGTTCGTGTTCGTTGCCTCTCCTAAGCGGATGTCCGCCGATGCCTTGTCTGTGCGGAAGTCGCAGTTATGTTTTGGTTCACTTCAACCGAGGAGGAAACTGATGAAAAAGTGGTTCTTTGACGCCGACTATCTCCAAACCTGCAACTGTGACTACGGTTGCCCCTGTGAGTTCTCCGCGCCGCCCAGCAGCGGGTTCTGCGAGGGGTTATGCGTGTGGAAAATTGAGAAGGGTGAACACGATGGGCTGGCCTTGGACGGTCTCGGCCTGGGTCTGGCGGTGAAATGGCCGGGCGCCATCCACGAGGGCAATGGCACCGGGATGGTTTTTGTGGATGAGAAAGCGTCGTCCGAGCAGCGGCATGCCCTTCTCGAGATTGTGTCGGGCAAGGCGGGTGGCCTGCCGTTCGAGATCCTGGCCACGACCCTTACGGAAGTGTTCGAGCCCCGATTTGTTCCCTTTGATTTTCATTTCGACGGAATCAAAAGCTCGGTCAACGTCGGTGACGATTTGCGAATCGCGCTGGAACCGATCAAGAACCCCGTCACTGGTGCCCCGGAACAGGTTTCGGTGAACCACGGGACCGGCTTTATTTTCCAGCGAGCCGAGTGCGCTTCGGCGAAGGAAGGTGCAGTCGACGCGAAGGAGATGCAGTTCTCTTACCCGGATAAAGCCGGCTTTATCGCTCGCATCAACTATCATAATTAGAGGCGGCCGGCGTGGAGGCGATCGCTGCTCTGCTCCGAAGGGATCGCGCCATCGTGGCGGCCGGGGTGATCCTGGTCACCGCCCTTGCGTGGGGCTACACGATCGATGCCGCGCGGCAGATGGACGACGCCATGATCACGATGGGCCGGCCGGACCCGCATCCGTGGTCGATCGCGTCCCTCTGGCCGCTCTTCATCATGTGGGTGGTGATGATGGTGGCCATGATGCTGCCAACCGCTGCGCCCATGATCCTGACCTTCGCCGCGGTGGCGCGGAATCGCCGGCAGCGCCAACAACCTTATGTGCCCGTCGCGGTCTTCGTCGCCGGATACCTGGCGGTTTGGGCGGGTTTCAGCGCCGCGGCCACGGCGGCACAATGGTCGTTGCATCGTGCTGCGTTGCTCTCTCCCATGATGGCCAGCTCGAGCGCTCTCCTCGGCGGGACCCTCCTGCTGCTGGCTGGAGTGTTTCAATTCACCCCCTTGAAGCAGAGTTGCCTTACTCACTGCCGCGCGCCGCTCGACTTCATCATGGCCCATTGGCGCGAAGGTCGGGGGGGCGCCTTCGTAATGGGATTGGAGCACGGTTTGTTTTGCACCGGCTGCTGTTGGGCGCTGATGGGGTTGCTCTTCGTCCTCGGAGTCATGAATCTGCTTTGGATCGCAGTTCTGACGGTGCTCGTCGGACTGGAAAAGATCCTGCCCCGCCGGGCGCTTATCAGCCGCGGAATCGGCGTTCTGCTCGGGCTTTGGGGCCTCTGGGTCCTTTTCCGGGTCTAGGATCGCTTCGTCGCGAAAGGCTCGAGATCTTCCAGGCAACCACGCCGGGGTCGAAGCGCTCGTGCGCGCCGCGGGCTTTCCGCATCCTCGCCCGCCCTACCGAGGAAACATATTTGTGCGAGACGGCGCCCATTCCCTGTGAAATGAACACGGCCGAGCTCGCCGCCGCGATCGGCGAGTCGCACGATGGGTGAGGGGACACCAAGCCGAAGTGCACGGCCCTGATCCGGATTGCAAAACCAACGGGGCCTTCCATAATAGCGGTTGCCAGGAAGGGTGGCTGAGCCCGGTTTAAGGCACTCGACTCGAAATCGAACGTGGGGTAAAACTCACCGTGGGTTCGAATCCCACCCCTTCCGCCACTTCGCCTTAGTCGCCGGGGCCGAACTCCACGCTGTCGTTAGGTCGGTGTTTTCCCTGGCTTTCGATCGCTTCGAGCCGGCGCAGCACTTCGGAGAGGAGTAGCTCGTTTTTCAGGTTCACCCGGTAATCGAGATCCGCCCGGAGCCGATCTTTCTGACCCTGCCGGTTTTGCGACATCATGATGATCGGCGCCTGGAGGCCCGCGATCATGCCCAGCACGAGGTTGAGAAGGACGTAGGGGAAGGCATCGAAAGGATGGAAAAGGAACCAGGTATTAAACGCGATCCAGAGAAGTGAGAAGGAGATTGCCGCGCCGATAAATTTCCAGCTCCCGCCGAATTCTGCGATCAGGTCGGCGGCGCGGTCTGCCACCGTCAGGCGCGCGTCCTCCTCCTCGTTCGCGTTGCGCGAAACCCGATGACGCAGCAGGTCGTCGGTCCGCCGCAGCCGATGGGTCAGAGCCGTCAGGATGCCGAGCGCGATGTCCGGATTCTTGCGCAGGAAAGAACGAAAATCGGCCCGCGACAGGACGGCGAGACGGGAATCGACGCTGGCCGTGGCATCGGCCGAGCGGGCATTCCCGTCGAGCAGCGACATCTCGCCGAAGAAGTCGCCCGCGGCCATCTCCGCCAGGGTCGCATCATGGCCGTCCGCGTCCTTGATGCTGATCCGAACCCGGCCGTTCTCGACCACATACATTGAGTCGCCGGGTTCACCGCGGTGAAAGAGGGGCGTTCCGGCGGTGACGTCACGGGTGGTGAGAAGGGAGCACAGTTCAGAGGCCGCCATATCATCAAGGGCCCGGAAAAGCGGCACTGATCGCAGAGCGTCGATTTTCATGGACTGGCTGGATTGCGGGTCACGGTAATCATGACTGTGATTCGACCTTCGCCCGGAGTCCATGAAAAGACGAAAGGAAGGCTGGGGCTGTGGCGTCACGCTGTCCCTTAGGCAAACGACCGCAGCACAGAGAGAGTCGCCGCGGGGCGGAAAAATTCCTGGGAGTGCGAGTCCGGTTTTGGTTCAAAGGATAGAATGAGCTCCCACCGATACTTCCGGAAAAGCCGAGACGGAGACGTCTCTCTACGCCGGCGCAATCGCCACGGGAGTTCTGGCCCTCCTCCCCTATGTGAACGTTCATTCTGCCGGCCCACGTCATTGGCGGTCTGGCACGCCGGGTCCCGGCGAGGTCAGATATCGACGTTTAAAGAGGGAGCGAAGCTCGGCTTCCTCAGCACGTTCCTCGGCAGCATGGTGGCCATGCTCCTGGTCGATTTAGTCTGGCTCTTTTTCCTTTACCAACTCTGGCAGCGCCAGAATTCGCAGTTGATACTGGCCATCTTTCGTTCGTTTGCCGGCCCCGTCACAATCGACGCGATGCGCGATGCGTTTGCGCAACAGGAAGTGAAGCCGTTCCAATGGTACATGATCCTCATCCAGGCATTGGCGAACGCCTTCTTCTACGGGATCTTTGGAACCAATTCCGGCCGAAAGGCGTTCGTTAGGCGCGCCGGTCGACTAGAGATCGTGCAGGGCGCGGAGCGCTTTCTCCACGTTGGAGGGTCGCAGAATCATGAGGCCATTCTTCGATTTGGCACTCGTCGCGAGGTAAGCGTACTCGATATTGATCTCGGCCTTGGCCAGACGATCGGCGATGCTCGCCAGGACCCCCGGTTTGTTGTTACTCTCGATCATCAGGACATCATTTTCGAGCGCGAGCACGCCTCGTTCGCCGAGGATCATGAGCGCCTTGGTGGGATCGCTTACCACCAAGCGGACAACTGCGTGATCAATCGTATCCGAGATGGCGAGGGCATGAATGTTGATCTCCGCGGCGGCCAGCTCGGCGCAGACGCGCGAAAGCGCGCCGGGGCGGTTCCCGAGAAAGACGGAGAGTTGAGTGGCGGTCTCGATCGACACTTGCGAATCCATGAGAGACAGAATGCGCATATCTCGGAGCGCTGACAATCAAAACAAACGCGGGCTTCAAGCCGGGCGACTGACGCGGCCGGTGGCATCTCTCCGCAACGAGCGAGATTGTATGGGAAAGGCCCGATCTGCGATGCGCCCTTCGTTTTTCTGCTTGTCAAACCACGAAGGTGACATCCTCATGACACGTTTCACACATGCGGCAGGATTGCGAACTGGGAAGGAACAGGGCTCATGGGAAGCGCGATCTACCGCATTAGCCTGCGGTATGGCTCCTGAAATAAGGGCCGTTTTTCTCTAGCGCCTCGACCACAAGGGGGTTGGTTCAATTTTTCGCTTCCGTAACTGAAGACACCGAAAGAAAGGTGGCCCACCTGAATTTAGCTGTAGACGAATTTTCTCAAAATAATTACTATCGCAATTCTAAGTAATGCACTCAGTGAAATACTGCGCAGTCAAATAGACGAACCGTAGCCAAGCGATCCGAAAGAAAAAATCCATGTTCTCATATGCCAATCGGGCCGCATGCGCCCTTACCTCGAAGCTTAGGCTTATCTTGTTTGCGGGCGCGGCCCTCGCCATCACCTCCGGAGTTCTCGCCAATCCCGGTGACCTTTACGTCACCGATTTGGCGACCGGGTCGGTCATCGTTTACAGCCCGGATGGAACGCCCGCGACTTTTGCTTCCGGCTTGACCAGTCCGCAAGGCATTGCCATTGGTTCGGCGGACGACCTCTATGTCGTGGACGCGGGTGACGGCTCCCCGGGCGCTGGGACAATTTTCAAATACGATCTTTCGGGAGGCGGTGGTAGCAAGGTTGCCTTTAAGACTGGCTTGAATAATCCACAGGGTTTGGCCCGTGAAGGATACTACCTACTCGTCTCCGAAAAGGGCGCCGATCGCGTCCTCCGCGTACCTTTAGACGGATCTCCGTCGATTATTTTCCAAGTCATCAGCGGTCCGCTTGGCGTGGCTTCCTCCGGACCCGGATTTTACCGGTTTATCGCCAACGGGCCGGTCGTCCGCGAAGTGCCTTCGGATCTAAGCATGCCACCCACCGACTTTGACTTTTCAGCTTCCCCCAGTCGGGCTGTAACCATCGACCTAGGGGGCAATGCATTCGTTTCCACCGATACCGGATCGATCCTCGAGATGCCGGGCGGCGGAACGCCGATACCGTTTACTTCTGGGTTTACCCAACCCACAGGAATGGATTTCCGGCCGGCCAGGTTTGCCGGTGACCCCGATGTTCGGGTGGGCTATCTTTATGTGGCCGAAACAGCCGCTGGCAAGATTTCCCAAATCTCGCTCACTGGGACAGTGACTCCGTTCGCGACCGCTGCGGGAATGCCTAACTATATGGTCTTCCAAATCGGCTGGGCCGTAACTTTGGTCGCCTCCAACGAGACCACCACGGGGGCAACGTTGAACGGAACGGTTTATCCGAATGGCTTCGATACGACCTATTATTTTGATTACGGTCTGACCACAAGCTACGGAAACTCCACGAGCATAGTGGATGCGGGAGCGGGCAACCAGCCAGTTCACGCATCGGCCGTTCTCACAGGCCTGACTCCGGCCACGACCTATCATTTCCAAATCGTGGCTACCAAAGCACCCGGCTCAGTCCGAGGCAGCGATGTCACATTCACCACCTTGCCTGGAAACGGGACCCCGACCCCGACCCCGACTCCGACCCCGACCCCGACTCCGACTCCGACTCCGACTCCGACTCCGACCCCGACTCCGACGCCGGCAGACAAGGCCCAGCAACTTTCGACGCGCGTGGACGTGGAGACTGAGGCCAAAGTTGGGATTGGTGGTTTCATTATCACCGGCACAGATCCCAAGCCGGTCGTCGTTCGCGGAATTGGTCCCTCCCTGGCCGCTCCCCCCTTTAACGTGGCCGGAACGCTCGCCGACCCGGTGCTGGAGTTGCATGGCTCGACGGGCGCGATCATCGCCACCAACGATAACTGGATGGATAACAGCGCCGCAGACCAGACGACGCTTACCGACAATGGACTGGACCCGCAGAATGATTCCGAGGCTGCGATCGTCGAGACTCTGGATCCGGGGCTCTATACAGCCATTTTGAAGGGCAGTAACGGAGGAACTGGCGTGGGCTTGGTTGAGATCTATGACTTGGACGATCCGAGTGTGGCTGGCGAGTTGGCCAACCTTAGCACACGTGGCCTGGTCGGGACGGATGCGAATGTCATGATAGGTGGTGTCATCGTCGGCCCAGCCGGCGGGACGGACGCCTCTATCGTTCTTCGGGCGATTGGTCCCTCCCTGGCCGCTCCCCCCTTTAACGTGGCCGGAACGCTCGCCGACCCGGTGCTGGAACTCCACAATGGCAATGGAGATTTGATTGCCATGAACGATAACTGGATGGATAACAGCGCCGCAGATCAGACCAAGCTCACCAACGACGGGCTAGCCCCGACTGAGGATGCCGAGTCCGCCATCGTCGCCGATCTCATCGCTGGCCTTTACACGGCGATCGTCAGCGGAAAGGATGGCACGACAGGCGTGGGGCTGGTGGAGGTTTATCATGTCGCGGCGCAAGCGGTGAGCGCAGGTAAGTAAAGGACTGCAGCGATTCTGATAGTAGTTTGGTTCGAAGGGCCAGCGGCTGTTCAACAGTCGCTGGCCTCTTCTTTTTCTTGCTCGCAGTGCGTTCGTTATCGAGGGATTAGTTCCAGCGCGTGGAAAGTTACACTGAACCGATGAATCCAACCGAACTCGTTCCCGTGGCCGCCATCCGGCAATATTTTCCCGCTCTGCTCCGCCGCCAAGGCCAGGATCCGGTCGCTTACTGCGACGGTCCCGGTGGCACGCAGGTTCCGACCGCGGTAGTCGATGCGATGAGCGACTATCTGCTGCATCACAACGCCAATGCGCATTGGGCCTTTCCTACCAGCATCGAAACCGACGCGATCATCTCAAAAGCCAGAGCCGCTCTGGCCGATTTTCTGAACGCAGCGCCAGACGAAATCGCATTCGGCGCCAACATGACGACGCTCACTTTCCACCTCGCCCGGGCCTTGGGACGCAGGTATGACTGCGGCGATGAGATTGTCGTCACGGAGTTGGATCACCATGCCAATGTCGCTCCCTGGCGCGCGCTGGAAAAAGAACGCGGGATCACGATTCGCGTCGCGAAAATGATTCCGGAAACCGGGCAGATTGATTGGGATGACTTCGGCCAGGCCCTGAACAAACGCACCAAATTCGTCGCGATCGGTGCCGCCTCGAATGCCCTCGGCACCATCACCGATGTGCGGCGCGCGGCCGGGATGGCCCACGCCATCGGCGCGCAGGTCTTTGTCGACGCGGTGCATTATGCGCCACATCAGCTCGTCGATGTGCGGGAATTGGATTGCGATTTCCTCAGCTGTTCCTCCTACAAGTTTTACGGACCCCACATCGGCATTCTTTACGGACGGCGTGATCTCCTCGCCGCGCTCGATGTGCCCAAGCTGCTGCCCTCGCCGAATGACGCCCCGGAACGCATGGAGACCGGCACCCAGAATCACGAAGGGATCGCGGGCGCCGGTGCGGCCATCGAATTTTTAGCCTCGCTCGCCCCCGGGGAAACCCGCCGCGCCTCTCTGGCGGCGGCCTTTGCCGGCCTGCACGATCGCGGCAACCAGCTCGTTAGGCAGCTTTGGAATGGCCTCTCTGTGATTGCCGGGGTGAAAGTTTACGGACCCGCTCCGGGCGAGGCACGGACGCCGACGATCGGGTTTACCGTGGCTGGCGTTGGCTCCGCGGAAGTGGCGCAGCGGCTGGCGGCGGAGGCGGTCTTCGTCTCGAACGGAGATTTTTATGCCACGACCGTGGTTGAGCGCCTCGGGCTCGCGCCCGATGGACTGGTGCGCGCCGGCTGTGCCTGCTACACGACGGAGGAAGAAATAGAGCGTTTGATCGCCGGCGTAAAAGCGATCGCAAAGAAAGACCAATCATGAAAGCAACCTGGCAAGGCACCACCCTATCGGAGAGTGACGACACGGTTGTCGTCGAAGGCAACCATTACTTCCCTGCCGACTCGATCAGGCGCGAGTATTTCCAGGAGAGCGACAAACACAGTCACTGTCCATGGAAGGGCGACGCGAGTTACTACGACGTCGTCGTCGACGGCGCGACGAACGAAGGCGCCGCCTGGTATTATCCCGAACCGAAGGAGGAGGCCGCCAAGATCAAGGGCCGCGTCGCTTTTTGGAAAGGTGTCGTCGTCGAATAACTCGGCGACGGAACGCTGGCTCTAGTCTACCGACCCGCGTTGGGTCGCCGGATCGGGCCGCGAGCCTGGTTTGTTAAGTTCGCGGTCACGCATCCGTGCGTCGGGCTCGCTGCGCAGCGCCTCGTGCCGCTGCGCGTGATAAACCAACGCCTCGGGTCGTGCTGGATCTTTCGGCTGCTCGCCCGGACCGAGAAGCAACTTCGCCAACCAGAAGAGCAGGGCGACGAGGACGAGCAGTCCGTTCCATCGAATAAAGGCACGATCGATCATTCGGTCTCCACTCAGATAACGCGCAAAACGGTGTAAAATGAGGACAGAATCTTTTCGGAATCTTGGGGGCCGAAACTCAGAACCCAGCGACTCTACCGTCGATCGTCAATGTAATCAGGGCAGACGGTAGACTTCGACCAGACCCACCCCCGTGCCGCCAGCTTGCCCGGCGAGGATCGCGGTGTAAGCGCCCGTCGGGAGCGCGTCAAGGATGGCTGACTCGAGATCCTTCTGCGGGGCCAGACCTGTGTCTTCAATTCGGCCTGCTGAGTCTCTTTCCAGTTGTCGTTGCTGCTAACCAGCGTGCCTTGCGCGTCACGAAGCTCCAGAGTGGGATCTTGCAGCGCGCCGGCGACCCCGAAATCGCTCAGCGTAGGACCGATGGCGCGGACCAGGACATTCGCGTCGCTCCCGAGGATAAAGCCACCAATCATGACGTTGCTTCCGGTTTCGACGAAGCCCCGGGTGCTGATGTTGGCCAGTTCCGAAGCAGCCGACTTGTCCAAGTCATTCGATGGCTCCAGTCCGGTGGCTTCGATCGCTCCTCGTTCGGTGGTCCAATTACGTTTGTCGTGATGAGGGAGCCGTCGGCTGCGCGCAGTTCAAGGACCGGGTCGGCCAGGGGGTCGGCAATTCCGAAGGCACCAAGAGATGGACCAATCGCGC
>JBDTOL010000011.1:0-10502 GCA_039933235.1 Spartobacteria bacterium | reverse complement strand
GCTTCAAAAAGCTCGCCGACCCGGATGAAAACCACATCCCAATCGCGGAAGGTCTGGAGCGCGCTCGCCTCAACGGCGACCGGCACGGTCGTCTCATCGGTCAGCACTTTGCCCCTAACGAAAAGCCCCGGCCGCCATGCGCCGCTCGGGTTCGAAGCCACTGCGCGGGCGAGCATGGTTTGCGAATTCTCCGAACCGAAGGGCGAGATGTAATCGATCTTGGCGCTCGTCGCCTCCAGTCCGGCGCCGCCGTCGATCACGATCGACTGGCCTTCGCGCAGGAGCGGGAAATCCTGCCGATAAACGCTGAAATCGGCCCAGACCGTTGAGAGATCTGCGACCGTGAAGATCGGTTCCTGCCCGGAAACGAATTCGCCGAGGGTGGCGTCTTTCCGGATCACCGTGCCGGCGATTTCGGCTTTGATTTCGTAGGTCTGGAGACTTTCATTGCTCTCCACCGTGGCCAGGACTTCGCCGGCAGCGACAGCGTCGCCGAGGCGCTTCGCGACCGATTTCAGGACGCCCGGAAAACGCGGGATGACGTGGCTCATCTTCTCCTCGTTAGGCGCGATCTTGCCGTTTAAGTCCAGCTTCACGGCCAGCTTCGCCGGTCCGGCCGTGGCCAACTCGATCCCGGCTTTTTGGCGCGACGCTTCGCTCATCGTGACCCGCCCCTCCATGCTCTCGTACTTCCAGCGATAGGTTGGTGCGCCCCGCCGAGCCTCGACCTGCACGGAGAATGAATGCGGTTCCACCGCCGGTTGCTGGCCCGCAAGGAACATCCCTTCCTTCTCGAAAGTGATGCGATCGACGCGATTGATGCGCTGCAACGAGAGCGTCAACGTAATGCCCGCGGGATCGAGTGGTTTGCCGTCCGCGTAGAAATAAACGCGGAAATTCGGCTCCAACCCCGCCGGTTCGTAAATCGTGATCTCGGCCTGGAAGTCTTTCTCGCCTAACAAACGACCGCCGTGCGGTCCTTTCACGACTTCCTCTTCTTCCGCGTGGCCGTGACCATGCTCGTCGGTGTGGGTCGCCGGCCTGGAGTTGAAAATTTTGTAGGCGGCGAAAAGGACGCCGAACCCGAGGAGGAGGCTGAGGATAATTGCTGCGATGCGTTTCATAAAATGGTCAGCGGACGGAGTGGGAGACGGCGTGCGGCGCGGGCGCTGCGGCGGTCAGGGCTTCGATCGTGGCGAGGGCTTTGTGATAATCCGCGAGGGCGCCGAGGTGTTGCGCCTGCGCGCCAGCCAGCGTGCGCTGCGCGTCGAGCACCTCGAGATCGCTGTAGCGTCCGCGCTCGAATCCATCTCGAATCCCGGCCACGCTATCGCGCGCACCGGGCAGGACATTTGCGCGCAACAGATGGAGCGAAGTGCGCGCGGTCAGCAGCGTTTGGTAGGCGTTGTTCAGCTCGTTGCGCACCTCGGCCAGCGCGACGGCTTCGTCCGTGTCGTTCTTGGCCAGGATCGCGCGCGCGGCGCGGATCGAGCCCTGGTTGCGATTGAAGAGCGGCAACGGCACCGAAAGACCAGCGACGAAGCCCGTGCTGTCGCTCGCCTCCTGTTGCCGCACGCCCCCGCGCAAACGCAGATCGGGAATCGCCGCCGCGCGTTCCGCCGCCAGCGCGGCCGAGCGACGCCCGCGCTCGGCCGTGAAACGCGCGACCCGCGGATTCTGTGCGAGCCGGTCGACGAGCGATTCGAGCGAACTGACGGCGGGGGCGCGATCGAGATCGCCAACCGCGTTTGAAAAGCGCGGCACGCCGGCCCCCCACTGTGCGGCGAGGCGGTAGCGCGCTGAGATGACCTCGCGTCGTGCTGTCTCCAGGGCAATCTGTGCCGTGGCCGTGGCCACGCGGAAACGAGTTTCCTCGACCGGGGAAGCCTTGCCTGCCGCGATCCGCTTTTGCAAAGCGGGCAAAACCTGTTCCGAAAGTCCGACCAGTTCTTCATTCGCCGCCACCCGGCGCTGGCCCGCGAGCATGTCGACGAAAAGCTGATGCGTCTCGAGAAAGACTTCCCGCTTTTTCGTTTCGTAGTCGAATGCCGTCAGCGTCCGTTCGAATTCTGCCCCGCGCACCCGGGCCCGGCGTTTCCCGCCCAGCTCGATCAGTTGGCCTAACGAGAGCGTAGTCTCCGCCGTTTCGAATGCGGCCGCCTGCCGCGAGCCGCCGAAATCTTCGATCGCAAGATCGATCTCGGGGTTGGGCAGAAACTTCGCCTGCACGATCCGCGCCTCCGCCGTCCGCATCTCGTGATCGAAGCCGGCGAGCTGCGGATTGCGGGTAAGGGCAAGGGCGAGGGCGCGTTGCAAAGTCAGCCCGCCGGCCGGCTCTGCAACATGGGGCGCATCGTCCGCGCCCGCGAAAGCGAGCGCCGGGAGCAGAAAGAAGCTTAGGAATGTAGTTTTAAATTTCATGGATGAATTGGGCCGAGGATGAGCAGAGGCGGGCGCTTCGCGCCGGACCGCGGCGCAGCGGAGGGCGGCCACACCGCGGGCGTGGGTGTCTCGTCGGATCGAAATGCGGAAGGCCTCACGCCTTCAGGGCGCGAGGATGCACTTCAATCGTTAGGCGAGCTGAGGCGGATGCTCGATTTCCGCCGCCGCGGCCGGAAGTTTGAGGAGGGGACGATCCGCGATCTGCGTTGCCGTTTCGTCAGGCCGAAGCGCGTCGGGATAATCGAGCCCAAGCGCCGCCCCCACGTGCAGGGAACAACCGCAAACCGGACAACTCGCATGATCTCCACTTTGCGACTCGGTCGCGCACGCGCCGCTGGCGTCGTGGAAAGAGTCCGCGACCAAGTCCCCCGTCACTACGAAAAGCGCGAAAAACGCGCAGAGCAGTTGCAAGGATTGATGCCGGAATAATTTCATCGAGCTAGCGGACGGGAAGCGAGATCGCGCCCCCTGTCAACGGTCGACCTCGTCCATCACGATGTCGGTCGCGGTGGGATTCGGTCCCGATCATCCGGCGTCAGACGCCGGATATGAGAGCATCGAAAAGGTCGAATGAAGAGCAGGGAAGCAGATACAGCGAAGTCCGCAGCAAAAGCGCGATCAGTTTGCTCCGGCTTTTCACCTGCAGTTTTTCGAAGATGGAGTGGAGCTGGGCTTTGATCGTGTAGACGCTTTTGCCCAGGTTCCGGGAAATGCCGGCGTTGCTATGACCCCCGCAAACAAGAAGGGCGAGTTCCCTCTCGCAGACGGAAAGCTGAGCCAGCGAAACGAAATTATCGCTGACGATTTGCGCGCTCCTTGCCGCAGGACCGTCCGCGCGCTGTGGTTCGAATCGAAGCAAAAAAAGCGGCCTGATCAGAGGAAAGTTGCGCTCTCGTATCATTCGGATTGTTGCGCGCAAACGCGGGGCCAAAGGATGCCTCTGTTCACTTTCTTCTTTCTCCAGAGCCGCACGTCTGGCCGGGTCCGCTTTCTCCCAGGCCTTGATGCGCAGCCGGCAGAACTCAGCCAGATCCGGAGGGAGCGCGCGGCGACGCGAAAGATTGTAGACGCGGGCGCAATCCTTACCCAGTTCCCAGCCCACGCGTCCCTCGAGGCCCGCCGCGCTTTCGCATATGATGTTCAGTTGCCAATCGCAGAGCACCAGCGGCAAAGGCAATGGTTTTAGCACTCCGGCCAGGAGATTTTTTTGGGCGTGCTGCCGGCCGACTGCGATCACCCGGCAGAGCGCCGTCTCCAGGTATGGATGCAGGTCGCGCAGCGTCTGCAACTCCGTCGCAGAAAAGTCCCCTTCGTTTTCCGTCCGGTGCAGCAGGAGCAGGCCCTGGATGCGTTTTTGCCTTGAAAAAGCGAGCGCCGCGCAACAGACCCAGTCGCAATCTTGGAGCAGGCCGTTTCCACCGTGGCACACAGGGAGCGTCTCCTTTGGTTTCAGGTGCATGAACAGGGTCTCGGGATTCCTGCGGAAATGCAACGGGGCCGGATGCCGGGCGAATAATTCCGCGAGCAGAACGGCTTCATCTGCACCCTCCTCAGAATGCCCGTTCTTTTTCCTGCCTGATCGGCGTCGGCCACGCGCCGGGTCAGTTTCCCGCAGCAGCATCATTGCCGTTTTCATTTGCAGTGGTCGCACGCAGAGCCAGCGATTTGAAGAAGGCGCCGCGGCGGCGACCAGAGCCTGCGTTGCCTCCCAGTAGCAGTCGATCGTGGTGGCCGCCTGCAGTTTCAGCATTGCCTTGCGATTCGAGGCAAAAAAATACGCCGCACGGTCCCGTGAGCGGCGTTTGTTCCGGGCTTTTGGGCGATGGGGCGTCTGGGCTTCGCTCATCCAACGGGAAATCCTAGGGAGGTAAATTCCGCCTTTCCAGCCAAAACGTGTTTTCCCCCAAAAAAGTTAGGGCAACTGAAGCACGCGCTGCGGCCGGGCACAGAGTGCACGAGTGAAATTTTGCACGCAGTTTTTGCCCAATTTTCGCTGACACATTTTAGAACTTTCGAGTGATAGACGCCAACCAGAGGAGTCTCTTAGGTGCGCGGAGTGTAAGGGCGGTGAAGAGGTGGCGCAGGCCGTGTGTTGACAGGCGGCACGGAAGAGATCGGAGCGATAGCAGCTGCCGTTATCGCTCATGAGACGTCGGGCCTTGATGCCGAGGGAAGTGAAGTAAGCCAGGGCGCAGTCCAGGAGAGGCGAACGCTGTTCGCTGCATAATTGGCGCAGCGCACGGCGATCCCTCGCGGTCTAAGTTCCTCGGAATGAGCCACAGAGAATAGGTCTCATTCGCCAGACAATGCGATTAAACCGACCAATTTTCGCTGTCGCAATTTAGAACTTTCGGGTGATAGACACTGCGCCTCTTAACTCCTTAAACTGGTGGTCGACTAGCAATGTTTCCAGTTTTGATCCCCATCCTTAGAGACCCCATCGCCGTAACGGAGAACGCCGCGTCCAAGTTCATTCGCGGGACAGAGTTCGCGCTGGCCATCGGGCCAGGCGTGAACCGGTCGGAGGGCGAGATCCACTTCTGGGCATCGCCAAAGGCTCTTCCGAGGCGACTCGAGGCCTTCCGCAACCGCAATGACGATGTATCCGCTAACCGCGGCCTGCAATGGTTACGCCATTGCGAACACGCCATTGGAGACCCAACAACCTATTTCACTTCACGACAACAAAAGGAGGCATCATGAATACAAGAGGTTACAATCAAACGGCGGTTAAGATCAGTCTGATATTCGCATTCGGACTAGGGTTCTTCGGACTGGCAGCCGCACCTCAGGCCGGGGCGCAACTCGCTCCATTTACGACGGAAAATGGACTGATTAGTCTTTCGGCGGACGCTATTGGGACGAACGCCGCTTCCGGAATCGTTCAGGTGGAGAAGCCGGTCGGCGCGACAGTCAGGAAAGCCTACCTGTTCGCCGCCACCGTGCCCAATAACACGACAATTTCCGACACCGATATTACGCTCGATGGAAATGCCGTGGCCTTCGATGCGACAGTGTCCAACAATTTCAGCGGCAGCGTCGGCAACAATTATCGGGGAGACGTTACTTCGCTGGTTAAGGCCAAGATTGATGCCGCGCCGGCCGGATTGGTAGATTTCACGATCGCGGAGGATCCCACGAAAAATACGAGCATCGACGGCGAGATTCTGGCGGTGATTTTCGACGATCCAAACCTGACGACCAGCAATTCGATCGTCCTCCTCTTTGGAGCGCAGGATCCCACCGGCGACAATTTCATGATCCTACTCGGTAACCCCATCGATACCAGCGCGCCTGGTTTTGCACTCGATTTATCGCTTGGGATCTCTTTCGGTTTCCAAGGCGGTGGCCAGTATAGTCAAATTGATGTCAGCACGAACACGAACGCCCCAATGCGCCTCACGACCTCCGCCGGCGGTCAGGATGATGGGGAACCCGCGGACGGAGCCCTCATAACTGTCGGCGGTATCGGCGATACAAACGACAATCCACCCGATCCCGATGCTCTGCCGACGGACGAACGTTCTGACGATGAGCTTTACGACCTGATTCCATTCGTCAATAACGGCGACACAAACATCGATGTAGCCACCTTCAATCCTTCCAACGACGACAACATTTTTTTTGCTGCGCTGGTTTTCGGCGCGAACACGGCCGTGGTCGGTGAAGGCATTGTGCTCGTTCCGGCATCATCCACTGACCGGGTCGGCCAATTGCAGACAGTGACTGCAACCGTGCAGGACAACGATGGTCAGCCAGTGGCTGCTCAGGCGGTTACTTTCCACGTCATCAGCGGTCCGAACGAGGACTTAATGGAAACCAACGACACCGACGAAAACGGAAAAGCCACTTTCACCTACACCAGCACTGACGCTGGGACCGACATGATCGAGGCCTGCTTTACCAATTCCCAGATGGAAGAAGTCTGCTCGAACACCGTCGATGTCACCTGGATTGCAGCTCCCACCGGTCTGCGCAACCTTTCCACTCGCGCGCATGTGATGGGGGGGGATCAAAGGACCATCGGCGGTTTTATGATCACCGGAGACGAGCCGAAAGATGTGCTCATTCGCGGCATCGGTCCCTCGCTACCCGCTTCCGTCTCAATGAAGCTGAGTGATCCCGTGCTCAGTTTGTTCGACTCCAGCTCACCCGATCCGATCGCGGCCAATAACGATTGGAAATCTGATCAACAGACCGAAATCGAAGATACCGGCCTTGCTCCCGAGGACGATCTAGAAGCAGCGATTGTGGCCACACTAGCCCCCGGCGCATACACTGCCATACTCGAAGGCAATGGAGGGAGCACCGGCATTGGCCTGGTGGAAATCTACGATATCACGCCTAATAGCAATTCGCTCATGGCCAATATGAGCACGCGCAGCCTGGTAGAGACGGAGGACAACGTGATGATCGGCGGATTGATTCTCGATCCCGCTGATGATCCGATAGCGGCCGTAATCCGGGCGATCGGACCCTCGATGGGTGATGTGCCCGGCTCTTTGGAGGACCCAACCCTCGATCTCCATGACGCGAACGGCACCCTGATCTCTTCGAATGACGATTGGCAGGACGATCCCGAGCAGACCAGCATTCCAACCGAACTACAGCCGTCCGATCCGCGGGAGAGCGCGCTTTATCGCATGCTCGAGCCCGGCGCGTATACCGCAATCGTCCGTAGCGCGACCGAAACCAGTGGGATCGGCTTGGTGGAGATTTACGTCATGCCGGCGGTACCAATGACGCAACACTAAGCTTCTCGCGGGAGCGAGCGCATTCGATGACAAGCGGTGTCGTCGCGTTTGTGCAAAGCGTGCTGCCGGATCAGGGCCATGAGCACATCGCGCACGCGAACCAGTTCCCGTTTCACGGGTTCGCAACGTTGCTCGGCATTCGAGTCGCTGATGACAGTCTCGATTGTGCGCGGATTTGTGAGCAGTTGGCAGGCGATCTCCGCGAGGCGGTCGATCGTCGCAACGAGATGATAGAAGATCATTCTCGAAGTCAGCCGCGTTCGCCCGCGTCCTAAGCTCGCGTTCTGCGCGGCTGGCAGCGAAATCGTGACCTCGCTCATACGACGAAGGTTGGATGCGCGACGATGCCGGCGCGAGAAGGAACCTAATTCACCGCGAAGCTTGAACACCAGCCTCCGATCGCCTCGAAGATTACCTGGTTGATGATGAAGCAACCGAGGCAAAGAAAGATGAAGCGGAGCGCCTCCGCACGTCAGTGGACAAGCATAGGCTCGTCCCCCAAGCGATGCTCAGCGGTCCACTTCGCCCATCACGATATCGATGCTGCCGAGGATGACCATCACATCCGCGACGGTGTGGCCGAGGCACATGTCCTCGAGAATGGTCAGGTTGATCAGGCTCGGCGGACGGACGCGGTAACGATACGGGTTGCCGCTGCCGTCACTGATCAGGTAGAAGCCGAGCTCGCCCTTGGGCGCTTCGATCCGGCCATAAGCTTCGCCGATCGGCGGCTTGAAGGCGCGGATTTTCACCTTCGGATTCATGATCAGGCCCTCCGGCAGGCCGTCCATCGCCTGCTGCAAAATGCCGAGCGTTTCGCGCAACTCGAGCACGCGCATCATCAGCCGATCGTAGCAATCGCCGTGGTCGCCTAGCGGCACCCGGAATGTGAAGCGTGGATAGAAACCATAGCCATCCACCTTGCGGATGTCGTAGTTCACGCCGGAAGCGCGCAGACCGGGGCCGGTAACGCCGGCGTTGATTGCCAGCTCGGCGGAAACTTTTCCGACGTCGTAGGTACGTGCGAGGAGGATCTCATTTCCCGTAATCAGTTTTTCGAACTCATCGAGGAAACGCGGGAAACCGTCGACGATTTTGCGCGCGCGTTCCATCCAGCCGGGCGGCAAATCGCAGCGGCAGCCGCCGAAGCGCATGTAGTCGCACATCATGCGCGAACCGGAGAGCGACTCGAACAGATCGAGCACCTTCTCACGTTCGCGGAAAGCATACATCAGCGGCGTGCCCCACGCGCCCATGTCGCTGAGGAGGAAGCCTAACAATGAGGTGTGATTCACCAAACGGGTCAGCTCGGCGAGGATGATGCGCAGATACTCGGCGCGCTCCGGGACTTCGATCCCGGCCAGTTTCTCGACACTGAGCGCGTAGGCCCAGTTGTTAGTCATCGAGCAAAAGTAATCGAGCCGATCGGTGTAGGGCATCGAGCCGAGGTAGCTGGCGTTCTCGCCGATCTTCTCGTGATTGCGATGCAGGTAACCGAAAACCGGCTTGAGCTTGCGCACGATCTCGCCATCGAGCGCGACGTTCATGCGGAAAACGCCGTGGGTAGATGGATGCTGCGGGCCCATCGAGACTTCGAGCAGCTCGCCGTCGAAACGCGCACTTCTCGGCGTCGGCGCCTGCTCGAGTTCGTGAAAACCGGTCGCGCTCATGTTTGCGGGGCGATGCCTTCGGCGCCGTCCGACGCGGGTCGCGGCGCGTAGTGCTGCTTTGCTTTTTCCAATACGTCGTCGTGCGGAGTCGGCTCGTATTCGTAGTCGTCCGGCTCGACGTAATCTTTCCGCATCGGGAAATCGGTGAACTCGTCCCACATCAGGATGCGGCGCAGATCGGGATGACCGTCGAAATGGATCCCGTAGAGATCGTAAATCTCGCGCTCCTGGAATTCCGCGCTCCGCCAGACCAGGGTGAGCGAAGGCAGCGGCGCGCCTTCCGCGCGATCGCTCGTCCGCAACCTAACGACCAGCGGCCCGTGCTTGAGCGCCATCGAGTAGAGGTGATAGACCGCCTCGAGACACCCGGGGAAAAATTCCTCCTGCATTTCTTCGACTTCCTTCTCCTCGCCCTCGACCAGCTTCTTCACCTTCACTTTTTTCTTTACCGTGCGGTCGAGCCAATCAATTCCAGTAACATTGGAACAGAAGTCGAAACGCAGCTCCGGATCGTCGCGCAGAAAGAGCGCGACGGCGGCAGCCTGGTCGTGATCGAGCAGGAGCGACGGTTGATTGGCCGGCCCGGGGTTCGGGATGATTTCAAGCTGCGCGGCGGGAATCGCCTGCGTGATGCGCGCCTTGATCTCCTCGAGCGACTCCATCGTTAGGCGCGCTCGATCGCGGGCGGATGAAAGAGATCGGGATTCGCCGGTGGCTCGAGATCGTGCGCGCCAAATGCGGGAACCGGATACTCGCTTGGCGTGTTGCTTTTGAGAAAGTCAGCCTGGCCCGGTCCGCTCAGTTTTTGTCCGTCGATCTTTCTCTGCAATTCCATGAAGGCATGGAGCAGCGCTTCGGGCCGCGGCGGACACCCGGGGATGTAAACGTCGACCGGGATATAGCGATCGATGCCCTTGAGCACGTTGTAGCCCTGTTTGAAAGGGCCGCCGGAAATCGCGCAGGCGCCCATCGAGATGACATATTTTGGGTCCGGCATCTGGTTGTAGAGTCTGACGATCTGAGGGGCCATCTTCTTTGTCACCGTGCCGGCCACGATCATGAGGTCGGCCTGCCGCGGCGAAGGTCGAAAGACTTCGCCGCCGAAGCGGGCGAGGTCGTAGCGCGAGGCGGCGGTGGCGATCATTTCGATCGCGCAACAGGCAAGGCCGAACTGAAGCGGCCAGATCGAGTTCTTGCGGCCCCAATTGTAAAGCTCCTGCATCGAGGTGACCCAGATGCCCTGCTTTTGCAGCTCGCTGCGAAGGCCTTCGTCTATCGTCTCGCTCATCGCGCGTAAGAGAAAGGATCAATTTGGAAACCAGGAAACCAGGAAAAAGGCAGAGGAATCAGGAAAGCAGGCGGCGACGGATGCGAAGCAACGGCCAGGCTTTCAAAGCAGGAAATTGAATCCTTTCTTCTTCCTGTTTTCCTGGCTTCCAGATTTTTTTTCATCACTTCGCCCAGTTTAGGCAGCCTTTGCTCCACGCCCAGACCAAGCCTTCAAGGAGAAGGACTAGGAAAATCAAAATCGCAATGAAAGCGCCAACCGGCAGCCCGGTAAATGCGACCGCGAACGGAATCAGGAAAATCGATTCGACGTCGAAGATGAGAAAAATGATGGCGTAGAGATAGAACT
>JBDTOL010000010.1:0-38214 GCA_039933235.1 Spartobacteria bacterium | reverse complement strand
CGCCGTTCCGGGAAACGTCGGCCGCGGTCGGGTCGGTCGGGAGCGTCTTGCGCCGACGCAGCCGCATCCAATTGTTCCAGGTCTTACGCACGCTGTCTTTTGGAGTGAGATATTCCTGGTTCAAATCGTTGCTCTTTACGATCTGAGCCAGGATCCCGCGGAGCGACAAGTCGTCCGTGTTGAGGATGGTATAGGCCGTCCCGATCGCCGCGTAATGATGGGCATCGCTCGCCGCGGTCATCGGCAGGCCGCGCACCTGCGCGTATTTGAACGCATAGCGGTTGTAACGGCGCAGGGTGGTCGCGGCATTGAAGACCTCGAGCGCGTCGATCGGCAGTTTCTCGAGACTGGAAAAGCGGATCCCGGCACGAAAGAGATCGTAGGGATGCGGAGGAATCGCGAGGCCGCCTCGTTCGTGGATGAGATCGCAGACTTCCCGGGCCGGGCGTCCCTTTAGATACGGCAGGGACGCGCCGATGCAGAGCAGGTGGCCTTCTGCGGTCGTCACCTCCACGCCCGGGATGACGAGGAAATCATCCACCGGCATCCCGTCTTCGCGCATCAGGCCTTTCTCGAGCAGGTAGTTGACGCCGTCGTTGGTGTTGTGGTCGGTCAGGGCAAAACCGTTCAGCCCTTTCGCCTTGGCCGAGGCGATGTTCTCCTCGGGGCTGGAGACGCCGTCGCCCGAAAAGAACGAATGCGTGTGCAGGTCGATCTTGAAGGGCATGCGCGGCAGCGTAGTTTGCGGGCCGCCAAATGCAAAGCATCGGTTTCAAGGAATGGGCCCTGGTTTGCGAGGCGCTGGGGGTGGGGCGGCAGAGCGTCATTATCCGCAAAGGCGGTATCGAGGAAGGCCGCGACGGCTTCGCCTTCCGGCATCGGGAGTTTTTCCTTTTTCCGACTTTCTTCCATGAACAACTGGACCGGGTGCGCCTGTCCGCGCCTAAGCTGCCGGGACCGCCGGCTGACGCCGTCGAGATTCGCTATTTCGCGCGGGTGGAAGAAGCGCGTCTCCTGACCGACTGGGAAGAGGTGCGCGCGCTGGAACCGCTCCACGTCCTGAGCGAGGAGGTGGTGCGGGAGCGGTTCGATTACGACGAAGCACCTGGGGTGCATGTTGCCTTTGTGAAAGTCTTTCGGCTGGAACCAGCCTGGCGTTTTCCCGACGCGAAAGTTTATCGCGGTTGTCGCAGCTGGGTGGAATTGCCGCTAGCGCCGGCTGGAGTTAGATTGCATCCGGTAAAAGGAACATGAGCGCGGCGATCGAAGGCGGATGTCTGTGCGGCAAGACGCGCTACCGGCTCCGCGAAAGGCCGGAGCGGATCAGCAATTGTCATTGCATTGATTGTCGGCGCGGCAGCGGCGCGGCGGTCGTGACCTGGGGCGTGGTGCGCCCGGACGAAGTGGAGATGCTGACGGGCGAATTACGCAAGGTGCGACACGCGGAGCGGCTTCGCTCGTTTGCGGCGTGCTGCGGGACGCCCCTTTTCTTTCAGGACAACGAATCATCGGCGACGATCGATGTCACGATCGCCTCGCTCGACCACCCGGAGCCCTACGCGCCGATAGTCGAGATTTGGACGGAGGACCGATTGCCTTGGGTGCAAACGGACCCGACCCGGAAAATCTATCCGCAGGGGCGATAATCGCCGGTGAAACGCAGCGCTACACTGTCGCGGCGGCGAGTAGTTCCACTTCCGCGCCGGGTTCTTCCGGGTTGCGGTTGAACTGCAGGTCGTAGAGGCGGCGGTAGTAACCCGATTCTTCCAGCAATTCTGCATGGGTCCCGATTTCTTTGATCAGGCCTTTCTCCATCACCACAATCTGATCGGCGGAAAGAATCGTCGAGAGCCGGTGCGCGATGGCGATGACGGTGCGGCCTTGCGCGAGACGCTCCAGGGCCAGCTGAATCTTCTGTTCGGATTCCGTGTCGAGCGCCGAGGTAGCTTCATCGAGGAGCAGGATGGGCGCGTTCTTGAGCAGGGCGCGGGCGATCGCGATGCGTTGCTGTTGACCGCCCGAGAGGAGGCAGCCCTTGTCGCCAACGAGGGTGTCGTAGCCTTTCGGCTGGGCCATGATGAACTCGTGCGCGAAGGCAGCCTTGGCCGCGGCGAAGATTTCTTCCTCGGTCGCATCAAGCCGGCCAAACTGGATGTTTTTCAGGATTGTATCGTGAAAGAGGAAGGTATCCTGCGAAACAAGGCCGATCTGTTTGCGTAAGGACTTCTGGGTCAGCGACCGGAGGTCGTGCCCATCCAGCCGGACCACACCACCGGTGGGATCATAGAGGCGCAGGATGAGCGAGAGGATGGTGCTCTTGCCCGCGCCGCTCGCGCCGACCAGCGCATAGCTCTTGCCCGGCTCGATCCGCAGGTTGAAATCCTTTACCGCGTCGAGCTTCCCGCCGCTGTAGCGAAAAGTGATGCGCTCGAATTCGATCTGGCCGCGGGAAACGCTCAGGTCCGCCGCATCCGGGAGATCGAGCACGGTCGACTCGCTATCGAGCACTTCAAAGATACCGACGGTCGCCTGGATCGAGCGCTGCATCGTGATGTGGAGCCGGCTGAGCGTCTTGATCGGCTCGTAGAGCAGGAAGATTCCACCGAGCAGGGCGATGAACTTCGCCGCCGGCAGAGACTCGATGTAGACATAGAGGAGGGCGAGCGCCACTCCCATCGCGGCGATCGTCTCGACGAGCGGGCCGACCGCTTCCATGGAGCGGAGAATGCGCATCGAGTTGGAGAACTGCGCCAGGTTGCTGCGGCGAAACGCCTTTTCCTGCTGATCCTCTCGCGAGAACGACTTGATCACCCGAATGCCGGCAAAGCTCTCCTGCATCGTCACGACCATTTCGGCCAAGCCCAACTGTTCGTTCTTAACCGCCTTGCGCGCCTTTCGCCCATACATACCGAGCGGCACGAGGCAGCTCGGGAAAAGCACCAGCGTCACGATCGTGAATTTCCAGTCCATGTAGAGGAGTACGCTGATCCCCGTGATGATTGCGATCGGCTGCTTGAACAAATCGCTACTGATGCTGGAGAGCGCGGTCTGCATCATCCGGGTGTCGTTCGTGATCCGCGACATGAGGAAACCGGATTGGATCTTGTTAAAGAAATCCATCGATTGGCGCACCATCTTGCTGAAGAGCTGGGCCCGGATATCGGTCAACACCTTGTTGCTAACCCAGTTCATGTAATAGGCGTTGGCGTAGGAACAGGCGCTGCGCACCATCATGACGGCCGGGATCGCGAGACAGAGCAGGATGAGCGAATTGATTTTCGGTCCGTGGGTGAAGAGCTCCGGATGCTGCATCATCTGCTGCGGACCGACCGGGGCTTTTCCCTGGAAAACCACCCCGGCCACCCGGGCCATGACCAGCGGCATCATGCCGTTGATGACGCCATAAAGGAACCCGAAACTCAGCCCGACGACCATGCGCCATTTGTAGGGCAGGGCGTAGGCGTAGAGACGCTTATAGGGCTGCCACCCTATGCGTATGGTCGTCCAGAGGGACTGCTTGGTCTTGGCCACGGGCGGGATCTTGCTCATGTCGCTGGCGCTGCCGGAGCCGACAGCAGCGTCTGCATAGCATCGATCACCTGTTCCGTCGAGATCTCGTTCATCAGGCGGGGCGGATGTTTGGGCGCGAAATCGGTCACCGGAAGGTCCTCTCCCGCCTGGATAATTGCGGCTGGCGTGTCACGGGGTCGCCAGTGGAATGGATTGGTCGGACCAAAGAGTACAACCTGCGGCGTGCAGAGCGCGCCGGCCAGGTGCATCGGGGCGGAGTCGATCGTGACGAGCAGCCGGGCCTGCTCGAGGAGGGCCGCGAGCGCAAGCAGGTCGAGCTGGCCCGAGAGGTCAGTCACCGGATGACGCACGTGCGACTTGATCTGCTCGATGTGTTCCCGTTCCATCCTCGAACTGCCACCTGTGATGACGCAGCGGATTTTACCGCCGTCGGAAATCCGATCCGATACCTCGGCCCAGCGCCGCGGCACCCAGAACTTTTCGCCCCGGGCGGAGCCGGGATGCAGAACGACGAAATCGTCCCCGAGCCGCTTTTCCGCAATCACTGCGGCTGCTTTCGCAGTCGACGTTGCGGGCAATTCCAGATGGATCTCCCTGGATGCGTGGCGTAGCCCGAGCGGGGCGAGCAAGGCGAGATGATGATCGACCGTGTGCACGAAGCGCACCTGCGACGGGACAAATTCGTTGTAACTCAGTTGCCGGAGCGGGGCGCGCCGGACGGTGTCGTAGGTGATCCGCCGTTGCGCGCCGGAAAGCAGGGTGAGAAAGGCCGAGCGATCCGTTCGCGAAAAGTCGAGGCAGCAGTCGAATTTCGCCTTGGCCACGGCAAAGAACTGGGGCGCGTCGGAAATCCTCCCGCGAGCGACCAAGGTCTGGTCGAGCCCGGGGATCGCCGGGAGCAATTCGCGCGAACCATGGGCGCCAACCAGTGTGATGCGGGCGGAGGGAAACGCTTCTCGCAACGCGGCGATGGCGGGCACCGTCAGGATCAGATCACCGATCCGTTTCAGCTGGATGAGGAGGAGGTTCAACCGGCCCCTAGCGTGCCATCTGCATGGCCCGCCGGTAGGCGTCGAGCAGGCGCACGCGGAAATGATCCCAAGTGAAATTTTCCACTACTCGCGCGCGCGCCGCGAGACTCATCCGTTCCACAATTTCCGGATGATCGTAGAGGTGCTGAATCGCTCCAGCCAGCGCGTCGACGTTGGCCGGCGGAATGACGATCCCCTGCACGCCGTCCTGGACTACGTCGCCCGCTTCGCGCGTGGTGATCTGCGGCAGACCGCAGGCTGCCGCCTCATACGTGACCTTGGCACTGCCTTCGCACTGCGAAGGGAAAACGTGGATGGTTGATTGCTGGAGATACTTCTCCGGTTCCTGTGCGAACCCCATCACTTTCACGCTCTTGTGTGCGAATTTCTCCAGATAGGGCTTCATCTCCGAGTGCACGGAGCCGACCAGCCAGAGTTCCGCGTCCTTCAGCTCGAGCCGGCGCCACGCCTCGAGGAGATGGTGGACTCCTTTGCGCTCGATCAGCGCCCCGGAGAAGACCGCACGAAAATGCGCCGACCGCGGGCCGGGCTTGAAGCGCTCCACATCCACACCTCGGGGAAGGTAGAAGAGCTTTTCTTCGGGGAAACCCTGCACGCGGAATGTCTCAGCCGCCTTCTGCGAAAGCACGAGAATCAGGTCCGCAAGGTCGTACTCCTCCAGAAACCGGTCGCGCTGCAGGAGAAGATCTTCCTTCCACTGTCGGCGCCACGGCAGCTTCGGCTCGGGCGCCCGGTTCGGGGGCGGACGTTTCACCTTGCCGCGATCCCGGTGCCAGGTTGGGATCTCGAGAACCGATGGGATTCCGCGCTTGTGCGCCTCGCGCAGAGTGAGCAGGCAATCGCCCGACCAGCTGTGAAACATGTCATAGCGGCCCGTGGCCAGTTGCCGGGCTGCAATCCAGTCGAGATATTTCTTTTTCGCGCCGTAGTAGTACGGGCTTTCGAGCGAGGAAAGCAGGCGGACCGGATGCCAGCGCAGGGAATGAATCTTGGCGGCCGGAATTTCCGTCTGGCGATTGTCGTAGGCCACGGCTTTGCCGAGGAATCCGCCTCTGTAGGAGGCTCGGAGCGTCTCAAACGCGTCCGTGTCGAGGCCCGAGCCGCCAATGCGCGCAAAGATCGAGTAGAGCAAGGACTTTGGTAGCGTGCGTGACGCCGCAGCCGTCGATTCTGTGCGCGGCGGGGCTTTTAGAGTATCGCCCACCATGGGGATATCATTATTATTGGGAATGGGACCAAGTAAAGGTAGAACTCCTCCGTGCCGCCCGAGATGAGTGCTCCTCGCCCAGCAATCGGCCTTGTCCGCCGCGGTCATTCCGACACGGGTGGCGCGGAGGCCTACCTGAAACGCTTGGGCCGCGGGTTGAGCGAATTAGGGCACGCCACCCGCCTTTTTACCGATGCGGCCTGGCCCGCCCTGGAGTGGCCGTTCGGACCGATCACCCGCCTGCGCGGCGAGACGGCACATCGCTTTGCCGATGAACTGGAGAAAGCCGAGCCGCATAAATCATGCGATCTGCTTTTGAGCCTCGAGCGCGTCTGGCGCTGCGACGTTTACCGCGCCGGCGATGGGATACACCAGGCCTGGATGGAGCGGCGCGATACCGTCTCGAGCGTTTTTCGTCGCTGGGGACGCCACTTTAATGGCAAGCACAAGGAGGCGCTCGAGCTGGAAAAGGCCCTCTTCTCCGGCGGCGCGCAATGGGTCATCACCAACTCCGAAATGGTGAAACGGGAGGCCGAACAGTTTTATCATTATCCACCGGAGCAGATCTCGGTCGTGCCTAACGGGGTCCCGCTGCTGGATTTCCGGCCCGATCCCGTCGCTCGGGCTCTGCACCGCAAAATCCTGCGCCTGCACGACAATGAGATCGCGGTCCTTTTTGTCGGCTCCGGCTGGGAACGCAAAGGATTGCGCTACGCAGTCGAGGCGGCCAATTCGTTAGGTGGCGATTTTCGCCTCCTCGTGGCTGGCCGCGGGCCGGCCCGTTACGTTCGCGGTCGTGCGGTGCAGCGGCTCGGGGCGGTGCGCGATCTACCGTCCCTTTACGCCGCCGCGGATCTCTTTCTTCTGCCGACTCTCTACGATCCCTTTTCCAATGCCTGCCTGGAAGCGCTGGCCGCCGGGTTGCCCGTGATCACGACTCGCGACAACGGTTTCAGCGAAATCATGGAGGACCGAGTCCACGGTTCCATCATCGATCTCGGCTCAAACGTCGCGCAGATCTGCGATGCCCTGAACTATTGGGCGGACGCGGAACGCCGAGAGGCGGCGCGTCCGGCAATTCTCGAGCGGGCGGGGCGCTTCGACATTTCGACGAACGTGGAGCGCACGCTCGCCGTGCTCCATCACGCCCCGAGAGCGGACGCCGTGTCGGGAAAAATCCGGAAGACCTGATCAAGCCGCGCGATCTCGAAGATCGGGCGGACGCTTTCCTGCAGTCCGCTGAGAGCGAACTTTCCGCCGTAGCTGGTGACGTTCTGCATCGCCTCGATCAGAACGGCGAGCCCCGAGCTGTCAATGTAGCTGACCTTGGAGAGATCGACCACCAGTTGGGGCGGCTTGCTCGCGATGAGAGTGGCGAGCGCGGACCCGATTTGCGGCGAGACGTGGAGGTCGATTTCGCCTTCCAGCGGCAGGATGCTCGGTTCGGTCTTGGGCATGGCGGTGGCAAAGAGTGTGTCACTCATGCTGCTCCCGTCAATCCTCCTCCGCGCTACTCCGTCTCGTCCTGTGCTCGTAATCGCAAATCGTCGAGCAGGAGCAGGAGGTCGAGTCACCACCCCATTTTCCTCATCACCGCATCCACCTCGGCAAAATCATCCACGATCAGATCCGGTTGATGCTTTGCCAGCTGCGCGCGAGAAAAGCTCCCGGTCGTGACCGCGATCGTGCGCGCGCCGACCGCTTTGCCGCACGCGATATCGTGTGGCGTGTCACCGATTACGTCGATCTCGTCCGCCGCGAAATCAATCCCGAAACGCTCGTGCGCCCGGCGCTGCGCAAATGGACCGAGCTGGTTGCGCTCGTGATGGTCGTCGGCAAATGCGCCAAAGGAAAAGAAGTGCCAGAGCCCGTAGTGCGAGAGTTTCAGCTTTGCCCCGCGCTCCACATTGCCGGTCAAAAGACCGAGCACGTTCTGCGGACGTCCCTGAAGCCGAGTCAGCAATCCCTGCACGCCCGGCAGAACGGTTCCCTGGCGCTGCGGCAGCTCCCGCGCCAGAAACTCAACGTAAAGATCGAGAAACGCGGCAGTCGTTTCCCGCGTCACGGCGATCTTTTGTTTGCGCAAAATCTGATGGACAATCCCGGTGTCGGTCATGCCCGCGATTTCCACACCGTGCAGATCGTCCGAAATGCCGAACTGCTCCTGCAGCACATCCTTGAGTGACTGGATCCCGGCCCCGCCGGAATCGATCAGCGTGCCGTCGATGTCGAAAAGAAGGAGGTGCCTGGTCATCGAAGAATTCAGATTGCGGGATCGGCAATTCAATCTGAAAGCTGAAATTTGCAATCGGTAATTCCCTATCGCGGCCGGCTCGCCCCCTCGCCCACCGGATATCTCCACGCGGGCCACGCCCTCACTTTCTGGCAGGCGCAAGAGCGCGCTTGCGCCCAGGACGGCACGCTGCTCCTGCGGATCGAGGATCTCGATCGCGATCGTTGCCGGCCGGAGTTCCGTGCGGCCATCGCGGAGGATTTGCACTGGTTCGGTTTGCGCTGGGAGGAAGGCCCGATTCTGCAGAGCGAACGGCGCCCGCTCTATCTCGAGGCCTGGCGCAGGCTGCGCGATTGCGGGCTGATTTATCCCTGCAGTTGTTCGCGTCGCGATGTCCTGAGCGCGGCGGCCGCACCCCATCTCGAAGATGAAGAGCCGATCTATCCCGGCACCTGCCGCCCGTCTCGCCTAACGACAGACGCCGCGCCGGGCCCGGCCGGGGCGACCTGGCGATTTCGCGTTCCAGACGGCGCAGCGCTGGAGTTTCTCGACCGGTGCGCGGGTTCGCAGCGCGCGGTTGCCGGGGTCGAGTTCGGCGATTTCGTCGTCTGGCGCAAAGACGACGTCCCGGCCTACCAGCTCGCCGTAGTGGTGGACGATGCGGCGATGCAGATCTCCGAAGTGGTGCGCGGCGCCGACCTGCTTCGTTCCACCTTTTGGCAGCTCCTTCTCTACCGCGCGCTGGAGTTTGAGCCGCCGGAATTTTGCCATCTCCCGCTCGTGACGGATGCGTCAGGGAAACGCCTTGCGAAGAGAGACGACGCGCTCAGCCTTCGCGCCCTGCGCGCCGCGGGTCTCACGCCTAACGAGATCCGGGAGCGCTTCCGGCCGGGCTAACTCGGTGGCTGGATCTGGAGCAAGCCGAACATGCTGGCGAGGAACGCGATCAGCGCCAGCGCCGCCGCAGCCAGCACGACCGTGGCAAGCGGATCCTTTTCCTTTTGGCGATTTGGAAAGGGCGACGCGTTGGCAAAATCCGCCGGTTTCTCGCTCGTCTCCGCTGGGCGCGCCTCGATCTCACCCGCTTCGGGCAGTGGCTGCGCCTCGCCGGTGGCGTAGGATTCATAGCGCGCCTCGACTTTCCCAAAACGGATGCAGTCGCCCACCCGCAGGAAAACATCGGTGACCAGCTCGCTGTTCACCCGGGTGCCGTTGGTCGAGCCGAGATCATTGAGCTGGTAACGGTCGTCGATCAGGAGGAGGTGCGCGTGGCGACCCGAGACCGACGGATCGTCGATCTGCAGCATGTTGTCCGGGCCGCGGCCGATCGTGATCTTTTCCTCGGTCAGTTCATGCGTTATCCGCGAGGTCTCCAGATAAACGGACAGCTTCGGCATGGCGACAGTGGTGTATCAGGCGGAGGCCCGGAGCGCAATCACCATCCCAGGCTCACTTTTTAGTAAAAACCTCGACCGCGTTCCATTCTTCCTCCGGGGGCGCGCCCTCGTATTCCAGGGTCCGCTGCAGGTACATCGTGGCCAGGTGATCGGTCGGATAAAACTCGAGGAAACGCGAGAAGAGGATCTTGGCCGCCTCGAAATCGCGCTGCCGGAATTTTTGCAAACCCTTCTCATAATCCTCGAGGTGACGGAGTAGATCCGGATCGACCTTGTCGCTGCGTTCACCGATCAGAGTCGAGATCTCGACCGGAGCCGATTTTCCCTTCACCTGCACCCGCGCGACGGAGCGAACGTGGAACGTCTCGCGCACGAACTCCGTCGCAGTCGGTCCGAGGATGATGTCAACCGCGTAGATCCTCGTTAGGCCTTCGAGGCGCGACGCGAGATTGACCGCGTCGCCGATCACGGTCGGGTCGGCCTTTTCCTGCGACCCGATATTGCCGCCGAGGACATCGCCCTGGTTGATCCCCATCCCAATTGCGAAGGGCGCGATTCCCTCGGCGTGCCAGCGGTCGTTCAGCGCGCGCAGCTCGCGCCGCATCGCCAACGCGGCGCGCGCCGCCATCCGCGTGTCTTCGGCCGGCCCGCGGCTGCGCACGTTGCCCCACACCGCCATCACCGCATCGCCGATGAACTTGTCGAGCGTGCCGCCGTTATCGAAAACCGCCGCCGTCATCCGGCTCAGGTATTCATTGAGCTGGCGCACGAGCGCTTCGGGATCGGCATGCTCGGTCAGGCTGGTGAAACCAACGATGTCGGTAAACAGGACCGTCGCCGGGATGCGGACACCTTTCAGGCTGCTGTAAAAGCCCCCGGGGTTATCGAGGATTTCCTTGACCAAATTTTTCGAGACGTAGCGCTCGAGGGTGCGGCGGGTGCGGAGTTTCTCGAGCCGCTCCAGAGCATATTCGTAGCCTAACGAGAAGAGGCCGCTGAGCAGAAAAGCCGCCAGTACCGGAATCGTGATGAGGAGGAGGCCGACGTGATCATAGGCAACCCGGGCCGTGGCCAGGTAGCTGATCGCCAACCCGGTCAGCAGGAGCAGCGCAGTGAGCGGGCGACGCACGAAGGCGATGAGCAGAGAGGCGAGCAATCCCGCCAATCCCACGAGAAGAAAATCGAGCCGTAGCGGGGTCATCCAGAGGAACTGATGGCCCAGCGCCGCCGCCATCGCTTCGAGATGGAGCTTCGGGCCGGCCCGGTCGGGTCCGAGTGGCGTGTCGACCACGTCATGCAGCACCTGTGCCGAGGCACCCACGATCACTACCTTGTCCTTGAAGAAAGCGCCGTCCTGGTAATTGGCGTGCCAGAATTTCGGATCGAAAACCTCGTACAGCGGGTGCGGCGGATAGGCGTCGTCGGCACTGAAGCGGAGGAGGTGGGCTTGGTGATTGCGCGGGATGTCGTTGGCATGTCCGGTCTGGGCCAGCCCGCGCGCGGCGAGGGAATAGAAGACTTCGGCACTCGGATGCGGCGGCAGTCCGGCGAGCTGCCGATCGGTCAGGGTATAGGCGATGGCGCGGGTCCGTTGATCGAGCGGATCAGGAAAAAAATTGACGTAGCCGACGCGGGGATCAGCCATCTGCGGCGGGGGAATCAGGGTGTCGTTAGGCACGATTGCCTGCATCGCGTTGGCCGCGTCGAAGTTCGCCGCCAGCACCACCTTGCCGCGGTAACGCTCGAGCGCGGCGCGAAAAGTCGGGTCGCCTTCGTTAGGCGGGTTGAAAACGAGATCGAACAGAACGAGACGCGCGCCGGAAGCGAAGAGCCGGTCGAGCAGGAGGGCCCAGACTTCCCGGGACCAGGGAAAAGCGCGCTCGGTCATGAGCTGGAGCGCGCGATTGTTGGCCAGCTCGCCGGGTTCGAAGGGCGGTAGTTGGAGGGTGCTCTGGTCGATTCCGAGAAAGACGAAGTCCTCCCGGGTCGGCGTCTTGCGGCCCTCCCGCTGCAGGAAATCCTCAAAACGTTTCTGGCCCGACCAGACCGCGGAGGCGAAAGGCACGTTGGGCGTGAAATGGAGCAAGAGGACCAACCCGGTCCAAAAAAGGCAGATCGCGCCCAGGATGAGGAAACGATGTCGACCGAGCCAGTGCACCGACTGACACTAGGAAAGCTTCCCCTCGGCGGCCAATCCAAATAACAAGGCGCAGGGATGCGAGATTTTATCGGTTGTCATTCCGGCCGCATTGCCTATTTTCCCACCCCGGCGTTTCCCAGGAAGCGTCGGCCCGCACTGCCCACCTGATCCCAATGGGATCGAATCAGCGAATGAGGTCGGGGAGTGCCTAACAAAATAACAATTCGCTGAAACAGGAGCCCTGAAGCACTTCGGGGATAACAACATGCCACGAGCCACTAACGCGCCCGCCAGCCGGGAGCGCCGCAAACGCGTTCTCGATTCCGCCAAAGGATACCGCGGTCGCCGATCGAAACTTTTCCGCTACGCGAAGGACGCGACGATGAAGGCCAAGTATTGGGCCTATCGCGATCGCAAGACGCGCAAACGCAATTTCCGCATGCTCTGGGTGCAGCGGCTCAACGCCGCCGTCCGCGCGCAGGGTCTCACCTACAGCCGTTTCGCCGAAGGGCTCAAAGCCGCCGGCATCGGGCTCGATCGAAAGATTCTTTCCGATCTGGCGATCACCGACGAGACCGCCTTCAAGGGGATCGTCGAGCAGGTGAAAAGCGCGCTCGAAAAGAAGTTGGGCGAAAGCAAGAAAACGAAGGCGGCTTAACCAGCGCCTCTAGCCGCCTCCCGGTGGGAGGCGCTGGGCACACGAGCGCTGGCTTCGAAAGTCTTCTCCCACGCTTCGCACAGCGAAGCGGCTACAAGTCCACCATGACGCACCCGCTCGAAGAATTGCGCGACGCCGCTCTGGCGGAGATCACGGCTGCCGCCGACGAGAAGGCGCTGGATGCGGTGCGCGTCCGTTTTCTCGGGCGCGGCGGCAGCATCTCGTCCTGGAGCGAGCAGATGAAGTCGCTCTCCAAGGAAGAGCGGCCGGTGGTGGGCAAATTACTCAACCAGGTTCGCACCGCGGTGACAGCCGCGATCGAGGCGGCGGAGGAGAAACTGCGTGCGGCGAGAGAAGCCGGCGCACTGGCCGAGATCGATATTTCCCTGCCCGGCACCCCGCACGAGATCGGGTCGCTCCATCCGCTCACGCAGATGCTCGACCGCGCGATCGGCATTTTCCGTCGGATGGGTTTCGCCCTCGCCGAAGGTCCGGACGTCGAGGACGAATGGCATTGCTTCGACGCGCTTAACACCGCGCCCGATCATCCGGCGCGCAACGAGCAGGACACCTTCTTTTTGCCCGACGGCCGCCTTCTCCGCACCCATACCTCGACAGTTCAGATCCGGACGATGGTAAATGCGCCGCCGCCGATTCGCGTGATCGCGCCCGGCGCCGCTTTTCGCCGCGACGAAGTCGACGCGACCCACAGCGCGCAGTTTCACCAGATCGAAGGGCTCTACGTCGATGAGCGGGTGAGCGTGGCCGATCTCAAGGGCACGCTCGAATATTTCCTGCGCGAATTGTTTGGCGCCGATACCGCGGTGCGTTTCCGGCCGCATTATTTTCCCTTCACCGAGCCGAGTTTCGAGATCGACGTGAAATCGAAGGCGCTCAAGAGCGGCGAAAAATGGATCGAAGTCTGCGGCTGCGGGATGGTGCATCCCGCGGTTTACGAAGAAGTGAACCGGGCCCGCGGCGACCGCGCCTACGATCCCGAGAAATGGACCGGATTCGCCTTCGGCCTCGGGATGGACCGGCTCGCCATGATCCTCTTCGATATTCCCGACATCCGGCTTTTCGCGCAGAACGATCTGCGTTTCCTGGGGCAATTCGTGTCATGAGGGCAGGCTCGACAAGCGGGGGCGCAAGATGAAATTTTCTCTTAACTGGCTGCGCGAATTCGTCGAGCTGCCTAACGATACCGCGAAGCTGGCCGATTTGCTCACGCTCGCCGGGGTCGAGATCGACGGGATCGAAACACGCGGCGCAAACTTCGACAACGTCGTGGTGGCGCAGATCACCGCCTCTGAACCTCATCCCAATGCCGATCGCCTCAGCGTCTGCCAGGTCGACGACGCCAGCGGAGAGCCGCGCCAGATCGTTTGCGGGGCGAAAAACTACAAGGTCGGCGACAAGGTGCCGCTGGCGCGACCGGGAGCCATTCTGCCGGGCGATTTCAAAATCAAGGCGAGCAAGCTGCGCGGCGTCGAGTCGCAGGGCATGCTCTGTAGCGCGAAGGAGCTTGGCATTGCCGAGGACGCGGCCGGCCTGCTCATCCTTTCGCCCGAGGCGAAGATCGGTGCGCCCATTGGGGAACTCTTCCCTAACGACACCGTTTTGGATGTTGAGATCACGCCGAACCGTGGCGACCTGCTCAGTCATCTCGGTTTGGCTCGAGAAATCGCCGCCTTGACTGCCGGGCAGGCGCCCCGCCTGCCCAGTTTCGACATCGCGACAGTCGAAGCATCAAACTCGGCAGGCGGAGCGCCCGCCCTACAAATTTCCGCGCCTGACGAATGCCCTTTCTATTCCGCGCGGCGCATCGAAAACATCACGGTCGGCCCGAGCCCGGATTGGTTACGGGCGAAACTGGAATCGGTCGGCCTGCGCGCAATCAACAACATCGTCGACATCACGAACTTCGTGATGCTGGAGCTCGGGCAGCCGCTGCACGCCTTTGATGCCGACAAATTGGAAGGCGGGATCAATGTTCGGCTGGCCGAGCCTAGCGAAAGGTTTCTCGCGCTGGACGGACGCACCTATCAGCTCACGCCGAAGAACCTCCTCATCGCCGATCGCGTGCGCAGCGTCGCCATCGGCGGGGTGATGGGCGGAGAAAACACCGGCGTGACCGGCACGACGCGCCATCTTCTTTTGGAGAGCGCCTATTTTCTGCCCGCGAGTATTCGTCGCACGGCGCGTGAACTGAGCCTGTCGAGCGATGCGAGCTACCGCTTCGAGCGCGGGGTCGATCCCGCGATGGTCCTGGCGGCCTCGGAGCGCGCCACACAGTTGATTCGAGAGATCGCCGGCGGCCGACCGGCCGGCGAAACGATCACGGCGGGCGTTCTCCCGGCGCCTCCGCCCGGGTTCAGCCTGCGCTATGCGCGCTGCAACGAGTTGATTGGCGCGCCCGTCGCGCCGGCAGAGGCGGACCGAATCCTGGAAAGCTTCGGCCTGCACAAACTCGGGGCAACGGAGGAGCAGTCCAGTTGGCGCATCCCGAGCCACCGTTCCGATCTGCGCCGCGAGGTGGACCTGATCGAGGAGATCGTGCGCGTTTTTGGGATCGAGCGTGTGCCCGGCGCCGACCGCAGCCGGTTCACCCCGGTCTCGGCGGCGGACCGTCGTTATGATTTTGAAATGCAGCTGCGGGAGCGGCTCATGGCGCGCGGTTTTGCCGAGGCGCGCACTTCCGCCCTGGTCGGCCGCCAGTCGTTAGGCGGGTCGTTTGTGCCGGAAGCGGTCGCGCTGCGCAACCCGCTGAGCGAGGATCATGTCGCACTGCGGCCGTGCCTGTTGCCGGGCCTGATCGGAGTGCTGGAGCGGAACATCCGCGCGGGGGCGAAGAGCGTGCGGCTCTTCGAGGTCGGCCGCGTTTTTCTTCCGCCCAACGGCAATGAAATCCGCCGTCTGGGATTGCTCCTGACCGGTGCGTCGGCCGCCCGCGCTTCCTGGCGTGCCGGTAGCGCGCGCCCGCTCGATCTTTACGATCTGAAGGGCGCCCTCGAAGCGATCGGCCTGGAGGAGGTGACCCTGTGCCGGGTCGAGCGGGCGGAGTTTGCGCTGGCCACCGAGGTTTTCTTTGCGGGAGAGCGGCGCGGGATCGCCGGGCAATTGAATTCCGCGCAGACCGCGCTCGGCACGGGCGCCGTCTTCGTGGCGGAGATAGATTTGCCTAACGAATTTAAGAGCACGAGCGCGGCGCGCAAGTTTCGCGAGCTGCAGCGTTTCCCGGCGGTGAGCCGCGATATCGCCCTGCTCGCGCCGGAGTCGCTCTCGCATGAGGAGATCATGGCTGCGATCGGAAGCGCCCGGGAACCGCTCCTCGCCGGGGTTGAATTGTTCGATCTTTTCAGCGGCAAAGGGGCCGAACTGCTCGGCGCGGGACGGAAATCGCTCGCGTATTCATTGACATACCTGGACAAAAACCGGACACTCACTTCCGACGAAGTGAGTGTGGCCCACGACCGGATTCGCGAGCGCTTAAAAAGCGAGTTGGACGTGGAACTGCGCGAGTAGTTCTTTGAAAAATTCGAGAGTGGTTGATTGAGAGTTGAAGGTTCAAAGACCTTCTCGTGTCTACTTTCAGCTCTCTATCGACGACTTTCGAAATTTGCCCTGCGGTGTTCGAGATTACAGATGTGATTCCCGGACCGATGTTTGTTAGCACAGGGGGCTAGGTCGTTAGGGGAAGATGGCAGGCCTTCATTGGAAGTCAGACGCTCCGACGGCGGTCACCCGCCCGTTACCATAAGGGAACGGGATATCCATCTAAACGGCACAAGCGGGGTAATACCATGGGGCCCGAATCAGCATGATTCCGGCCCCTTTTTTTGACGGCGGGCCGCAGGGCGTCTACATCGATGCGATGTCGCAACCCGCTTCTGCATCGCGCCCGGCCCTGCTCGCGCTGGAAGACGGCCGGCTTTTCCAGGGCGCCTCATTTGGCGGCACCGGCACCTGCATCGGCGAGATTTGCTTCAACACTTCCATGACCGGCTACCAGGAAGTGCTGACCGATCCTTCCTATCGCGGCCAGATCGTGGCCATGACTTATCCCCTGATCGGCAACTACGGCACGAACGAGGCCGACGCCGAGAGCCGCATGCCGCACGTGCGCGGTTTCGTGATCGAGGAGTTGAGCGAGGTGGCGAGCAACTGGCGCTCGGAGAGTTCGCTCGATGAATATCTGCGCCAGTGGAACATCCCCGGGGTTCAGGGCATCGACACTCGCGCACTGACCCGGCATCTCCGGACGCGCGGCGCGATGAAAGCCTGCCTAACGACGGAGGAAATGACGCCGGAGGAAGCCGTCCGGCGCGCGGTGGAAGGCAAAGGCGTGATCGGGATGGATTACGTGCGCGAGGTGACGACGCCGACCGCTTACACCTGGGATCCGGATGATCAGGCGAGCGTCGTTTGGACAACGGAGCATGGGAAACAAAACGCGCTCCCGCCGATCCGCCATCGGATCGTCGCGTACGATTACGGGATGAAGGAAAATATCCTGCGCCGGCTGCGGCAGAACGGTTTTGGCGTAACGGTCGTGCCCGCGACCGCGACCGCGGAGGAGACGCTGAGCTACGAACCGGACGGAGTTTTTCTCTCCAATGGGCCGGGCGATCCCTCGGTCCTCGACTATGCGCACGAGGCAGTGCGCGGGATGATGGGGAAGGTGCCGATTTTCGGCATTTGTCTCGGCCACCAGATGCTCGGCTACGCCTTTGGTGGCCGCACTTTCAAGCTCAAGTTCGGTCATCGCGGCAGCAACCAGCCGGTCAAGGATCTGACCACAGGAAAGGTTGCGATCACCTCGCAGAATCACGGTTTCGCGGTCGATCCCGATTCGCTTCCGCCGGAAGTGGAAGTGACGCACATCAACTTGAACGACGGCACGGTGGAGGGCATGCGCCATCGCGACCTGCCGATCTTCAGCGTGCAGTATCATCCCGAGGCCGCGCCGGGGCCGCACGATGCCGGCTATTTCTTCGAGGAGTTCGCCCGCCTTATCGAGAAGACCTAGTTGGGTGCCGGCACCATCTTTGCCCCCAATTTCAAACCCTGCCTAGACCGGCGATTGACCCGTCGGCGCATCGGACGGACCTTCAGTCATGTATTCAAACAACGATAGAGTTCCAAAGTTTATAAAAATGGCGGTGACGCTCGCTTTCACGGCGGCCTTGGCCGTCTCGCCTCTGGCCCTGGCGCAGGCGCCGGAAAAATCTGAGGGCGCATCCAAAGAGATGACGGGCGAGATCGTCGACATGATGTGCTACATCGATCACAACGCGATGGGCGCGAAGCATGCCGATTGCGGCGAGAAGTGCATCAAGATGGGCGGCCCGGTCGGCATCGTGAGCGAAGGCAAAGCCTACCTCGTGGTCGGCGCGCACAAGCCGATGAACGACGAACTCGCCCCGCTGGCCGGCAAGACCGTGACGTTGAAAGGCAAGATGGTGAGCAACGGTGGCGTCTCGATGCTGGAAAACGCCGAGATCGTCAAGAAGTAGGTCGTTAGGTAAGCGAAACGCGTCTCCTTCGGTTCGCGCCGGAGGGAGCGCGTTTTTTGCGTACGCCGTTATCGTGCGGTGATGAAAACAGTGCTTTTGGCGGACGGGCTGGAAGTTCCCGCGCTCGGGCAGGGGACCTGGAAGATGGGCGAAGGCGAGCACGACCGTGCGGCAGAGATCGCCGCATTGCGCCTCGGGATCGACCTGGGGATGACGCTGGTCGATACCGCCGAGATGTATGGCGAAGGGGCAGCGGAGGAGGTGGTCGGGCAGGCGATTGCGGGAGAGAGGGAGCGCGTTTTTGTCGTGAGCAAAGTCTATCCCCACAACGCGACGCGACGCGGTCTGCCGGAAGCGTGTGCCCGCAGTCTGAAACGGCTGCGTATCGAGACGATCGATCTCTATCTTCTGCACTGGCGCGGCCGGACGCCTCTTTCGGAGACGGTCGAAGCGTTCGAAAAACTTCAGAGCGAGGGCAAAATTCGCCGCTGGGGTGTTTCGAATTTCGACGTGTTCGATTTGAAGGAACTGGATCGTCCCGATTGCGTTGCGAACCAGGTCCTCTACAACCTCGAAGTGCGCGGGATCGAGTTTGATCTCCTTCCGTGGTCCCGCCAGCAACAGTTGCCGACCATGGCATACTCGCCGGTCGGGCAGGGAGGCGACCTGCTCCGGCATCCCACGCTGGTTGCGGTCGCGCGGCGGCACGAGTCCACACCGGCGCAAGTTGCGCTCGCCTGGGTTTTGCGCCAGCCGCAGCTGATCGCGATCCCAAAAGCCGCAGAGTTAAAGCACGTGCGGGAGAACGCCGCTGCGGCCGATCTGTTGTTGAATGAAGAGGACCTGGCTGAACTTGACGCGGCTTTTCCGCCTCCGACGAAAAAGCAGCCGCTCGGGATGCTCTAGAGGCTTTCGTGGAAGGTTATAATTTGCCTTCGCGGAGAAAATTCGATTGCTCGCCCTGGGGTTCGCGGCTTAGTGAACGCTCGCGCTACCGCATGAACATCCACGAATATCAGGCGAAAGAACTGCTGGAGAAATTCGGCGCCGCGACGACGCGTGGAAAGGTCGCCAGCACGCCCGAGGAAGCGGAGAAGATCGCGCGGGGACTGGGGACGAATGAACTGGTGGTGAAGGCGCAGGTCCACGCCGGCGGCCGCGGCAAAGGAACGTTCGCGAATGGTTTCAAGGGCGGCGTCCATTTGGTCAGCTCGCCCGAGGAGGTCCGTGATGTTGCCGGTAAGATGCTCGGCCAGACGCTCGTAACTCATCAGACCGGCGCGGCCGGGCGCCTCGTCAATAAAGTGCTGGTGGCGGAGTCGGCCGATATCGAGCGCGAGATTTATTTTGCCGTGCTGCTCGACCGAGCGACGGCGGCGCCGTTGATCGTGGCGAGCACGGAGGGCGGTGTGGAAATCGAAACCGTTGCTGAGAAATCGCCCGAGAAAATCATACGCGAGCCGGTCGATCCGCTGGCCGGGTTGCAGCCTTTCCAAACGCGCAAACTGGCGAAGCAGCTCGGATTCAAATCCGACCAGATCAAACCGGCGGCGAAACTTTTCAGCGCGCTCTATCGCACTTTTATCGAATCCGATTGCTCGATGGTGGAAGTGAATCCGCTCGTCGTGACAAAAAAAGGAGAAGTCCTGGCGCTCGACGCCAAGTTTAATTTCGACGACAATGCGCTCTACCGTCATCCTGAGATCGCCGCGATGCGCGACACGGCGGAGGAAGATCCGCGTGAAGTTGAGGCCTCGAAGCACGGATTGAACTACATCGGGCTCGACGGCAACATCGCCTGCCTCGTCAATGGCGCCGGCCTTGCCATGGCGACGATGGACATCATCAAATTTTACGGCGGCAGCCCGGCTAACTTCCTCGATGTCGGCGGCGGCGCGACCGAGGAGCAGGTGACCGAGGCATTCAAGCTCCTCGTCTCGGATGCGAACGTGCAGGCGATCCTGGTCAACATCTTCGGCGGGATCATGAAATGCGACGTCATCGCGCAGGGCATCATCAACGCTGTCAAAGCGGTCAATCTGCCGGTGCCGCTGGTCGTCAGGCTGGAAGGGACCAACGTTGATGCGGGTAAAAAACTAATCGCGGAAAGCGGCCTCGCAGTCATTGCGGCGGATGATCTGGCCGACGCCGCGCAGAAGGTGGTGGAAGCCGCCAAGGAAGGAAGATCATGATAAAAGAAGTCGCTTTCATCGCCATTCCGGTGACCGATCACCCGCGGGCGCGCAAGTTCTACGAAGACACCCTCGAATTGAAACCGGGCGCGAACGCGATGGAAGGCGCCTGGGTGGAATACGAGATCGGCGACGCCACGATCGGTGTCGGCTCTCATCCGGACTGGAAACCGTCGCGCGACGGCACCTCGGTCGCCTTCGAAGTGGACGACATCGATGGCACGATCGCGAAGCTGAAAGAGCGCGGCGTCACTTTCGACATGGACAAGACGGAAACACCGGTCTGCTGGATGGCGCAGTTTCGCGATCCGGATGGAAACAAGCTGCTCGTGCACAAACGCAAAGCCGGCTGATGGCGGAAAACCCGAAGCACGAAGTTCGAATGACGAAATTTTCTTACTGATGTCCGTCCTGGTCGATAAGAACACGCGGCTCTGTGTGCAGGGCATCACCGGCAGTGCCGGCGGGTTTCATGCAAAGCAATGCATGGAATACGGCACCAACGTGGTGGCCGGAGTCACCCCGGGCAAAGGCGGGCAGAAGTTTGAGAGCATAGTGCCGGTTTTCGACACGGTCTGGGAAGCGCGCCAGGAAACCGGTTGCGATGTGTCGGTCATCTTTGTCCCGGCGGCGGGAGCGGCTGATGGAATCCTGGAAGCGGTCGATGCCGGCGTCGAGCTGGTCATCTGCATTACCGAAGGTATTCCCGTCATCGACATGATGCGGGTGAAAGCCGAGATGGCCGGGAAGAATTCGTGGCTGATCGGGCCGAATTGCCCCGGCATCATCACGCCCGGCGAATGCAAAATCGGCATCATGCCTGGCTACATTCACAAGGCGGGCAGCGTCGGCGTCATCTCGCGGAGCGGGACGCTGACCTACGAAGCGGTCTGGCAACTAACCTCGCGCGGCTATGGCCAATCGACCTGTATCGGCATCGGCGGCGATCCAATCAATGGGATGTCGCACCTCGATGCGGTGAAGCTCTTCAACGACGATCCAAAAACCGACGCGATGATCCTGATCGGCGAGATCGGTGGCACGGCCGAGGAAGAAGCCGCCGCCTGGATCAAGGAAAATTGCCAAAAGCCAGTCGCCGCTTTCATCGCCGGCGCGACCGCTCCGCCCGGTCGCCGGATGGGACACGCGGGCGCCATCGTCTCTGGAGGAAAAGGAACGGCGGCGGGAAAGATAGAAGCGCTCAAGGCTGCCGGCATCGCCGTCGCCGAGACGCCCGCAACAATGGCGGACAGCTTGATTGCGGTGATGAAAGAGAGGAAGTAAGCGGATGCCAGTGACTGCAAAAGGCCTCGAAGGAATCATCGCCAACAGCACACGCCTGAGCGATGTGATCGGCGATAAGGGGCAGCTGATCTACTCTGGTTACGACATCAACGAACTGGCCGGCAAGGTCAGTTTCAAGGAAGTGGTTTACCTGCTCTGGAAAGGAAAGCTGCCCAACCGTCAGGAGATCGAGCAGTTCACGAAACAGCTCCGCGCCGAGCGGGAGTTACCCGGCGGCGTGATTGATTTCATCAAGGCCGCACCCAAGACGGCCGGCCCGATGGACGTGATGCGCACTGCCGTTTCCATGCTCGGACTTTACGATCCCGAGATGGACAAGGAGGCCACGCGCGAGATCAACGAGCGGCGCGCCCGCAGCATCACGGCGAAAATCGGGATCATCGCGGCTTATTTTCACCGGGCTCGCAGCGGGAAATCCCTGCCGCCTGTGCGCGACGACCTGACCGAAGCCGAACATTTCCTCTACCTGATCAATGGCGAGCCCCAGCCAAAGGAAGCGTCCGATACACTTGACGTTGCATTTGTCCTGCACGCTGACCATGGCATGAACGCCTCCACTTTCAGTGCCCGCGTCACCGTCGCCACCCTGAGCGATTTCTACTCCGCCATCACCTCTGCCATCGGCACCTTGAAAGGCCCATTGCACGGCGGCGCCAACGAGGGGGTGATTCACATGCTGGAGGAAATTGGGAGCGAGGACAAAGTCGACGCCTACATGGAGGAGCAATTAGCGCAGAAGAAAAAGATCATGGGCATCGGCCACCGCGTTTACAAGACGCTCGACCCGCGCGCGCCCCATCTGCAGCGAATGGCGGTGAAGTTGAGCGAAAAGCTGGGCGACCCGAAGTGGATCCGGATGTCGGAACGGATCGCGCATTTGATGAAGGAAAAGAAAGACTTGAACGCGAACGTCGATTTCTATTCCGCGACCGTTTACTATTCGTTAGGCATTCCGACGGATTTGTTCACCCCGGTCTTCGCCATCGCCCGTTGCGCCGGCTGGTGTGCCCATGTCCTCGAACAACTGGAGGATAACCGCCTCTACCGACCGTTGAGCGAATACGTGGGCGAACCCGTGGGCAAGAAGGTCATTCCGATCGACGAGCGCGCATAGTGCTCTAGCCGGCGCCCTGGCGACGCGGGGCTAATCCTCCCGTCGTGGGCCCACCCCGACGCTGCGCACAGCGAAGCCGCTACAAAACCGCACGAATTGCGGCTCCATCTTTCACCGCGTATCAGTTTCGTCCGATGAAACCCGGAGCCAAACCTTGGGGCCGCGAAACCCGGGTGTTGTTACGCCCGGGCGCCTTCCGGCGTTACCTCATCGGCACCTCCATTTCCGATACCGGCACCTGGATGCAGATCATGGCGCAGGGGTGGGTCATGAGCACCCTTACGAACAAGGCGATCATGCTCGGCATGGTCAATTTCGCGGCCGGCGTCCCCATGATCTTCCTCACCATGTTTGGCGGCTCGGTCGCGGACCGCTTTGACAAGCGCAAGATCTTGATCTGGACCCAGGTGGTGCAGATCGCCCTCGCCGTAGTCATCGGATTCCTCATCTTCGCCGGGCGAGTCCAGATCTGGCACATCATCACGGTCGCGGGTTTGTTAGGCATCGCCTTCGCTTTTGAACATCCGGCCCTCTCCGCGCTCGTCCCGGAGCTGGTCAAACGCGAGGAGATCGCGTCGGCGGTGGCCCTGGACCGCGCGGTCTTTCACTCCTCGCGCCTGGTCGGCCCTTCGGTCGCCGGTATCGTGGTCGGGATCTGGGGCGCGGCGACCGCGTTTTTCATCAACGCTTTCACCTTTCTCGCGTTCATTATCGCCCTCGTCTCCCTGCCGCCCCGGCTGAAAGGAAGCAAGGAGGAAGAGGAACAGCGCGCCAGCGGGATCAAGGACGGCTTTCGCTATGTCCGCGCCGACCGGCCGAGCCTCGCCATGGTCGGCATGATCGCTTCGATGACCATTTTCATTTTCCCAACAGTCTCGGTCATGATGCCACTCTATGTGCGCGACGAGCTGCACTTCGGTCCCGCCTATCTCGGCTACCTGATGGCCGCCTCGGCCGCGGGGTCCGTTATCGGGGCGGTCGCGCTGGTTTCCATCCCGCGTCCGCACCGCCTCGCCGGCATGCTGGTGAGCGCGCTCGCCGTCATGTTCTCGGTCTTCGCGCTGAGCCGGGTCCATACCTTTGGCTTCGCGGCGGGTTCGCTGGTCGTGATCTCGTTTGGCCTGTCGCTCATCTTCGGGCTCTCCAACACGATCGTGCAGGAGCGCGCGCCTTCCTACCTGCGCGGACGCGTCTCGGCCGTGATGGGCCTGAGCTTTTTCGGCCTCATGCCGATCGCCGGGTTGGGTGTAACCAGTCTCGCCGATGCGATCGGGATGCGCACCGCGCTCGCCGTTTCCGCGGTCGGCTACGGCATCGCGACGGTCGTTATCCTGAGCCGGATTGGCAACGCCTTGAATGAAACGCCTTCGGTCGTCAGTGCGGCGGCGCCGGAAATCGCGACGGTGTGACCGGGCTCGTCAGGCAAACCGGATGATCGCCTTCTCCACCTGTTGGAATTCCAGCCGCCACACCGCAGGCGACGCGATGCTGCGCGAGATCAAGAACCAGCTCGGCTTTGAGCTTATCGAACTCGGGCACGGCATCCGCATTTCACTCATGCCCGGCATCCAGGAAATGTTCGACGCCGGGCTCGTGCGCTTCAGCAGCCTGCACAATTTCTGTCCGCTCCCGGTCGAAGTGATGGGCGCGTCGCCCGATTGCTACATGTTTTCGTCCGCTTCCGCGCGGGAACGGCAGCGCGCGATCAAGCAGACGTTGCAGACGATCGATTTCGCGGAGCGGCTCGGCGCTCCCTTCGTCGTGTTGCATCTCGGCCGGGTGCCGATCAAGCCGGTGACCGAACCGCTCATCGCGCTGGCTAAGGCCGGTGAGATGTATTCGCGCGAATACGTGCGCCGCAAAGTGGATGCGGTGGCGAAGCGCGAGGCGGCTGCGCCCGCTTACCTGGAGAGCGTGAAGGAATGCCTGAAACCGATCATTGAGCACGCCGCGGCGAAGAACATCCAGCTCGGGATCGAAGGGCGGCGCGGCTACGAGGAGATCCCGAGCGAGCGCGAGCTCCCGGCGCTCCTTGATGAATTGAATTCGCCGCAGGTCGGTTACTGGCACGACTTCGGTCACCTCCAGATCAAAGAGAACCTTGGCTTCGTCGATCACGCGGAGTGGCTCCGCACGATCGGTCCGCGAACGTTAGGCTGTCACGTCCAGGATTGCATCTGGCCGGCGCAGGATCACCAGCCGCCTTTTGCGGGCGGCGTCGACCTTGAGAAACTGGTTCCGCTTCTGCCTGCAACCTGCTTGTTTGTCTGGGAAATGAGCCCGCGCAAAACGGCCGAGGAAATCCAGAAGTCGGTTGCCGCGTGGCAGGAGCGTTTCGGCGAATGAAAAAAATCCTCGGCTCGCTCCTCCAGATCGCGGTCACGATCGCGGTGCTCTACTGGGTTTTCCACGATCCGCAAAAGCGCGCGCAGATGGCGGTGGCGCTGCGGGCGGCGGATTACCGCTGGATCGTCGGGGCGATTCTCTTTTACCTCATGGTCGAAGTATCGGCCGCCATTCGTTGGTGGATCCTGCTCAAGGTGCAAAAGATTCATCTCAGCATGTCGCGGGTCTCGGGCCTTTTCCTGATCGGGATGTTTTACAACCAGTTCCTGCCCGGCGGCACCGGCGGGGACATCATGAAAAGCTACCTGCTGCTTAAGGAAACGCCGGGCAAGGCGACCGGCGCGCTTCTCGCCGTCGTGTTCGATCGGATGGTCGGACTGGTCGCGCTTATCGCCATCACCGGCTGTCTGATTGCGCTGCGCTACGATTGGCTGACCCAGTTGCAGGAGACCAGGCATCTCGTCTGGCTGCTGGTCGCGATCCTGGGCAGCGCCGTGCTGATGCTGGTCACTTCGTTCGTCGTGAGCGGAGCGAATTTGGCGCACAAACTGCCGCAGCGTTTTCCAGCGCGGGACAGATTGATTGAACTCTCCGCCGCCTATCACCTTTACGCGCACCATTGGCGTGCCACGCTCGCGGCTTTCGGAGTTTCGATCGTGGCGCACCTTTCGACTTTTGCCACCTTTCTTTGCGTCGCCTACGCCTTCCGCGCCAAGGTCGCGGTGATCGATTTCTTCGCCATCATGCCGATCGAGCGCACGATTTCGTCCTTGCCGATCAGCTTCGCCGGAGTGGGTCTGCGCGAGAAGATTTTCCAGATCATGCTGCACGGATTATGCGGAGTGCCGGAGGCGGTCGCGGTCCTGATCGGATCGATGAGTTTTCTCGTCATGCTCGTCAGCTGCGCGCCGGGCGGGATTGTCTATTTCTTCTACAAACCGAGCGGCCAGTCCGGCCATGTGAAGTTGAGCGAGATGCGCAAGGAAGTGGCGTCGTTGGAGCATGAAATCACCGAAACCGAGGAAGGAGAGTAGGACCACCCGCAGCCCGAGGCGAAAGCCGTTGCGGCCGTTCGTCGCGGCCACCTTCGCCATGACGGCGGATGGCAAGATCACGACCCGCGCATTTTCTCCGGTCGACTTCACTTCGCGGGAGGACAAGCTCCATCTCCTGCGCCAGCGGTCGTTAGGCGACGCCGTGCTGATTGGACGGAGCACGCTGAGCCACGATAACGTGCGCCTCGGGCTGCCCGATCCGCAGATGCGCGCCGCGCGCGAGCAACGCGGGCAGGCGCCTTACCCATTACGCGTAATTGTCTCGAGTGAAGGTCGAATCGATCCGGCCCTGAAGATCTTTCAGACGGATTTCTCGCGCATCGTCATCTTCTCGACCACGCGGATGCCGAGGAAATATCAGCTCGCGCTGCGTGAAAAGGCGACCTTGCGCCTGAGCGACGCGCGCTCGGTCAATCTGCGTCAAATGCTGCTCGTGCTGCGAACCGAATATGGCGTGCGGCGGGTGGCCTGCGAGGGTGGCGCGGAGCTCTTTCGCGGTTTGCTCGAGCTCCAGCTGGTCGATCAGCTGAACCTCACGATCGCGCCGTATGTTTTCGGAGGGGAAGCCGCGCCGACGCTGACCGGGCGCAGCCGGGATTTTCTGCCTGAGAGTGTACGGTGTTCGCTGGTTGAGATGCGGACCGTGGGAGAGGAGTGCTTTCTTCAGTATCGGCTGCGGTATCCTGCCGCGAAGTAGGAGACTGGGACGGCACGGCGGCCGTCCCTCCAGAACACGGCTGCACCGGAGGCCATTATTCGGAAAACTTGCACATTTGTTACGAATTTTCTGGGTCGTAATCTCGTCCACTCGTTGCGCGACGACTCTTGCCGCTTATTCTGACGCTCCTTTTTTCGCAAAACATGCAGACTGGTAACTCGATCATCATCCAAGCGCCCCTTGCCGCCATCTTTGAGACTGCGGCCGATCTGGAACAATGGCCGCGCATTCTGCCGCACTACCGTTACATCCGCTTTCTCAGCCGGCGTCCCGAGCGCTCCATTGTCGAGATGGCCGCTCTCCGCAGTGGCATTCCTATCTCGTGGACGTCGGAATACATCGTCGACTCCGAACGGATGGAGCTTCGCTTTCTCCATCTCAAGGCTTTTACCCGCGGGATGAAGGTTGTTTGGACGTTCAAGGAAACGCCTGCGGGAGTGCTGGTTGAGATCATGCACGTGCTTCGTTTCCGGATCGGCGCGCTCGCCCCGATCGCCGAGCCGATTATCGGCAACTTCTTCATTCACCATGTGGCCAACCAGACGCTGCGCGCGCTAAAAGCTCACATGGAAAAAAACGTGCTGCTGGCATCCCAAGCGGCCTGACCGCCGGATTCAAGGGATGGCCCAAACTAAAAGACGCGCGGTCATCACCGGCCTCGGGCCGATCACTTCGGTCGGTATCGGGCGCGAGGATTTTTGGAACGGCTTGCGCGCCGAGAAGAGCGGTATCCGGCGCGTCACAAGCTTCGACAGCTCGATCTTCAATGCGCACTGCGCGGCGGAGATTCCCGCGTGGACGCCGGAGGAATTTTTCCCGCCGCATCGCCTGAAGCGTCTCGATCGTTACGCGCAATTCTCCGTCGCTTCCGCCAAGCTTGCCTTGGCGGATGCCGGGATCGAATGGTCGCGCGAGGAGCCGCAGCATCGCGTTGGGGTGAGCTTCGGGACCGCGCTCGGCGGGATCGCCAACGCCGAGTCGGAGCACGCGCACTTTTTGAAAAAAGGCAGCCGAGGCGTGAACCAGACGCTTGCGCTACAGGTCTTCGGCGGCTCCGCTCATACGAACATCGCGATCGAGTTCGGCTTCCGCGGCGCCGGCACGACCAACTCCAACAGTTGCGCCAGCGGCACGATCGCGGTCGGGGAAGCGCTCCGCTACATTCGCGACGATTTTGCCGACGTGATCGTGGCCGGCGGCGCGGAATCGCCCCTCAGCCAGCTGACTTTTGGCGCGTTCGCGTTCATCAAGACGATGAGCCAATTCACCGACGACCCGACGCGTGCCTGCCGGCCGTTCGACCGGTTGCGCGACGGCTTCGTCATGGGCGAGGGAGCGGCGTCGCTCGTCATCGAGGAACTGGAGCACGCCCGCGCCCGGGGGGCACACATCTACTCGGAGGTGCTCGGCTACAGCTTGAACAACGACGCCTTTCACATGACTTCGCCCCTGCCGAGCGGCGCTTCGTGCATTCGCGTCATGCACGAATCGCTCACCGACGCCGGGCTTGCCCCCGAGCAGATCGACTACATCAACGCCCACGCCAGCTCGACCCAGCTCAACGACAGCACCGAGACGATGGCGATCAAGCAGGTCTTCGGCGCGCACGCCAGCAAAATTCCCGTCAGCGGGACCAAGCCCTACACCGGCCATCCGTTAGGCGCGACCGGCGCGATCGAGGCGGCGATCTGCGCGCTCGCGATCGACCGCAGCTGGGTGCCGCCGACGTTGAACTGGGAAAATCCCGATCCGGCCTGCGATCTCGACGTAGTTCCGGCTCACGGCCGGGCTGCGGCGATCCGCCATGTTCTGAGCAATTCCTTTGGCTTCGGCGGGATCAACGCTTGCATCGTGCTCGGTCCCGCGCCCGCGGAAGATCAATTGTAGAGCGGGCGCCACACCTGCCCAGTTTCCAAAAAAATGACGGCCAAACCGGCCAACCGGGACGGTCGCCCTAACTCGTTGACGTAGTCCCTGCGCGCTCCTAACATGCGCGCGTGCAAGTCGAGCTAGAGCAGCTGCTCATTCTGCAGGATCGGGCCCAGAAGATTCGGCAGGTGGAGGCCGAGCTCCGGAGCGTGCCGCTGGAGCGCAAATCGCTCGCCGCGCAGATGGCCGCGGCCACCGCCAGCCTCGAGGCGATCAAGGATCGCGCGCGCCACGTCGAGATTGAAAAGAAAAGGTTCGAACTCGACGTCGGAACACGCAACGAGAGCATCGCGCGGCTCAAGACCCAGCAGTATGAGACGCGCAAGAACGACGAGTTTTCCGCGATGGGACGCGAGATCGAGCGGTACCAGAATGAGATCAGCGGCTTGGAAGACCAGGAACTCGAGCTGATGGAACAGGCCGACCAGCTCAAGGTGCAAATCGGCGCGGCGGAGAAAGAGGCCGCGACCTCCAAAGAGTCGATCGCGCGGCAGGGCGCAAATCTTGATTCAAAAGAGACGACGTTGAACGCCAGGCTCGAAGAGTTAAAAAAGGAGCGGGAAGAGTTGTCGTCGAAGGTCGACGAAGATCTGCTCGATCTTTTCACGCGGCTCTTTGCCAGCAAAGGCGACGCCGCAGTGGTGGCGCTGGAGCATGACGTGTGCACCGGGTGCCACATGAAGGTGACGACCGCCACCTCCGTGCGCGTGAGAGGCGGCCGCGAGATCGTGAGCTGCGAGCAGTGCGGCCGGATTCTGTATTGGTCGGAGTAATTCTGAACAGGATTTTCAGGATTGGTTCTTAACCCTGTTCATCCTGTCTGGATCAGACGTTGAACCGGAACTCCACCACGTCGCCGTCCTTAACCACGTATTCCTTGCCCTCGATCCGCAGCCTGCCCGCCTCGCGCGCCTTGGCGAACGAGCCTAACGACACCAGATCGTCGAAATGCACCGTCTCCGCGGCGATGAAACCGCGCTCGAAATCCGAGTGGATCACGCCGGCCGCGGCCGGCGCCTTGTCGCCTTCGTGGATGGTCCAGGCCCGCGTTTCTTTTTCCCCGGTCGTCAGGTAGGTGCGCAGCCCAAGGAGGTGGTAAACGGCGCGGATGAGCGCGCCGACCCCGCTCCCTTCCACGCCCAGATCGCGCAAATATTCTGCCGCTTCCGCTTCCGAGAGATCGACTAGTTCGCTTTCGATCTGCGCGCTGATCACGACGGCCTCGGTCGCGAAATGGTTGCGCGCATACTCCTCCACCGCGCGAACGTGCTGCCAGGCCGCGTTCGCCTCGTCCTTCTGCGCGATCGCCGCGAGATCGGCCTCGCCCACATTGCAGGCAAAGAGGGTCGGCTTGGAAGTGAGGAGGAAAAATTCGCGTGCCGTGATTTTTTCCTCGTCTGAAAGGTCGACCGTGATGGCCGGTTTCCCAGAATCGAGATGCGGCAAAAGTTTGTCGATCAAAGCGGTCTCGGCTTTGGCGGTCTTCGAGCCGGCGCGCACCTCTTTCTGCAAACGGTCGTGCCGTTTCTGCAAGGCGGCGAGGTCGGCCAGGATGAGCTCTGTATTGATCACCTCGATGTCGCGCACGGGGTCGATCGTGCCGCTGACATGATGGATGTCGCCGCTCTCAAAACAGCGCACCACCTGCACGATCGCGTTCACTTCGCGGATGTGGCTGAGGAATTGGTTGCCCAGCCCTTCACCGGCGCTGGCGCCTTTCACCAGCCCAGCGATATCGACGAACTCGATCGCCGCCGGAATGATTTTCTGCGAATGGGAGAGTTGCGAGAGCACCTCGAGCCGCGCGTCGGGCACGGTCACGACCCCGAGGTTCGGGTTGATCGTGCAAAAAGGATAGTTCGCCGCCTGCGCCTTGCGGGTGCGGGTGACGGCGTTAAAAAGAGTGGATTTGCCAACGTTAGGCAAACCCACGATTCCGGCGCTGAGCATAAGAAAAAAGGATGAAGGATGAAGGCGGAAGGATGAAACGAAAACTACGGCAGGGGACCTTCATCCATCTGCCCTCATCCTTCCTCCTTTTAGTAAAGATCGGGCCGGCGAGATTCGAACTCGCGACCTCTTGAACCCCATTCAAGCGCACTACCAAGCTGTGCTACGGCCCGAAGGTTGCACTAATCGCCGCACCGGTTGCGCTTGCCAAATAAATTTACCAGCGCGACGGGAAGGAAAGTCCACCGCAACGCAATGGATGAGCCAGCTAAAAAGGTGAACAAGATCAAGAAACGCATGCCCCTGCCAGGATCGACCGCGATTGAGCGGTTGACCAAGCCGTTTGAGGAATTCACCCACCTCGAATCATCCGGCGGCCTCCTCCTCATCGGCTGCACCATCGCCGCTCTGCTCTGGGCCAACTCCCCCTGGGGCGATAGCTATTTCAGCCTCTGGCACACCAAGCTCACGATAGGGTTCGCTGACGCTCGTCTCTCCGAAGAGATCCACTTCTGGATCAACGATGGTCTAATGGCGATCTTCTTCCTCCTCGTCGGCCTCGAGATTAAACGCGAGGTGCTGATCGGTGAGCTTGCTTCGCTGCAAAAGGCGGCCCTGCCTCTGGTCGCCGCCGTCGGCGGCATGCTCATCCCTGCTGCCTGCTATTTTCTTTTTAACCGGTCCGGGCCCGGCGCCGCCGGATGGGGTGTGCCGATGGCGACCGACATCGCCTTTGCCCTCGGCGTGCTCGCGCTCCTTGGCGAACGCGTCCCGGGTTCGCTCAAGGTCTTTCTCGCCGCGCTCGCCATCGCCGACGATATCGGCGCAGTCCTGGTCATCGCCGTTTTTTACACCGCGCAGATCTCATGGGTGAGCCTGGCGGTCGCGGGTATCTTCTTTCTCGCGCTGATCGTGATGAATCGCATCGGCGCCCGGCATCCGCTGATCTACGCGATCCTCGGTTTCGGGCTGTGGCTGGCCTTCCTGAAATCGGGCATTCACGCCACGGTCGCCGGGGTGCTCCTCGCGCTTACCATCCCGGCGCACCGCCGGATCGATAGCGCCGCCTTCCTCGAGCGTAGCCGCAATATTCTCGATGAATTTCGCGATGCCGATTGCGCCAACGACCCCGTCGAGGTTAGCGCCACTCGCAGTGCTGCCCTCGGCCTGCTGGTCGAGGACTGTCAGAATGCGGAAGCGCCGATGCTGCGTTTCGAGCACGCGCTCGCACCGTGGATCAAGCACGCCATCATGCCAATTTTCGCCCTGGCGAACGCCGGCGTTTGGCTCGGGGGAGAAGCGCTCGACGACCTCGTTCATCCGATCAGCCTCGGTGTGATGTGCGGGCTCTTCGTCGGCAAACCGCTCGGGATTGTCGCTTTTTCGTGGCTCGCCGTGAAGACCGGGCTCGCGACGCTACCCGCCCGCGTGGTCTGGCGTCAAATCATCGGTGTTGGTCTGCTCGGCGGAATTGGATTCACGATGTCGCTCTTCATCGCCAACCTCGCCTTCGGTTCTGACACGGAGTTGGAAACAGCCAAGGTCGGCATTCTCGCAGCCAGTATCGCCGCCGGTGTCGTCGGCACGCTTGTGATCTGGAAGCGGGTGCAGCCTTCAGGCGACCCAGGCGCTGAGAAAGGCGTCCATTAACTCCGGCAGATCGTCGCTGTAGCCGCCCTCGAGGAGGGCGCAGGCCGGGAGGCCGGTTTGCCGCAGGGATTGGCCAAAGAGTGCGAAGTCCTCCTGCTCCAGGCTCATCTGAGTAATGGGATCGCCGGCATAGGCATCGAAGCCGGCGGAGACGAGGAGGAGATCGGGCTGGAATCCGGTCAGCTCCTGGAGCGCACGAAGCACCGTGGCGCGATGTCTCTCGCGCGGGCAAAAGGGCGGGACCGGGAAGTTGTGAACGTTGCCTAACGAGCGGGTGCCGGTGCCGGGGTAGCCCGGGAACTGGTGCACTGACGCGAAGGCGATGCCGGGCTGCGCTTCCACGATCGCTTCGGTGCCGTTGCCGTGGTGGGCGTCGAAATCCCAGATCGCGACGCGCTCCGCACCCTGTTCCAAGGCAGCGAGAGCCGCGACGGCGACGTGATTGAGGAAACAAAATCCCATCGCCTGGCCACGAGTGGCGTGGTGCCCGGGCGGGCGCATCAAGCTGAAGGCGCGTTCCCCGCCTAACGACGCCTGCGCGGCCGCACAGGCTGCGCCCGAGGCCCGCGCCGCATGGCCGAAAATCCCCGGGTAGGCCGGGGTATCGGCATCGAAATCGTGGCGAGCGGCCCGGATGCGTTCGAGATGAGCCGGGCTGTGTGCGCGCAGCAGATCTTCCTCCGAAGCCTCTTCAGGCTGACGCCATTCCCATCCGGGATGTAGTGCTCGCAAATGAGGCGCACTCGCCGTGATGCGGGATGGGCGCTCCGGATGACCGGCCGCGCCGTACTCGGCGCAACGTGCATCGTGAAAGAGGATCACTGGCCAGGCTGCCGCAGGAGGTGCCGGTAATGCTCCCAGTAAGCCCAGACGAGAAAGAGCGCGAGAACCGCCACCCCGATGGCCATGCCTATCCCGCTCGGCGCCATCGTCGCGTGGAAGAGGATGATGTTGAAAATGACCGGGCAAAGAATCGTCAAGCCAAGGATTGGGAGCACGTTAGCGAGAAGGAGAAATCCGCCAATGATCTGGCAGAGAAACACCACTGTCATGAAACCGGAAGTCGAGACGGCCGCAAAAAATTGGCCGGCAGGGCTATCCGGCGCGGGCAATTCCCCCATCGGGATGAAATGGAAAAATCCATTGAAGCCGAAGACGACAAAGGCCAGGCCGAGCAGCGTTCGCACGATTATGATGGCGATTTTCATGTCGAAAGGTGGTCGGTCATCCGCAAAAACAAAGAAGATTTGTTTTCGTCTGACAGCGCCCCGGCTTGCTGCGCCAGATGCGACTCGCTTAGCGAAGGGTTGGTGCTATAGCGAAGCAATGCCGAAAGCCGCGTCGCGTGTCGACAAGCCGGAGCCGCGCTGGCAGGCCCTCCTCGCCCTGCTCGCGATTGTCGGATCGTCCTTTGCCCTGCCGCGCTGGATGAGCTTTGGGCCGCGCTGGTGGCTGCCTCTCGTGATCCTGCTTTTACTCGTGCCCAGCGTGTTTGCGCATCGCACCGGGCGACTCTCGCTCAATCACCATCTCGGGCTCCTGATCAACGGCATCCTTACCCTTTCGCTGATCAGTTCGGTCGTGCTCCTCGTGACCGCGCTGCCCGCACACAAGGAATCGCCGCTCCACCTTCTCCTCTCGGGCGCAGCTCTCTGGCTGAGCAACGTGTTGATCTTCGCGCTCTGGTATTGGCGCCTCGACGACGGCGGCCCGATGGCGCGGGATGAACGGCGAGCTTTCGGTAGCCGCAGTTTCGTCTTCCCGCAGATGCAGGTGGAAAAATCGGAGCACGATCGCTTTGACATCACCGGCTGGCGACCGGGCTTCGTCGATTATCTCTTCCTCGCCTTTACGACCAGTTCGACCTTCGGGCCGACCGACGCGCCGATCCTGAAGCGCTGGGCGAAGTCGCTCGCGATGCTGCAGGCGTTTATTTCGCTGACCATCGTCGTGCTCCTGATCTCGCGCGCGGTCGGCGTCCTTTAAGCGCGCGCTCTATTTTCCGATCAGGATGAAGATGCCGGCGATGAGGGCGAGGATTGGCAGCAGGATGCCGGGACCGATGCCAGTCAGGCCGACAATTCCGACGACGATCAGGTAGACCGCGAGCAGAAGCATGCCGATGTTTTTATTGAAGTTCATGCCCGCATCGTGCCTAACGGCGAGAGACCTCGCAACTGCAATCCACGCTTCCTTTTTTGACGAGGACCATTTTTTGGCAACTGGGAGGTCCTCTCCGCGCTCCGCCGGTTCTGGATGACAGAGCGAAATTTCCCGAGCTCAAGCGCGCAGTCGACGCGGTCCGTGCGGCACCCGACCGTTCAACAGGCGAGTTGCTCTCAAGAGCGGGCATTACCGCCTCTGGACTCTCTGGAGAGCTCTCACGCGTGACATGGCATTTTGCGATGGCCGGCGGCGCGAGATCGTTGACAACGCGACCGTAAACTTACTACAATCGGCACCTCCCGGCATTCTCCAGTCCAACTCCCCGCGGTTGTCAGCTTTTGCCACCAGGACTTTGTAAATGGATAGATGCATCAAACCTCGCCTGGTAAAACTGACCAAGCTCGAAGCGGCGCGACGACAGATCGAGTCTGCCATTTGGCTTTGGTTCGTCGGCGATGACTATGTCTCAGTCCATGCGCTGACCGCCGCGGCGCACCGTTTCCTGCTCGAGCTGGCCGCCCTGCGCGAAACGGTCGCGTGGCCGTACTCCTCGACCTACCTCGCGCCGCCCAAGGCAAAAGTGAGACGGATCGATTCCGAGGATGCAGTCACTTTTTTCAACTACTCCAAGACGGACGAGAACTGCGAAGTCAGTGAGCAGTGGACGGAGATGTATCTATTCGATGCAGTCATGGCCTACAGCGGGCTGGCCGATCACCGGGGAGCCAGCGCGCTGATGTCGACCTTCGTCCTGCGCTTTGGTGTGCAGCGCCAGGATCTGTTTGTGCCGGACGCTTTTTCGATACTGGAACGCCGGGTGAGCGAGGCGTTTAATCTCGATCGCCTGCAGCGGCTCTCGAAGATCGATTTCCTGAAGGAGTTTATCGGGATACTGGGCGGCCGGGGCGACTCCGTCCAGGCTTGAGCGGGCGGGCGGGACGCGGAACCCCGCTTTGACCGGCCGTTGCTTGACCGCCTCTCCCCACACCTCTAGAATGGCCACTCATCGCGGCCCAGCAGAACGCCCGTGGCAGACGGCACCGGCTTTGCTCCAGTTGATCGGGGAACGGAAGAGCGGTTTAGCATTCTAACAGAAGGATTTTACACGATGGATTTTGCCTGGTCGGATCAACAACGCGAGCTGCTCGATGCCGTCGGTCGCTTCGCCCGCGAACAGCTCAATTACGACGTGATCGAGAACGATCGAAAGGCGATCTTCAATCACGAGGCCTGGAAGAAGTGCGGCGAGTTTGGGATCCAGGGGTTGCTCGTCCCGACCGAGTATGGCGGGCTGGGCCAGGACCCGCTCACCACCGTCGCCGCGCTCGAGCGACTCGGTTACGCCTGCAAAGACAACGGCCTTCTTTTCTCGATCAACGCCCACATGTGGACGGCGGTGAGCCCGCTGGTCAATAACGGCACCGAAGCGCAGAAGCAGAAGTTCCTGCCCGGCCTCTGCAACGGCAGCCTCATCGGGGGCAACGCGATGAGCGAGCCAAACAGCGGCTCGGACGCCTTTGCCCTCGCCACCACGGCGACGAAAAAGGGCGACAAATACATCCTCAACGGGAGCAAGATTTTTATCACGAATGGACCCGTCGCCGACGTCCTCGTCGTCTTCGCCAATGTCGACAAAACGCGCGGCACCGATGGGATCACGGCCTTCCTCGTCGAGAAGGGGATGCCGGGATTCGATCCCTCGCACAAGATCGAGAAAATGGGCGTTCGCACCTCACCCATGTCAGAGGTCTTTTTCGAAAATTGCGAAGTGCCGGCGGAGAATCTCCTCGGCAAGGAAGGCGGCGGCACGTTCCTCTTCACCCGCTCCCTCACCTGGGAACGCGGCTGCATTCTGGCCAGCGCGGTCGGGTCGATGCAGCGCTTGCTCGAGAAATGCATTCGTTACGCCAACGAACGGAAGCAAGGCGGCCAATCGATCGGCAAGTTCCAGCAGGTCGCGTGCAAAATTGTGGAGATGAAACTGCGGGTCGAAAGCTCGCGTCACATGCTCTATCACTTTGGCTGGGTCGCCGGCCATCGGAAGGCGGTTTATCTCGAGGCCGCCATGACCAAGCTGCACATCGCCGATGCCTGGGTGAAATGCGCCGAGGACGCGATCCAGATCCACGGCGGCTACGGCTACATGACGGAGTATGAGGTCGAGCGCGAACTGCGCGACGCGATCGGCGCCAAGCTCTACTCCGGCACGAGCGAAGTGCAACGCAACATCATCGCCTCTCTCATCGGCCTGTGACGCTGCCGATCGCGAAAATCCTCGTTCCGTTCAAGAGCGTTCCCGACCCCTACGAGGCGGCCGCTCCCGGCGGCTCGGGCGCGACCGCGAAAGCGGTCATCAATCCCTTCGACGAGATCGCGATCGAAGAAGCGCTCCGCATCCGCGAACGCGGCGAAGCGAGCGAGATCGTCGGCGTTTCCATTGGTGGCGCGGCGGTTGATGAACAGATTCGCGCAGCCCTCGCGATGGGAGTCGATCGCGCCATTCGCATCGATGATGCGCGGGCGCTCGATCCCTACGCGGTCGCGCGCATCCTTCGCGCGCTGGTGGAGAAAGAGGCGCCGCAGGTCGTGCTGATGGGCAAGCAGGCCGTGGACGACGATTCAAACCAGGTCGGGCAGATGCTTGCCGGTTTGTTAGGCTGGCCGCAGGCGACGTTTATTTCCAAGATCGAATTCCTCGAAAACGGCGCTCGCGCACGTTGCACACGGGAGACTGATGGCGGTCTCGAAGTGATCGAGGTGAATCTGCCGGCCGTCGTCACGACCGATCTGCGCTTGAACGAACCACGCTACGTTTCGCTGCCTGGACTGATGAAGGCGCGCAAAAAGCCGATCGAGACCGCGACCTGCGAACAGTTGGGTGCGACTGTGCAGCCGTTGACCACGGTGCTCGCAACTTCCCGCCCGCCTCGTCGCACTGCTGGCACGCGGGTTGAGTCGGTGGCAGAGCTGGTCCAGAAGCTTAAGGAGGAGGCGAAGGTGCTTTGATGAACGCCCGAACCCTCATCCTCATCGAACACGATCGGCGGCAGGTGAAGCGCCCGTCGCTCCATGCCGTCACCGCCGCGCGCCAGCTCGGGGGCGATTATGCCCTGCTTCTTCTCGGGAACGGCCTGGAGGAAATGGCGAAATCGCTCACCGCCCTCGGCGCATCCACCGTCCTGGTGGCGGACGACGCTGCGCTGGCCGAGCCGCTGGCTGATCGTTATGCGGCCGTCATCGCCGCGGCCTGCGCGAAGGTCGGGGCGACGACGCTCCTCGCGACCTCTTCCACTTTCAGCAAAGACATTCTCCCCCGCGCCGCTGCGCTGCTCGATGCGCCGATGCTGACCGATGTCGTCGCCCTCCAAGAGAAAGAGGGCGCGATTTCCTATCGCCGGCCAGTCAGCGCCGGGAGCATGCTGGCCACGGTGCAGTTGCAGGGCGAGAAGCGCGTCCTGACGATTCGCGCCGCCGGCTTCGAGGCACCGGAGACCGGGGCCGCTTCTTCCCTGGTGGAAAATTTCAAGGTCGACGCCGCCACTTTGCCTAACGGAATGCAGTTCGTCTCCCGCGAAGAACGCGTCTCCGATCGGCCCGATCTGACCGAAGCGCGTGTCGTGATCGGTGGTGGCCGCCCGTTGAAGGACAAGGAATCTTTCGATCGGCTGGTCGGCGGCCTGGCGGATGTCCTCGGCGGCGCCATCGGCGCGACCCGCGCCGCGGTCGACACTGGCCTCGCGCCTAACGACTACCAAATCGGCCAAACCGGCAAAGTGATTGCGCCTGAGCTCTACATTGCGCTCGGCATTTCCGGCGCGATCCAGCATCTGGCCGGAATCAAGGATTCACGCGTCATCGTAGCGATCAACAAGGATCCCGACGCACCCATTTTCCAGATGGCAACCTACGGTCTGGTCGGTGACGTCCATCAAATCGTTCCAAAGTTAATTGAAGCCCTGCGCAGGAACTGAACTGCGCCAACGATTCGGCTTTGAAACTGCTTCGTAGCCGGGAATGCTTTCGCCGATGAACGGGCACACTGTGAACGAGGCCAC
>JBDTOL010000009.1:0-17695 GCA_039933235.1 Spartobacteria bacterium | reverse complement strand
CACCATGGAAAAATTCTCCGTCCGCCGGCTGGGCCAACTCTCGATCGCTCTGGCCCTGGCCCTCGGCAGCTTTAGCGCCTGCCAAAAAAAATCCGAGCCGGCCGCACCTGCCACGCCAAAGCCTTCCGCCGCGCCCAAATTTGAGGCCGCGCGGCCGATCACCGGGCCAATGACACCGGCGCTGGTGAGCCAGGATTCGGATTCCATCACCCATTACCTGCATTACCCGAAAGACCCGGAAGCGGCGAAGCTCGATGGCGCGGTACAATTCTATTGCGACATCACGGAGAACGGCATTGTGGAGACAACGCACGCCCTGGTCGCGAACCACGAAGCGTTCCGCGCCGCGGTGCGAACCGCGCTCGACTGGGGCCGTTTCACACCGGCGACCGTGAACGGTCAGCCCGTGCGCGTCTACCTCGGCGGCACGGTCCTCTTCCTCCATCAAAACGGCCAGCCCGTCATTGTGGTCTCTCTCGCGACCCACGACCGCGATCGCGTGGGCAAGCTGGCCAATTACATCCAGCCCCAGCTCGTGGGCGGGCTTCGCTATGCTCTGCAGAAGGAGATCAGCTCGCTCACCCAGGGCGTGCTCGTTTCCGGTAAAGCGGAGGTCGTGGTCAGTGTGAATGCGAACCGGGCGGTCACCGGCACATCCGGCATTTCGGAAAATCCGAAAGACAGCGGCCTCGGCATTCTGCTGGATAACGCGATGAAGAAAGCGCAATTCACCTCCGCCTACGAAAACGGCAAACAGGCCGCAGGCGGGATTAACGTCGTCGCGAACTTCGCCCAGTTTTAGCTGTTGCCGGGACGTTTTTTCGAGGCGCCGCCCTCACGAACTACTCCCTCTGCCCGTCGTCATCCGCCATCTTCTTGAAATGAAGCTGGCCGACCCGGCGCCCGTCGGTCTGTGAGACAGTCACGACGTAATCCTCAATCGGCACCTGCTCGCCCTGGTTGGGCAAGTGCCCGAGCAAGTGGGTGACATAGCCGCCGACCGTGCTGACATCCGAGTTCTCCAGCTCGATATCGGCCAGGTCGCGCAGCTCATACAGCCCGAGCCCGCCGGCGACCGTGAACTCGCCCTCGTTGATCCGGCGAAACTCCGCCTTCTCCATGTCGAACTCGTCCTGGATATCGCCGACCAATTCCTCAAGCACGTTCTCCATCGTCACCATCCCGACGGTGCCGCCGTATTCGTCGACCACGATCGCGAGGTGCGCGTGCCGCACGAGGAAGAGATTGAGCAGCTTCTCGAGCGACATCATCTCCGGCACCGGGATGAGCTCGCGCTTGATCTTCATCAGGTCGGGCGCCGGATCGCGCATCATCGGCACCAGCTCCTTGATGTGAATGAGTCCAAGCGTGTTATCGAGGTGACCGCGGCAAAGCGGGAAACGGGTGTGGCGCGATTCGAGCGCTTTCTTCACGTTGTCGTCGAAGCTCTCCTCGATATCGAGGTAAACCATGTCGGCGCGCGGCGTCATGATGTCGCGCACGACGCGCCGGCGCATGTCGAGCGCGTTGACGAGAATGTCGCGCCCGATTGACGAGACCTCGTCGGATTTCTCGCTTTCGTCGAGGATGAGCCGCAGCTCCTCCTCGCTGTGGGCGATCTCCCCCTCCTTGACTGGGTCGGTGCGCAGAACGTTTTTCAGGACCCAGTTGGAGGAAGCATTGAGAAACCAGATGGCCGGCTTGAACAGGATGTAAAACATCCGCAACGGACCGCTTACGATGAGCGTCGTCGGCAGGGCCTTGCGGATGGCGAGAATTTTTGGCGCCTGTTCCCCCAGCACTATGTGAAGAAACGTGATGACCGAGAAGGCGAGGAGGAACGAAACCGAGGTAATGATTGTCGCGGAGGTTACGCCGAGCATCGCGAAGACCGGCTGCAACATTTGCGCGAGGAACGGTTCCCCGACCCAGCCAAGGCCAAGGCTCGCGAGCGTGATCCCGAGCTGGCAGGCCGAGAGATAAGCGTCAAGATCTCCTGCCACTGTCTGCGCCTTGGCCGCCCGGGCATTACCCTCGTCGGCTAACGCCTCGAGCTGGCTCATCCGGATCTTGACCAGGGCAAATTCCGCCGCGACGAAGAAGCCGTTGAGGAAAACCAAAGCCGCGATGGCGGCAAGCTTCGCAATCAGGATACCGGGCGTGTCCCAACGTTGGGCGATACCCTCCGCGACGATCGCGAGGGTCGAAAATGGAAGTAGAAAATTCATGGAGCGGATGCCGAGGAAGCACCCGAAACCCGCCGGGAGCGGGCTACCAGCTCGACTTGGTCACACCGGGAATGAGTCCGGCGGACGCGAGCTCGCGAAAGGTCAGGCGGGAAACCTTGAACCGGCGGATGAAGGCGCGACGGCGGCCGGTGATCTGGCAGCGGTTGACCACGCGGGTGGGGCTGGCGTTGCGCGGGAGCTGCGAGAGGCCGATGTAATCCTTCTTCGCCTTGAGCTCAGCGCGCAGATCGGCGTATTTCGCGACCGTTTTGCGCTTGCGTTCGTTGCGATTGAGCCAGGAAGTCTTCGCCATAAGGAACGCGGAAGTTAGCGGAGAACCGCCGTGGCGCAACTCAATTCTGCACCCGGTGCCGGGGCTCGCGAGGCGTGATGCCGAGGGCTCTTTCGATCGCGGCCGGGTCGTAAACCTTCCCCCCTTTGATCACGGTCGTGACGTCGCGCAGCCCGCGGATATTCTCGGTCGGGTCGCCCTCGACCAGAATCATGTCGGCCAGTTTTCCGTTGTCGATCACGCCGCGATCCTTGTTCACGCCCATGACCAGCGCCGGTGTCAGGGTAGCCATCCGAAGGACCTCGGCCGCCGGGATCCCGGCCTGGACGTAGAGTTCGAGCTCGTGATGCAGCGTGTAGCCCGCCAGAGCGTCCGTCCCTGGTATGATCGTCACCCCGGCCTCATGCACCGCCTTGAGCAACCGGAGCATCGCCGGGAAAGCTTCGCGATAAGCCGCCGCCTTGTCGGCAGGCACCTCCAGCGCGCCGCTTTGCATGGAACGCCGGACCTGCGCCGGGAAACGCGGCACGATCTCTTCCATGCCAGGCGTCACGGCGCCCGGGTCACCGGAGAAGAGACCTTCGAAGACATTCATCGTCGGGTCGAGCACGGTGTGCCGTCGTTTGAGAAAGCCGATGAATTCACGCACGGCCGGTTTGTCGGGTGTGAACTCGCGCGCGTGCTCGGCCACCTTGATGAAGCGGTCGCGATTCCGCGTCTCCTTCACTTCAGGGAAGAGGAAATTGAGCTCGATGAAATTGAAATGCTGAATCTCATCCGCGCCATCCTCCACGAATTGCCGCGCCGACATGAAAGCGGGCACGTGGCCGCTCACCCGCAAGCCGCGCGCATGCGCGTGGTCCGCAATAACCGGCACCAGTTCCGGTTTGACCGAGGAGTAAATCTTAATCTGCACATAGCCGTGATCGGCGTACCAATCGACGTCCTGGATTGCCTGCTCGGCGGTCTCGACCCGCATCTTGGTGGGGCCGGCAAATTCCCCGGTCCCGTCGATGATTCCGGCCTTCAAAACCCGCGGCCCGAGTTCGCTCCCGGCGTCGTAACGCGCGACGCGCTCGAGGAAAGTGTCGGTGTCGTTCGCCATGTCGCGCGCGCTGGTCACGCCGTTGGCGAGGTCCAATGCTCCCTCTTCGGGCGAGCTGAAATGCTGATGGTTATCCCACAACCCGGGCATGAGGAAGCGGCCACGGGCCTCGATGATCTCCGCTGGCGCGGGCGGCTTGATCTCGGTCCCGAGCCCGACACGGATAATGCGATCGCCTCGCATCAGCACGCTGCTCCCCGGCGTCACGCTTAGGTCACGCGGATCGAACAGGCGCGCGTCGCGAATCAGCAAGTCGCCCTTCGGAACGTGGGCCAGCTCGCGGGCCAGGCGTTGCGACCAGGCGTTGCTGGTTTGCTGTTGTGCGCTCTTCAGCTCTGCGATGGACGCCTCGTAGGGAGTCGCCACGACCGAAAGCCATGAGACGGAGGCAGCCGTTGCCCCCTCGCGATCGAGCCAAACGGATTCCGGCGTGAAACCGAGACCCGTGATCCGATACTCGGTCAGCTCGCCGACTTTTCCCGCCTCCTTAATTCTCGCCTCGCCTGCGGGCAGGAGCGCGAGTTTATGCTCGGGCGCTTTCAGCAGCGCGCGCGCAAGCACGCCGAGGAATTCCGGCGGGGCGTTGATCGGCAGGTAGAACGCGGCCCCGGCCACCGCCTGTCCCCCTTCTTCGCTCCGATTTTTCCAGCTCGCCCGTCCGTCCTTCATCGCGAAGCGCTCCTCGATCGGCGCCTTCATGTAATCGTTCCCGCGCCCTTCGTATTCGATCGGCAACCCCGCATCGTCCACCTTCCAGGTGGCGATGATGTGATCACCTCGGCCGCGGTCGGTATAAGAAAATTCGGCGCGGGCCGCGCCGCCCGACTCGCTTTGCACCGTTTGCGTTCCGGTCGGTGTGCCTTGGAGAAATACTTTGTCCGTCCGCGTCGCTGCAGAGATCTGCGTTACAAACGCAAGCGCGAGGAGGAAGAAAACGAGTCGAAGTGGATTTGCCATGGCTCTTTCTGCTGGTGGCGTGAGATCATCGTCACAGCGAATTGAAATGCAATCCCGCTCTCGGTCACCTGGGGTGGGACATCCGGTTGAGCACCCAATCCCGTAGAATTGCTACATGTTCCCGTTGCAAAACGATTCGATGCCGTCGGACGCCCCCGCGTTGCGCGATGCGCTTGAGGAATGCCTGCGCCGTGTGCTTCGGCCCGACGGACAGATGGTAACGGTCGAGGCGAAGGAGTATCCCGATCTCGACTCCATCCGGATATCGCTCGACAACGCCACCACCGCCGACCAGCCGCTGCCGCGGCCGTCCCCGCCGGTCGGCGCGGTCGAACCGGCACTGCGGGTGGGAAATTTCGCAATCAGCGGACAACCCATCCTGGTGCAGCGGGCCAGGATAAATCTTTCCTGCACCGCACGCGATGTGCACATCGGCCAGGGACGCGACACAAACGGGAACGTGCTTCTGCTGGTGCAGGATGCCGCGGAAGGCAACGTGGAATTGGCGGTCGCTCTCGCCGATCTCGAGGCGCTCGTCCTGGCGGGCGCCAAGGCGGAAGCGGCCAAACACGGTGTGACGGTCGAAAGCGTGCGGATCGAACTCTCCTCCCGCTCCGATCAGGCGCTCGATGCGATCGTGCATGTGCGCGCCAAGAAACTGTTCCTCACCGCTTCGGTGCAGATCCGCGGCAGCGTGGCGATCGATGAACAACTGAACGCTCGGCTCTCGGGGCTGAAGTGCGATGGGGAAGGCACCCTTGGCACGCTCGCCTCCGGATTTATCGCTCCGCAGCTGGCCCGCTTCGACGGCCGTGAATTCTCGCTCCCGGCCCTGCCGCTGGGCGAAATCAAGTTGCGCGATGTGCGGATCGCCGCAGGACGCGAGCTGCGCGTGACCGCGAAGTTCGGCCACGCTTGAGCGCGCGCGTTTTGTAGGCAAAAAGAGTGGGAACACCTGGCCAGCGCATCCCGCTCTTGTCTCCATCGGAGAGGGTTGTCGGCTCGAACCGCTCCCTTGTTTCGAGTTTTTCCTTTTCGGTCCGCGGGGAGTCCCGCTGCCGATTCATCGACACACCACGCGACCCCTTTCTTTCCAGTCGATCACGGCACTTTTTCCGTTAACCTCAGTCCCAGAAAACGATGGTAATGCGCACCACTTCTCCGCCGTCGCGGCCACCCGCAGCCTGGTTATTACTCGTGGCATTGGCCCTCGCCCGGCTGGCGCTTCACTGCGCTACAAATTGGCAATACGGATTCCACCGCGACGAGCTCGGAGTGCTCGACGATGCGCGCTTTCTCGACTGGGGATACGTCTCCTATCCGCCTTTCACGCCGTTCGTCGGTCGGATTGCCCTTCTTCTCTTCGGGCCTTCGCTCGTCGGACTGCGCTTTTTCAGCGCGCTCGCCCAGAGTGTCGCGATGGTCCTGACTGGCTTGATGGCGCGTGAGCTGGGCGGCCGACGCTGGGCGCAAGCGGTCGCGGCTCTTGCGGCGGCGGTCGCGCCGATGGCCGTCTGCATGGGGACGATGTTCCAATACATCGCGTTCGATTACCTCTGGTGGGTTTTGGCCGCGTATTGCCTGCTCCGTCTGTTCCGGGACGACGACCCGCGCTGGTGGATCGCCCTCGGCGCCATCTTTGGCCTCGGCATGATGACGAAATACACCATGATTTTTTTCATCGCGGGTGTGGCGGCCGGCATCCTGCTCACGCCCGCGCGGCTCTACCTGAGAAGCCCATGGCTTTGGGCGGGCGCAGCTCTCTCCGTCGTGCTTTTCCTGCCCAACATCATGTGGCAAATCAAGCACGACTTTATCTCGCTTACCTTTCTGAATCACATCCACGAGCGCGATGTCGAGATCGGGCGGACGGATGGTTTTCTCATCCAGCAACTCTTCGTCAGCGCGAACATTTTCACCCTGCCGCTCTGGGCGACGGGGCTCTGGTTCTATTTCGTCCGACCGGCAGTCTCGCCCTATAAGCGGAAGCGACCGGCGCTATCGCGCATTCGCCTGGATGTTCCTCGTTCCGCTTATCCTGTTTCTGCTCGCACGCGGACGCTTCTACTACATGGCGCCGGCTTACCCGATGCTCTTCGCCGCGGGCGCAGTGACATGGGAGAAATGGCTCGAGCGCCGCAGCAACAATACCGCACGGATGGGGAAGGGCCTGACGTGGACCGCGCTCGGCCTCGGCGCGGTTTTCAGCGGGGTCCTGATGATGCCGGTCGCGCCAATCAATTCGGCCGGTTGGCGCCTAACGAGCAAGATCCACGATAATTTTACCGAGCAGATCGGCTGGCAGGAGCTGGCGCAGACCGTCGCCGGGATTTACCGCGCGCTGCCGCCGGATGAGCAGGCGCGCACCGCCATTCTCGCCGGCAACTACGGCGAGGTCGGCGCGCTTAATCTCTACGGCCGCAAGCATGGACTGCCGGAAGTAATCAGCGGGATCAACACTTCCTGGTGGCGTGGCTATGGCGAACCGCCGCCGCAGGTCGTGATCCTGGTCGGCTTCTCGCGCGAGTCCGCGGAAAAATTCGCACGGGACGTCAGGCTAGCCGGTCGCATCTCGAATCCCTACGGGGTGCGCAACGAGGAGACGAAGGATCATCCCGACATCTTCGTCTGCCGGGGATTAAAGAAATCGTGGCCGGAGTTTTGGAAAACCTTCCAGCGCTTCGGATAAGCTGGACGCGGGGTCGCGACAAAACAGATGCGCGGACGCGCGATTGAGTGAACGATGACGGCGCGCAAACGCGGCGCAAAAATGCCGCTGCTCCGCACCAGATGCTGATCAAGATTGGATTCGACATAGAGTTTGAGCTGCGCGGGCCGACCCCGATGGTCCTGATGCTGTTCGTTCATCCGTCGCGCCAGGATGATCTGCGGCGTCCGGAGGAGCTGGTCGTCGAACCGGACACTCCGGTAACCTATTACACTGACCTGTTTGGCAACCGCTGCGCGCGTCTCCTCGGCGAGCCAGGCACCATCCGTCTCGCTCTGGAAACCCTCATCGAAGACAGCGGCGAACCGGATCGCCAGGCGCCGGACGCGCTCCAACATAACATCGAAAATTTACCTGATGAGGCGCTCGCCTTCCTCATGCCGAGCCGCTACTGCGAGGTGGATAAACTGACCGACGTGGCCTGGAAGCTCTTTGGCCAAACCCCGCCGGGCTGGGAGCGCGTCAGGGCGATCTGCGATTGGGTGCACAATCACATCACCTTTGGTTATCACTTCGCCGATCATTCGAAGTCGGCCTTCGACGTCTACCAAAGCGGCCAGGGGGTTTGTCGCGACTTCAGCCATCTCGCGCTCACTTTTTGCCGCTGCCTGAATATCCCGGCGCGTTACGCGACCGGTTACATGGGCGACATCGGGGTGCCGGTGGTCCTGCCGATGGATTTCAGCGGCTGGTTCGAAGTTTATCTGGGCGATCGCTGGTATACCTTCGACGCCCGCCACAATGTGCCCCGCATCGGGCGCATCGTCATGGCGGTCGGGCGGGACGCGGCCGATGTCGCGCTTACGACCAATTTCGGCAGCGCCACGCTCAAGAAATTCTTCGTCATCAGCGACGAAATGCCGCAAGAAAAGGCCGCCACCGTCTAGTTGCCATTCTGGAGGGACGGGCGCCGTCCCGTCCGCATTTGGCCCGGCCAGATCCAGAAACTCGGACGCCACGGCCGGCGTCCCTCCACCGGGGCCGTCGGCTGTTATTGCTTGCTCAGGCGCCGGAAGAGATACGCGCCAATCACGATGAAGAGAACGTTAGGGAACCAAACCAGCAGCTCGGGATGGATCTTCGCGTTCGCCCGCATCGTGTCGGCGATGATGATGAAAAGGAAATAGAAAATCGCCACGATCAGCCCAGTCGCGAATCCGACCGAGGTCTCGCGGCGATGGGTCGTGATGCCTAACGGCACCCCGATGAGCGCGAACGCGATGCAGGAAAACGGAAACGAAAACCGCTTGTTGATCTCCGTCCGAGTCGCGCTCCGGTCGCGCCGCGCGCCGGATTTGAGCTGCTCCATGAGTTGCGAGAGCGAGAGCGCCGAGCGACTCGGCCGTTTCTTCTCCTTCTCGTAAAGTTCTTCCAGGCTGATCGGCAACGTCCCTTCCGCCAGCCTGATCCCGTCCTTAATCTTGCGCAGGTCGTAAGGGTCTTTTGCGTCCCGCTCCTGGTAACGGGCGTCGTAGAGATGCAGGAGGAGACGCCTGTTCGGCAGATCGGTCTCCAGCATCCCGGTGTGGGCGTGCGTCACCCGCACGGGCAGATCGTGTTCGTCCATTTGGAACACGAGGATGTTCTCCAGTTTGTTTCCTTCCTTCTTGCCGACGTAAATCTTGCGGCCGGGAAACTGATCGATCACCTGGTCGCCCCCGAAGAGCGCGATCGGGTTCTGCGTCGCCAGGTCGAAAATACTGCTTCGCAATTTTTCCTGCGCGGCCGGTGCGACGCTCACGTTTAACCAAAGACAGATCGCCGTGAAAAGGACAGCCAGGAAAGCGAGTGGAAGGCAGACCCGCGTCACGCTCACCCCGTTGGCGCGAAGCGCGATTAGCTCGTTATCCGCCGAGAGCCGGCCGAAGACGAGCAGGATGGCGGTGAGCAATCCCCAGGGGATGGTGAAAATGAGCGAGAACGGCAGGACATAGGCGATGAAAGTGAGGAGGAACTCGAGCGGCACATCGTGATTGACGAGGAGCGGCAGAAGCTTGCGGAAAATGTTGCCGACCACGAGCACAAGACTCAGGACGGCGATCGCGAAGAGGACATTCACGATCAGCTCGCGGCCGACGAAGCGATCGATCAGTTTCATAGCGGGCAGGTGCTGGCAGCGTTCCATCCCGCTCGTGCCATGGATTGTCAACGCCGATCTGGAAGTAACCGCGCCGTTACCAGAAACGCCGGAGTTTAGGATTGACTCTCCTAGGTAATCCACCTACAACCCCGAGTCACATTCACCAACCGGGAAACCAACAAATATCCAATAGCCAATGATAAAAAACGACACGACCGCTCCTGCACAACATCAATCGCCCCCGCCATCCTGCGACAAAGGGCCGAGCCGTCGCAGGTTTCTCAGTCAGGTCAGTGCCGCTCTCGCCACCGGCGCGGTGCTGGGCAAACTCCCGCGCGCTTCCGCCCAGGGGCGCATCGTGGGCGACGGCCGGTTCTCTGCGCCCGACGCGACTGACTCGCGCATTGAACAATCTTTTTCCATCCGGGTTGGCGCCGCGACCCGCGAATCGCAGATTCCGGTTCCACCGCACACGACGAACCGCGACGAACAACTCTACGCCGATAAATGCGGCACTTATTCCAAGGGAATCCTGCAGGATGCGCTCGGGCTGGTAAACCTGAACGCCTTCCGATCATTCCGGCGCGCCATCAACAGCGGCAGATTTGAAGACTTCGAAAGTGTCATCACTGGCGGACCTCGGACGATGAACGGCCCGCTCGGCGGGCGTGCCTTTGCTTTGGAGGGGAGCGACGACGTCCAGTTCGGTAACGCTCCCTCGCCTGCGAACCAGATTAACCAGGTGGTGGTGCCGCCCGCACCGGCCCTCGCGAGCGAGGAGTATGGGGCGGAGCTGGTCGAACTTTACTGGGCTTCCCTGCTCCGGGATTGCGCTTTCACCGATTACCCCTCCAACCCGGCCGCCGGTCGCGCCGCAGTCGAGCTCTCCCGTATGGCCGCCTATACCGGACCGCGCAATCCAGCGGGCGAAGTCACGCCGAACCTGCTTTTTCGGGGGAGCTATCCCGGCGACACGCTCGGGCCGTATCTCTCGCAATTCTATTTGCAGCCCACCTACATGGGCGCTCAGCCAATCACGCAGCAGCTTGTTACTTTTATCCCGGAAGTCGATTACATGACCGAGGCGACGACGTTCCAGCAAGTCCAGAACGGGATCGACACCGGCGTGCCCCTGCAATTCGATCCACAGCCGCGCTACGTGCACGACGGCCGCGGCCTTTGCTCGTTCACGCATGTCGATGTGCTCTTCCAGACTTTCTTTACCGCCTACCTCGTGCTCGGCACGATGGGCGCGCCGGCTAATCCGGGGAATCCCTATGCCAATTCCACCAAGCAGAATGGCTTCGGCACTTTCGGCGGGCCAGATATCGCCGCTTCGCTCGCGGCCGTCGCTCGCCATGCGCTGAACAACGTCTGGTACCAAAAGTGGTCGATTCACCTGCGGCATCGTCCCGAATCGGGCGGCGCGATCGTACGCCAGATTCTGAGCGGTTTCGGCGATACGCTCGACGGCCGCGTCCACGACAACGTGCTCAATTCACAGGCCGTGCAGCGAAGCGCAGCCAAGTTTGGCGATTTCTTCCTCGCGCAATCTTTCCCTGAAGGTTCGCCGACCCATCCCGCCTATCCCACCGGCCACGGCGCCGTCGCCGGCGCCTGCATCACGATCCTGAAGTTCTTTTTCGACGGCAGTTTTGTCGTTCCAAATCCGGTCGTTGCCAGCAACGATGGAAACTCGCTCCTGCCCTACACCGGCTCCGATGCCGGGCAGCTCACGGTCAACGGCGAACTGAACAAACTCGCCAATAACGTCTCGTTCGGGCACGGCATCCTGGCCGGGATCCATTGGCGCAGCGACACCACCTCCTCGATCCAGCTCGGGGAAGCCGTTGCCATCAGCATGCTCCAGGATCGTGCCGCGACCTACGCCGAAAAGTTCACAATTAACCTGACCAAGATCGACGGCTCGATCGCCACCATTTCCAATCAATAACGATAATGCGCTGACGACAGCGCACGCTCCCACGGGGTGCTCCGTGGTTTCCTTCCGGCGCAAGCTGGTTAACTTGATCGCCGCATGCCGGAAGCAATTTACGACGTGGCCATCATCGGCGGCGGACCCGCCGGGAGCACTGCCGCGACGCTGCTCGCCCGGGCCGGACGGAAAGTGATCGTCTGCGAACGCGAGAAATTCCCCCGCTTCCACATCGGCGAATCGTTGCTCCCGGTCAGCATGAAGACCTTCACCCGGCTCGGGGTGCACGAAAAATTCGAGCAAGCTGGTTTTCTCCGGAAATATGGCGGCGAAATGGCGAGCGCCTGCTCCGACGAAGGAGTGAAATTCTATTTCAAGGACGGCTACAATTCGCAGACTGAGACCTCCTACCAGGTGCCGCGGGCGGAATTCGACAAGGTGCTACTCGACCATGCGGGCGAGAACGGCGCCGAAGTGCGAGAGGAAACCTCCGTGAAGAAGGTCAATTTCCTGGAGGACAGGGTCGAACTCCAAATCCAGCGGAAAGACACGGAGTTGGAACAAATCGCCGCGCGTTATGTGATCGACGCGAGCGGCCGACACTCGGTGCTCGGGAATCATTTCAAGCTCAAGGAAACCTATCCGCACCTGCAGAAGATCTCGATCTTCGCGCACTACGAGGGAGTCGAGGCCGACGAGGGCCGCGACGGCACCCTCACCCGCCAGCTGCGTGCGGCCGATCGCTGGTTTTGGTATGTGCCTTTGCCTAACGACCGCTCAAGCATCGGCGTCGTACTTGATACCGCCCTCTACAAACAGACGAAGAAATCGCCGGAAACTTTTCTCGAGGAATCGCTCGCCGAGCAGCCGTTTCTGGCCCGCCGGATGACTCGCGCGCGGCGCGTCACCCCGGCTTACGCGAGCGCGGATTTTTCCTATCGCCAGAGCCGGCTCACGGGCGACCGCTGGCTGCTCGCGGGCGACGCCGCCGGTTTTATCGACCCGGTCTTCAGCAGCGGCGTTTTCCTCGCCCTCCTCGCGGGGGAACAATGCGCCGATATCCTCGATGTCGTGCTCGATCACCCAGGCAAAGCGCCCCGCCTCTTTGCCAAATACGAACGGCTGCTCCGCCGGGTCATGAAAGGCTACCTGCGTTTCGTTGCTGCCTGGTACTCGAAGGAGTTCATCGAGGTCTTCCTCTATCCGCAGGACGTCCTCCAGATCCCGCCGGCGGTGAATGCCGTCCTCGGCGGCAACATCAGTGGCAGCTTCGCCATCCGCTGGCGCATGTCGGCCTTCTATTTCATTGTCTGGCTGCAGCGCTACCTCCCGCTCTGTCCACGCCGCACCCTCGTGGCAGAGAGAAGAGAACCAGCCGCTGCGGAATCTCTCCGTTCCGCAGCCTAACGATCATGCGACACCTCCTCTCGTCCTCACTCTTTCTTGTCCTCACCCTCTTCGGGCTGGCCAGCTGTCAGACCCTCCGGCACCAGTTCATTCAGCCCGCACCGGACTGGGAATCGAAGATCGGGCAACTGCAATACCGCAGCCCAAAGACCTCCCTCATCGGCGAGGTGCTGGTCCGGTATTCGAGCACGGGCGATTTCGAACTCACCTTCAGCAAGGGCCCCGGCGTGACCCTCCTCACGGTGCGCCAGGACGCGAAATTTGTCCGCGTCAGCGGCCCGCTCGCCCGCGGTTCCTGGTCCGGCCCGCCTAACGAGGCACCGGCCCGCCTCCGCGGCTGGGTTTCGCTCCGCGAATTCCTCCTCCGGGACAAGGGCCAGTCGCTCATCCGGCAATCCGCCGGCTCCGACCGCTTCACCTTCGCTTTCTAACTTCGCGGTCGCCGATGTCGTATTCGAAGTTCATCGCCCGCCTCGTTACGCAGCACCGCGGCCTCGTCTGGGTCGCCGTCGCTCTCATTGCAGTGGCCAGCAGCTACATCCTTGTCACTCGCCTCACCCTTGACACCGAGGTTCTTAATCTCCTGCCGGGAAAGTTCGAGTCGGTCCAGGGCCTCAAGGTCTATAACAACGACTTTGCCCAGACGCGCGAGCTGACTTTTGCCCTGGTCTGCCAGCCTAACGACGTCGACCGGCTGGAGGAATTCGCGCCGACCTTCGCCCAACGACTGCGCGAGCAGCCCTGGAGCACGCGCGTCCTCGCCGGCTCGCCCATGGAGTCCCCCGAAGCGGTCGCTGATTTGCAGGGCATCGCGGTCCCCCTCCTGCTCAACCTCGAGCCGGCGACTTTCGCCGAGACCGTGGCGGTGCTGCAGCCGGAGAAGCTGCAGGCCCGCCTCGCCCGGCTGCACCAGGAGATCGAGGCCGGCTCGCCCCGGCCGGAGTTCGAGCTACAGCTCGATCCGTTAGGCGTAGTAGCCCCGGCCCTGAAACCTTTTGCAGGCAATGCCGCGCTCGAGCAGGACCAGCCGCTCACTTCGCCCGATCGCACCATGCGCCTCTTTCTCGTGGTCACGAATCAGCGCTCGATCAGCGCCTTCGATTGCCAGGCGCTGATGGAGAAAGTGAACGCTTTCCGGGCTCAGGCGGGCGCGGGCTGGGAGGGCCAAGGGCCGCTCGATGTGCTCGTCACCGGGCGCTCCGCCTACGTCGCGGAGATCTCGCTCAGCATGCGGCACGACATCGTCGTGACGCTCTTCGGTTCCATTTTTCTCGTCGGCGGGGTTTTCTTTGTCGGCTTCCGCCGCTGGCTCCCTCTCATCGGGATGGGGTTTTCGCTTCTCCTCTGCTGCCTCGTCGCGCTCGCCGCCGGGCTCCTCATTTTCGGCGAGCTCAACATGGTGACGATCGGGATGTGCGCCATCCTCATCGGCTTGGGCGTGGATTTTGCGATCCTCATCTTCGGCCGCTACCAACAGTCGCGGAACGAAGGCAGCGCGCATGAACCCGCGATCGTGGACGCGGTCTCTAACCTCGGTCGCGCCATTTTTTTCGGCGCCCTTACGACCGCGGTCGGATTTCTCGCCCTGCTCCTCGCAGGGTCGGGCGGGTTTACCCAGCTCGGCGTGCTCATCGCCATCGGCATTCTGGTGGCCGGTCTTTTCATGACGAGCGTTTTCTTTCTTTTCACCCGGGAACGCTCCATCCCGCCGCGGAGCGACTGGATCCTCTCCCTCGTTAGGCTATATGTCCACCGCACCCTCCGGGCGCCGGGGCTGATTCTCTGGCTTTCGCTTTCGCTCCTGCTTGTTCTTTTAGTAGTCGCTCTCCTCCCGCAGATACCGCTTATCTTCGACGCCAGCACCCGCTCGATGGAGCCGAAATCGAGCGCGGCGGGCCATGCCCTGGCCGAGATCATGACCCGTATGCCGACACGCTGGGAACCAGTCCTCGGGATCGTGCGCGCACGTGATGAGGAGCAGTTGCACGAGCATTGGCAGAAGCTCGAGTCTCATTGGCACGGCCTCGAGCGGACCGGGCAGATCAAGGGCTTCAGCACTCCGGCCGCGCTCGCTCTCTCCCCGCGCCTGATGGAAGAGAACCGCGCCCGCCTGCGCTCGCTCGACTTCGCCGGCGCCCGCCGCGCGCTGGAGGAGGCGATCGCGCGCGAAGGTTTCAGTCGCGCTTCGTTCGCGTCGGGTTTCAAGCTCCTCGATCAACTGGAAGCCGTCGCGCGAGGGACGATGCCAGTCCCGAACTGGCGCCGCGCCCTGCCTGTTTCCTCGAGCTGGTGGTTCCTCGTCGACCGGTATTTCGCGGCCGACCCGTTGGTCACGGTCGGCTTCGTCACCACCAACCGACCGGTCGAGACGTCTGCCCAAAAACAAATCCTCACGCGCGAGCTGCCGGTGGCCGGCGTGCCGATGACGCTTTCTGGCTGGAGCTTTACCCTCACCGATCTCATCCCGTGGTCGCACCGGCAGCTCATCCTGATCAGCACCCTGATGGCGCTCTTCGACGCCTCGCTCCTCGCCGTGCTCTATCGCGACTGGCGGCTCTGGCTAATCCAGATCGCCACCCTCGCCCTTGCCATCGGGGCGATGATCGCCACGATGAAGCTCGGCCACATTCCGCTCAACCTGCTTAACGTTCTCGCCTTCCGCCTCGTCCTCGCGATCGGCGTCGACTACGGAATTTACGTCCTGCTCGTCTGGCAAAACGCCCGGGAGCTAGAACACGACGTGGCGGGCGTGGTGAAGCCGGTCGCGCTCGCGGGGTTGACCGCGATCGCCGGTTTCGGTTCGTTAGGCTTCGCCAATAACCCGACCCTGAGCGGCCTCGGCATTGCCTGCGCGATCGGCCTGGCCTGGAGCCTGTTTGCCACCATCTTCTTCACCCTGCCCGCCGCGGTCCTGGCCGAACCGAAGTCGGGCTGAAACGTGGCGGCGCAGCGTTCGGGGCAGCCGCGCGACCACTGCACCCTCCTGGATCGATTAGTCTTTGCGCCGAACCGTCAAAGCACGCATTCCTCTTCTAGTTTTATGATTTCTCAGCGTCTTCTCGTTTTCAGCCTCCTCTTCGTTAGCCTCGTCAGACTCGTCCACGCCGAGCCGCTCGCGCCTAACGACGTGAAGAACCTGCTCGCGCAGATTCGCGCCAAACGCGCCGGCGCCCCCCAGGTGCAGGCCGATTTCCGGGAGGAAAAAGACGTTCATCTCATGAATAAGCCGATCAGCAGCTCGGGCAAAGTCTGGTTCGCGGCCCCTCATAAATTTCGGCGGGAAGTAAAGGGCAACTCGCCCAGCATCACGGTGAGCGACGGGCAGCAGCTCTGGATCTACTACCCGAAGTTCCAATCGGCCGAGCAGTATTCGTTAGGGAAACGGTCTCCGCTCGACGCCGCCATCGCGGCTCTGACCGCGGCGCTAAACCTCGAGAACGTCGAGAACAGCTACCACATTACCGCGACGAGGGAAGCAGATGGCTACACCCTCGTTCTTGCCCCGCGCAATCCCTCCCTCAAACGCCTCCTGCAAACCTTCACCATTCGGATGAACAACGACATGCAGGTGCAGCGCACCCAAATGGTGCAACCGAACGGCGACCGCATCGTCACCGCCTACAGCAATGAGTCGCGCGCCCCGATCGCTCCCGCGACGTTTGAGTTCACTCCGCCCGCCGGGACCAGCGTCACGACTCCACTCGGTCGTTAGGCGGCGCCTCTGGCGCCCGGATGAAAGCCGACCCGGCAATCTCTACGACGCTGGCGACGAGCCAGTCTTATCCGCCGCCAGCCGCTCTTCTGCGGCTGCCATCATTGCCTTGAAGCGGGGATCCTCGCGGATGGGATTCAGGTCCGGGTCGATTTTGGCATAGTCCACCAAGGCTTTGGTCGTCTTCGCAAAAAACACGTCGAGCAGATCGAGCGCGCCGTCGACGTCTCGCAGGTGGGCGCTCAAACCACAAGCGAAGTTGTAGCGCATGAGCAAATTTTCCGGATCGATCAGCAGAGCGCGCCGGATCCAATCCTTGGCCCGCTCGGCCTCGCCGAGGGTCGAGAGGGCGGCTGCTCCAAACCCCATCGCCGTCCCATTGCTGCGATCTTGCGCCACGGCCGCCTCGGCGCGGGAGAGCGACAGCCGGGCAGAGCGTCGGGCTCCCTCTATGTCGCCGAGCGCAGTGTAGCAGGTGACGAGCATTCCAGGGCTGGTGGGGTCAGTCTCCATTAGCGCCGTCGCTTTTTCCCAACCGCGGATGGCGTCCTCAAGCCGACCTTGGTCAAAATACACACCAGCGGCCGCGTCGTTCACCTCAAAGCACTCGGGGTCGAGACGCAGGGCGGTGTCAATCTCTTTCGACGCTTCCTGGTGCCGATTTTCACGCCGAAGATGCTCGGCCTTGAGGGCGTGGGCCTCGGCAAGATTGGGATCGAGCGACAGTGCCCGCTCGACCGCCGCCCAGCTGTCGATGTCCTGTCTCCCATGACTGAAGCGCAAATAAGTCTGCGCGAGCCCCATCAGGGCCCAGGCGCGCGCATAGGCCTTATCGACTTCGGTGGCCTGGCGGCACAGCCGGATGATGACCTCAAGGTTCCGCGCATCGCCTCGGTTACCGGCGAAATAGAGCTGTCGTGCCATCAGATATAGATCATAGGCATCAACATTGTCCGTGCCCCGTCGCTCGATCGCCTTCTTTTCTTCCGGCAGGAGCTTGAGCTTCAGCGCCCTAACGATGGCTTCAGAGATTTCGTCCTGCAGGGCGAAGATGTCGTTGAGGTCGCGGTCGTAGCGTTCGGCCCAGACGTGTTCTCCGCTGGTTCCATCAATCAGCTGCGCCGTGATGCGCACCCTGCCGCCGGCCTTCCGCACACTTCCCTCAAGAACATGGCTGACCCTTAGTTGCCGCGCGACCTGCGGGACATCAACGCTCTTGCCCTTGAATTGGAACGCGGTATTGCGCGCGA
>JBDTOL010000008.1:0-15148 GCA_039933235.1 Spartobacteria bacterium | reverse complement strand
TTCGGTTACTACATCGTGCACCAGATGCCGGTCGGGTTTCGCGGCCTGATCATCGCGGGTGTTTTCGCGACCATGATGGGCTCGACCTCCGCCGCGCTGAACGCGCTCGCGACCAGCTTCACGAAGGATTTCTATCTGCCGTATTTCAACCGCAACGCGACCGACCGGCAGGCAATTCGTGCCGCGCGCATTGCCACGGCGATCTTCGGCGTCCTCATGATTATTGTCGCGGCGATGGCGGCCAACGCGGTCTTACAGGATGCGAAACTAACGATCATCCCGATCGCGATCGGCATCCTCGGTTACACTTACGGCGCGCTACTGGCGGTCTTCCTGCTCGGCATGCTGACCCGCGGCCGCGGCCGAGACGGGGTCAACGTCATCGCCATGATCGTCGGCATCATGTCGGTGCTGGTGCTATGCAAGGTGAAGTTGCCGGCGTTTGATTTCGGCGCGCTTTTGCACGGCAGTTTCAAGCACGCGGAATGGAACTTCGGCTGGTTCATGCCGGAGTGGTGGCCGGCGATTTCCTGGCCGTGGTTCGTCTTCGTCGGCTGCATCGTCACCCTCGCGATCAGCGCTCTCTTCTCGACCCCACCCAGCCAGATTGCCGCCGCCAAGGCGCATGTTCTCAACGGGCCGCCCCTGTAGCGTGCGCTGTCCCAGCGCATTTCCTGCGAAACAAACGGAGCAGATCCGCTGAGACAGCGGAGGCTACAACCGTGGACGCCCGAACCGCATTCCAAAAACTCCTCGGCCAGCCTGAACCGATCCTCGCGCTCGCACCGATGCAGGACGTCACCGACCTGCGCTTCATGCGGCTGATCAGCGGTTACGGGAACGCCGACCTCTATTTCACCGAATACTTCCGCGTCCTGCCCGATTCCCGGCTCGATCGCGACATCCTGGCCTCCATCACACAAAACCCAACTGGCCGCCCCGTCATCGCGCAGATGATCGGAAACGACATTGCGGCGCTCATCCGCACCGCGCGCGAACTTCAGCAGCACCCCGTTGCCGCGATTGATCTCAATCTCGGCTGCCCCGTCCCGGTCGTGTATCGCAAATGCGCCGGTGGCGGGCTCCTCCGCGACCCCGTGCGCATTGACCAAATCCTCGGCGCGCTCCGCGCCGCGATTGACATTCCATTCACCGTGAAGACGCGCATCGGCTTCGACGACACCGCCGTCTTCGACGAACTCCTGCCCATTTTCGCACGCCACTCCCTCGACCTCCTCACGATCCACGCCCGTACCGTGAAAGAAATGTATCGGAGCGCGCCGCGTTACGACTTCATCGCGCGCTCCGTCACCGCCTTGTCTTGTCCCGTGCTCGCGAACGGCAACATTTATTCCGCCGCCAAAGCCGCCGAAGTCCTGTCCCTAACGAATGCGCGCGGACTCATGATCGGCCGTGGCGTCATCCGGAATCCCTGGCTCTTCCGTCAGATCCGGGAACAGCGCCGCGGCGCCCCGATCTTCCGCCCGACCGGCCGCGACGTCCTCGCCTATATCCACGCACTTTACGAAGCGGTCAGCACGCCTGAAATCCGCGAGTCAGCGCAGGTCAACCATATGAAGAAATACCTCAACTTCATCGGCCTCGGCGTCGAACCGACCGGTGACTTCCTGCACCGCATTCGCCGCACCACCACCCGCGCCGACCTCTTCGCGCACTGCCGGGAGTATCTCGAGCACGACGAGCCGATGCCGCTGGAACCATTCGATCTTCCCTTGCACGCGAAGGACGTGATGGCAGGCGCGACGCGCTAGCGCCGCCGCCTATTCCGGCATCGTCTCGCCCGACCCGCCGATCTCGCTCGGGAAATCCCTCAGCTTTGGCAGACCGTCCTTCATCGGCAGGACCGTCTCTTCGTAATTCAGATGCACCGCCGGCTTGAACTTGAGGGTCGGGATCACGGCCGCGTAGACATCGATCAACCCCAGGTTGGCGTGATCGGTCATCACATTGCCGCCGCACTTCGTGCAGAAGCGCCGCACACTCATCTCGGACGCATCGCCTCCGGCTGACCCGTTGCCTCGATGCCCACCGCCCCGCAGTCACATTTCCCAGTGTGTTTCGCCGACATGTACGATCTACCTCCTTGGTAGTTGTAGTCACCCAACCTGTTCAATCCCACGCCGCCACGGAAAGCGAGATTTTCGGATGCGCGGGGTCACCGGCCTCGACGTTCAACCGACCGGCGACTTCCTGGACCGCATCCGCCGTAGCACCACCCGCGCCGACCCTCTTCGCGTACTGCCGGGAAGATCTCGATCACTCCTTACTGAATGAACCGGATCGTCATCGGGTAGCGATAAAATTTCCCGTCGCCGGCCTGGATGGCGGCGATGATAACGAAAAGAGCGTTCAGGACCCAGAGGATGGCCAGGAATACGAAGCCAACCAGGATGAGGCAAAAGATCGCGGCGACGCAGTTGTAGATGAGCATCGAAATTTGGAAGTTGAGCGCTTCCTTGCCGTGCGCATCGATGTCGGGTGAGTCGCCGCGCTTGACCAACCAGACGATGAGCGGGCCGAGCAGGTGCCCGGGAAAATGCAGCAGCACGCCGAGCAACGCGCTGGCGTGGCAGAGCGCAGCCCAGGTGCGTTCGTTGGTGAAGGCGGCGGCGGGGAGCGGCGGCGGTGTCGGATAGGTCGTTTCCATGGCTTCCACTTAAATAGATGCAGCTGGGCGGCGGATTGGATTCAAAAAATCCGACGGGGCTCGAACCCATCGTTTGAGAGAATAGTGCCGGCGGGTTAGTTGCGGCGCCGGGTGGTCTCGAAGAGGAACCAGGCACGTCGCTCGGTCTCGTCGACCCAGACTTCGATGAGGCTGGCGGTCGCGATGTCTTCGTGTTCGTCGCAGACATCGTGCGCCTCGCGCAGGCGTTCGGTGAGGCTCCGGTTGTCCTCGGCCAGCTCCGCCAGCATATCGAGCGGCTCGACGTACTCGGCGTCGTTATCCTCGACGCGGGTATTGCGCGCGATCTGGCCGATGGAGTGCAAGGTGAGCCCGCCGATCTTGCGCACGCGTTCCGCGATCGGGTCGGCCATGGCAAAGAGCTGGTCGGCCTGCTCGTCGAGCAGGAGGTGGAAGTCGCGGAAGTGCGGTCCGCTCATGTGCCAATGGAAGTTCTTCGTCTTCATATACAGGGCGAAGACATCGGCCAGGATGCCGTTCATGGCCGCGGAGATATCCTTGGTTGCAGCCGGGGAAAGGTCGGTGCGGGTGTGTAGCGGCGCGGCGCGCCGTTGCGTGAGTTCAACGATCTTTTTCGAAGCAGCTTTTTTCATAGTGGTTTTTTTCGCTCGGTTGATTGCCTGCGTCACTTGCCGGCGGCGTGCCGCAGGCGTCTATTCAATTTACCGCGCGGCCCACCAAAATCCAGAGGCCGCGAGCAGCGGGGAAGGGCGAGGCGCTACTTCTTCTCTTCGGCGAGCCTGATCCCGAGTTCGCGGAGCTGCTTCAGCTCGACGTCGCTGGGGGACTGCGACATGAGGTCCTGTCCGCGGTTGTTCTTCGGAAAAGCCATCACTTCGCGGATGGATTGTTCACCGCAAATCAGCATGACGAGACGATCGAGGCCGAGCGCGATGCCGCCGTGGGGCGGGGCTCCCAGGCGGAACGCGCGGAGCAGGTGACCGAACATAACCTGCTGTTCTTCCTCGCTCACGCCAAGAACGGAAAACATTTTCGCCTGCAACCCGGGCTCGTGAATCCGGATGCTGCCGCCGCCGATTTCCACGCCGTTGAGCACGACGTCGTAGGCCTCGGCGCGCATCTCGCCGTAGCGTTTCTCGTCGAGTAACGCGAGATCGTCGGCGAGGGGACGCGTAAAGGGATGGTGCACGGCGTTCCATTTGTTTTCCGCCGCGTCGAATTGCAGGAGCGGAAACTCAGTCACCCAGAGAAAGTCGAGCTCGTCGGAGCTTTTAGTCAGGCCTTGAATCTCGGCCACCCGCAAACGGATCCGACCGAGCACTTCGCAGGCGACATCCCACTTGTCGGAGCCGAAGAAAATCAAGTCGCCTTCCTCAAGTGCGAGCTTGCTCTGCAACGCGCTCTTCTCCGCCTCGGAAAAGAACTTCACGATGGGCGATTTCCATTCGCCGTTCTCGACCTTGATAAAGGCGAGCCCCTTGGCGCCGAAGTTTTTCGCAATCGCGGTCATTTCGTCGACCTGGCCGATCGTGATGCCGGCGAATCCCCTTGCATTGATCGCTTTCACCACGCCCCCGCTCTCGATCACGCTCCGGAAAACCTTGAAGCCGCTCTGTCGAAACTCCTCGGTGAAATCGACCAGCTCCATGCCAAAGCGGCGATCGGGCTTGTCGCTTCCGAAAGTGCCGACCGCTTCACGGTAGGTCATCCGCGGGAACGGCGTCGGGATGTCGAGGCCGCGCGCAGCCTTGAAAATGGAGGCGAGCATCCCCTCGGTCAGCGAGTAGATGTCGTCTGGCCCGACGAAGGAGGCCTCGATATCGATCTGGGTGAATTCCGGCTGGCGATCGGCGCGCAGATCCTCGTCGCGGAAACATTTCGCGATCTGAAAATATTTTTCCACCCCGGCGACCATGAGGAGCTGCTTGTATTGCTGGGGCGCCTGGGGCAGTGCGTAAAATTTCCCCGGCAGAATCCGAGTGGGGACGAGGAAATCGCGCGCGCCTTCCGGCGTGCTCTTGGAGAGAATCGGCGTCTCCACTTCGATGAATCCCTGTCCATCGAGATAATCGCGAGTCGCCTTCGTGACCCGGTGCCGGATGCGCAGGTTGCGCGACATCTGCGGGCGCCGCAGGTCGAAGTAGCGGTAGGTCAGGCGGACATCCTCATTGCTGACCTCGGCGTCGAGCGGGAAGGGGAGTGCCTCCGCACGATTGAGAATGGTCAGGCGAGCGGGCAGGACTTCGACCGCGCCGGTGGCGAGCTTCGGGTTTTCCGTGCCGGGCAGACGCGGCGCGACGCGGCCCTCCACCTGGATAACGTCTTCGTCTTTCAGGTGGTGCGCCGCCTTGGCCACCTCGGCATTCTCCTCGGGGCGAAAGACAACCTGGGTGAGTCCTTCGCGGTCGCGCAGGTCGATGAAGATGACGCCGCCGTGATCGCGCCGGGAATGGACCCAGCCGGCGAGGATCACCGATTGGCCGATGTCCTCGGCGCGCAGGGCGTTGCAATGGTGGGTGCGATACATGTGGCGAGCCGACAGTTTGTGCGATGGGGGGAATCTCGCAAGTTGGTTATGGCGAAGGATGCTGGCGGAGCAAGCCTCGGTGGAGTTTTATCTCGATCCGCCGCAAGACTTGAAATCGGCGCGTTCTTTTGGTGCGCGAAGGTGGATTGCAACTGCGAGGTCCCCCGCCGTCTGCGCGGCTCGGGATGACAGAAACAATAGGCGCGTCGGCGTCGTTAGGATCTCTCGGGCGAGAGGATGGCCTGCACCTGCGCGAGCAGCTTCGCGTGCGGCACGAGAACTTCCTCACGGGTGGCGAGAGTTTTCATTTTCACCGCCGGCCACTCGTCGCCGTAGAGCAGGGTGACCTTCGCTCCCATCGCCTCTGCGGTTTGGAATTGCTTGCCGACCTTGGCCGGACCGAGCGCGTAATCGACCCGCAGGCCCGCGTCGCGCAGCTCCTGCAATTGCCGGAGCGCTTCCGGCCGGCGCTCTTCCTTGGCCACGACCAGATACAGGTCGAGTGCACTTTGACGGCTCACGAGGTCTGCTAGCCGTGAAAAAATCGAGGGCGTGTCCTTGATCAACTCGCCCAGCACCACATCGCCCATCGCGAAACCGACCGCCGGCAGCGAGACGGCGCCGTCGCTCAGCTGGCCGATAAGATTGTCGTAACGGCCGCCGCCCGCGATGGCACGGAGCGCTCCCGCGCGATCGAAGACCTCAAAGACGACCCCGGTGTAATAGGCCAGCCCGCGCACGATCGAGAGATCGATCTTCACGAAATCCTGCAGCCCGCGCTGGGCGAGCTGCCCGACCAGTTGCTCGAGTTTTTCGCTGCGGCCGCCGCCGTCGAGGACCTCGAAAACTGGCGTGGCTAACGAACCGAGCCGCTCCGCGGTTTTCTCCCGCGGTTCGCGTTCGCTTTTGTCGATGATCTGGAGCAGCTCCGTCCAGCGCTCCTCCGGCATGTCGTGCGCGCGCAGCAGATCGGTCCAGAATCCCCGGTCGCTCAGGCGGACGACGAAATCCTGCGCAATGAAGCCGAAGCCGCGCAGGAGATCGATCGCGAGTGCGATCACTTCGACGTCCGCGCCTAACGAGTTGTCCCCGATCAGGTCGCAATTGAGCTGGTAATGTTCCCGCAACCGGCCGCGCTGCTGCTTTTCGTAGCGGAAACATTGCGGGATCGAGAACCATTTGAGCGGTTTGCGAAACTCCCGTTCATGCGCGGCGATGACCCGGCCGAGCGAGGGCGTCAGCTCCGGCCGCAGCGCGACTTCGCGATCGCCTTTGTCGGTGAAATGAAAAAGCTGCGCGACGATCTCCGGGCCGCTCTTCTTCTGGTAGAGCTCGGTCGGCTCGAGCAACGGCGCGTCCCATTCGACAAAACCATAGGCGCGACAGACTTCACGCCAACGGGAGAAGAGGGCGTTTCGAAACGCGCAATCGTCCGGCAAAAAATCACGAAACCCGGGAAGTGGCTGCATCGGTAAGGGTTAGAAAATTTCGCTAAGCGGTCATGCAACCGCCCATCCACCTCTTTACGAAATGGGGGTGAATAAACAACGGCTGGGACAAGTCGGACAGAAACACGACGGAGCATCCGTTCAACACAAACAAAGGACAAACATGAAACAAAACGCATTCACCAAATTGTTAGCAGTCGGAGCAGTCTCAGCATTCGTGCTGGGCACGGCTTTCGCGCAGGAAACCAGCACCACCACCACCGCGACCACGGGGAGCACGGGCGTAAGCACGAGCACCAGCACGAGCACGATGGACGGCACGGGGACGATCACGACCTTCACCCCGAGCTCGGACTACATGGTCATGCGCACGGAAACGAGCGCGGAGCCGACAAAGTATTACTACACCAAGCAGACCACTGTGGTGGACTCGGAAGGCAACCCGGTCGAGCTCTCCATGCTGAAGGCCGATATGCCGGTGCGCTACACCTACACCAAGGAAGGCGACAAAATGGTCGTGACCAAAGTGACGCTGGAAAAGCCGATCTCCTACTACAAGAAGGAAACGACGACCACGACAACGACGACTCCCTAACGAGTTGCGTTGATTAGATAATCAAAGTCTGAAGCGCCCGCGGACCGTGTGTCCGCGGGCGTTTTCTTTTTTGGGGTGGGGTGGTTTCCGATGAGGGCAGACGAGGGACATCGGTAGGAGCGATGCGCGAACGGCGACGAGTTTGCTCTTCTAGTCGCCGTAGCCGTTCGGGAATTTGAGATGCCATTTCCACGCGCTCTCGATGATGGCGCGCAGGTTCTCGAATCTCGGTTCCCAACCCAGCTCGCGTTTGATCTTTTCCGAGGCGGCGATGAGACGTGGCGGGTCGCCCGGGCGCCGCGGTTTTTCCACCACGGGGATTTCCTTGCCGGTGACCTCGCGGCAAATGTCGACCACTTCGCACACGCTAGCGCCGCCACCCGTGCCCAGATTGTAGAAGGCGCTCTCCTTTGCGCCGAGCGCAAGGATATGCGCGCGCGAAAGGTCGAGGATGTGGATGTAGTCGCGAATGCAGGTGCCGTCGGGCGTTTCGTAATCGGTCCCGTAGATCTCGACCTGCGGCTTTTGTCCGAGCGCGACCTTCAGCACGTTGGGGATGAGATGCGTCTCGCAGCGGTGGTCCTCGCCGAATTTTGCCGTCGCGCCGGCGGCATTGAAGTAGCGCAGTGCAACGAATTTCAGCCCGTGAATCTGGTCGTACCAGCGGAGGATTTTCTCGAACATCAGTTTGGATTCGCCGTACGGATTGATCGGCCTCTGCGCCAGAGTTTCGTCGATCGGCACCCGGTCGGGCGGGCCGAAGGTCGCGCAGGTGGACGAGAAAACGATGCGACGCACGTCCGCCGCCAGCATCGCGTCGAGGAGGTTGATCCCGCCGCAGACGTTGTTCCGAAAATATTTCGACGGATTTTCCATCGACTCGCCAACCAGGGCGTTGGCCGCAAAGTGCATGACGGCTTCCGGTTTAGTCTCCTGCAGGGCCCGGCCGACCTCCTCCCGCCGCGAGAGGTCGCCGCCGATGAACGCCGCCCGATCATCAATCGCCAGTCGATGCCCCTCTGTCAGGTTGTCGAAGACGATGACTTCGTGGCCCTCATCGAGCAGCAGCTCGACGCAGATGCTTCCGATGTATCCAGCTCCGCCCACGACGAAAATTTTCATCCGCGGAAGGTGCGGCAGGGCTCGCCGCTGTCAAAAGAAAGTCCGGCTAGAACTTCCGCAGCATCATCTCCTCGGGTTTTTTGGAGAGAGCGACGATCATCTGCCGGACGCGGGGGTTTTTTTTGCGCGGGGCGAGCACGGCAAGGCTTTTCTCGGCCGAACCCCATTCCAGGATGTCGATATCGACCGACCGGACGCCCCACCTGTTCATCGCCAACCGGTTGGTCTTGTAAAGGTCGATCGTCCGGGTGCCGATAAGGGCGCTGCCGTAATCGTCGATTTGAAAAACCTCCTGTGTATCGACGACCCGGAACTTCGTCCCGAGCGGCCAGCGCGACCAATCGGCGGCCGCGCTCATGACCTTCTTGCCCGAAAGACGGGTGCCGATGGCGTTGCGCCTCCCGCCGGCCTCCGTGTGGGTGTAGGCGGTCGTGCGCACTTTGCAGATCCGCTTAGACGGTGCAGAGGACCCGGTGAGGGCGGTGCGGGATTGGCTGGCGCAACTGACGCCGAGAACGGCGAAGGCACCCACTAGTGTAAGTCTCAGTAGTGTCGTCATTTCGGTATAAGCCGCCTGCTTACCGGTTGAAGCGGCGGATGGCAAGGGATAATTAAGGAGCCGAAATCATGCCCGTCACCACCGCCGGACTCGTCACCATTGCCCCAAACGTCTGGCTCGACGGTCGACTCGCTCTATTCCACGAGACGGAACACTGGCTGGCTGTGGCAGATTTGCATTTCGGCTACGAGCTGAGCCAGAGAGCGGCCGGCCGCTTGATGCCGCTCTGGGGGATGACCTCGATCGAAGGGCGGCTGGTCGAACTGCTTGAGGATTATCAACCGCGCCGGCTGATCATTGTGGGGGACCTGGTGCACGACAAAGCGTCCACCGGAGTCGCAATCGAGCTGCTTGGCCGCCTGCGCGAGCGTTGCGAAGTGATCGCGCTGGCCGGCAACCACGATCGTCATGTGGCGCACGCTATCGCCTTCACCCCGCGTTGGGAGACGCCGGAATACGCTTTTCAACACGGTCATTGCGAGGCGGATGAACCGGGTAGGATCCAGATCATCGGGCACCATCATCCGGCGGCGGCGGTCCGCGATGGCGCCGGGTTGCGGCTCAAGTTCCCCGCTTTTATCCAGCAAGAGCGCTGCTGGATTTTGCCTGCATTCTCGCCTTGGGCAGGGGGCGTAGTCTGGCCCGAGGACGGCGAAAGCCGGATCTGGCTCTGCACACCGCGGAGGGTGTTGCGCCTGTAGCCGCTCGCTGTGCGAAGCGTGGGTTTTCGAGGCCGCTGCAGGTTGCGGCCAAGGCGCCCTCCACGCCTCCTACATAGTACCGGTCAGCTCCGACGTGCAATGCGGGCACCGAGTCGCTTTCAGCGGGATCGTCATGGCACAAGCGGGGCAATCTTTCGAGGTCGGCGGGCCGTCGGCTGCGGGACGTTTCATCCGATTCATCGCGCGAATCACAAGGAAAATACAAAACGCCACGATCAGAAAATTCAGGATCAGCGTGAAGAAGTTTCCGTAATTCCAGGTGATCGCCCCGGCCGCGGCGGCTTGCGCCGGGGTCGCGAAGTTCTCGACTCCATTTGCCCCGGCCTTCAGGACGACGAATTTGTTGGTGAAATCAAGGCCACCGGTCAGCAGGCTGAGCGGGGGCATGATGATGTCCTTGACCAGCGAGGTGACGATCGAACCGAAGGCCGCGCCAATTATGACGCCGACCGCGAGGTCGACTGCGTTTCCCTTGACCGCGAATTCTTTGAATTCTCTCCACATGATCCGGTGATCTACTTGTTGGCGACAACGTTGACCAGCTTTTTTTGGATCACCACGACTTTGCGAACGGTGAGCCCGGCAATAAATTCCTGGACCCGCCCGTTTGCCAGGGCGATGGCCTCCAACTCCTCCCGAGTCGCGGCGATCGGGACCGTGATGCGATCGCGCACCTTTCCATTCACCTGCAGGGCAATTTCCGCTTCGTCTTCCACGAGAAACTCGTCTCGGTATTCCGGCCAGGGCTGCTCCGTGATTGCGGCAGGGCTGACCGGGAAGCGGCTGCCTAACGTTTCCCAAAGCTCGGAGGTGAGATGCGGGGCGAAGGGATTGAGCAGGACGAGCAACGTGCGCAAGGCCGTGAGCGGCACGGCCTCGACGGTGGTGAAAGCGTTCACGAAAATCATCATCTGGGCGATGGCGGTATTGAACGAGAGCGCCTCGATGTCTTCGCCTACTTTTCTGATCCTGCTGTGAATCACCTTGAGCTGGGCGCGGGTCGGCTCGACCTCCTGCACCGTGGGAGAGAGAACCCATTCGCCGGCCTGGTTTTCCTCCATCACGAGGCGCCAGACGCGAGCCAAAAAACGCGAGACGCCTTCGACGCCGGTCATGCTCCAGGGTTTCATCTGCTCCAGCGGCCCCATGAACATCTCGTAGCAGCGGAAGGCGTCGGCGCCGTATTCCGCGATCACGTCGAGCGGGTCGATCACGTTCCCCCAGCGCTTGGACATTTTGCGGCCGTCTTCGCCGAGGATCATCCCTTGGTTGACCAGGCGGTGGAAAGGCTCCGTGGTCGAGAGGTGGCCGAGATCGAAGAGCACCTTTTGCCAAAACCGGGCGTAAAGGAGATGGAGAACGGCGTGCTCGGTGCCGCCGACATAGAGGTCGACGTTCATCCAGTAACGTTCCGCTTCCTCTCCCACGAAACGCCCGTCGTTGCTCGGGTCGCAAAAGCGCAGGTAGTACCAACAGGAGCCGGCCCATTGCGGCATCGTGTTCAGCTCGCGCGTGGCCGCTTCGGAATAGCGCACCCATTCTTTCGCTCGCGCCAGCGGCGGCTCGCCGGTGCCCGTCGGCTTGAAATCATCCAGTGGGGGCGGGACGACCGGCAGCTCGGATTCGGGGATAGCCTCGTGTTTGCCATCGCGCCAGATGATCGGGAACGGCTCGCCCCAATAGCGCTGGCGCGAAAACAGCCAGTCGCGCAATTTGTAATTGATCGTTGCGCGCCCAAGGCCCTGTTCCACGAGCCAGTCAGTGATCTTGCGCTTCGCTTCCGCGGTCGGCAGGCCGTCGATCAGTGGGGAATTGACCGCGTAACCATCAGCCACCGTCGCGACAAGGGGCGGCATGGCGCACGGGGCCTCGCCGCCACCCTCGTTGCCGCGCGATTGATCCGCCACCACCTCCCGGATCGGCAGGTTGAACTCATGGGCAAACTCGAAGTCGCGCTCGTCGTGCGCCGGCACGCCCATGATCGCGCCCGTGCCGTAACCCATCAGGACATAGTCGGCGATCCAGATCGGGATGCGCTCTTGGCTGGCCGGATTGATCGCAAACGCACCTGTGAACACGCCCGATTTGTCCTTCGCCAAGTCGGTTCGCTCCAGGTCGCTCTTGGCCGATACCGCCGTCCTGTAATCGGCCACGGCCTGCCGTTGCTCGTTAGTCGTTAGCCTGTCAACCAGCGGATTCTCCGGGGCGAGCACCATGTAGGTGGCGCCGTAAAGCGTGTCGGGCCGGGTCGTGAAGACGGTGATTCCATTGCGGAATTCGGAACTCGGAATGGGGAATGGCTCGCCCTCCGCAGTTGGTGATTCCGCATTCCGCACTCCGCGTTCCGCAATGTCAAACCGCACCTCAGCCCCATCGCTTTTCCCGATCCAGTTGCGCTGCAGGAGCTTGATCCCTTCCGGCCAGTCGAGCGGCGCGAGCTCGTCGATCAGCCGCTCTGCGTACGCGGTGATGCGCAACATCCATTGCCGCATCGGCCGCCTAACGACGGGGAATCCCCCCACTTCGCTTTTGCCATCGACCACTTCTTCGTTGGCCAGGACGGTGCCAAGCTCGGGGCACCAATTGACCGGCACCTCCGCGACGTAGGCCAGGCGGACGCTGTCCGGATCGTCGCCAGTGTAGGTGGTGATGGGCTCGGCCCGCTGCGTCTCAGGATTAAACCAGCTCTGATAGATCTGGAGAAAAATCCATTGCGTCCAGCGGAAGAAATCGGGATTGGCCGTGCTCACTTCCCGTTCCCAGTCGTAGGAGAACCCGATCCGTTTCAGCTGCTTCTTGAAGTGCGCGATATTCTGCCGGGTCGTGATCTCGGGATGCTGGCCGGTGCGGATGGCGTATTGCTCGGCCGGCAACCCGAAGGCGTCCCAGCCCATCGGGTGGAGAACATTAAAGCCGCGCAACCTTTTGTAGCGCGCGACAATGTCCGTCGCGGTGTAACCCTCGGGATGCCCGACGTGGAGCCCGCTGCCGCTGGGGTAGGGGAACATATCGAGCACGTAGTATTTCGGCCGGTCGGGATCGAAGCCGGGATCCCCGGGATTGGGAGCGTGGAAGGGCTTGCGCTCTTCCCAAAGCGCCTGCCATTTGGGCTCGAGGATGTCGAAGGGATAGGGTTTGCGGCGTTCGCTCATGCGGAAAGAACGAGCAACATAGCGAAACGAAGGATGCGGGAAAGGTTGCTCTGGGGAAGGAATCGGCGGTAGGGTTTCGTCGTGCGACTCGAGCCCAAGAATATCGAGCAGATCGGGAACGAGCTGGCGATCGAGTGGAACGACGGGAGCGAGACCTTTCTCCCGGTCCGCTTCCTCCGGTCCGCCTGTCCCTGTGCCGCCTGCGGGGGCGAACCGGACGTGATGGGCGACATCGTGCGGCCCGAGGTGAGCTATACCGATCAGAGCTTCGAGCTGCGGAGCTGGAATCTGGTCGGCGGCTACGCGATGCAACCGACCTGGGGCGACGGGCACAGTACCGGCATCTATTCCTACCAATACCTGCGCCGGATCGATCCCGCGCGCGCTTCCTGATCCCATGAGCGGGCGCGTCAAAGTCTTCCTTCTCCTTTTCTTCTTCGCCCTCTGCGGCGCGGCGGTGGTCGGCACCCATCTCGCTCGTCAGCAAACCCCCGCGCCGGCTTCGCGCGAACTCTATTCGCTCGTGAACCGGCAGCTCGCCGATCTGCGGGCGGATGACTTCGACAGCGCCTATCGTCACGCCGCGGCGGGAGTGCAGCAGCAATTTTCCCGGGCGCAGTTTGAGCAGATGATCCGCCGGGATTATTCCTCGATGCAGGAAGCGCAGCGGGTGGAATTCGGCGCCGTGCAGATCTCCGGCGCCACCGCTCTCGTGCAGGTTTTTCTCACCGCGCCCGACGGCACTGTGCGCGGTTTCCTCTACAGCTTCACCGCCGAGGCTGATGGCTGGAAGATCGACGGCGTGCAGCCGCTGGGTCCGCAACCGGTTCGGCGCCTGCCGGGGTTGCACGTGTAGGAGCGGCGGCGAACCCGAGCGAGCGCTGCAACGTTTTCAGATAGAACTCTCGCAGGAACTTGGCTGCCTGAACGCAATTCACAACGTGATGCGCAACAAGCTGGTTGACGGCGCGCGCGGCTCGAGCTGCGCTCCCTCGAGGCAAGCGGGCACGAGGAAGAATGCTCCCGGTCCAAGGTTCATTCCCCCGCATCTAAGGGCGCCGCTCAAACACACGAAGAGAGCGAACGCGGAGCTCACACGGGCTCGGCGTTTCTCTAGCAGTTCCCATTTCTCGACGACGAAATGTGGAGAGCGCAGAAGCTCCTCGCCCTCCGGCTTCAGGCATTGCGGTGTGAAATCGTCGAACCGAATCGACTGCATCGACTCTTTCACATGCAGCGCGCGCTCACGTCCTTTCTCGTCTTTCCTGTTCCAATCGAAGACGCGGTAGGTGGTATCGCTGTTTTGCTGGATTTCGACGATGACATTGCCACCGTCGATCCCATGCAGTCGCCCGCTCGGCACGAAGAAGCTGTCGCCTGTTCGCACCCCGATCCGATGCACGAGTTCAGCCACATCGCCGCGCTGCACCGCCTCTTCAAAACGCGACCGGTTCACCCCAGGACGCAGCCCGGCGCAAATCTCGGCTCCGGGATCGGCTGTGGCGAAATACCAGAGCTCGCTCTTGGCTTCGCCGCCTAACGACTCCGCGATCTCGGCTGGCGGATGCACTTGGAGCGAGAGTTTGTCCGACGCGTCGAGCAGCTTCGCCAGGATCGGGAAACGCGGCGCGTCGGGCAGACCAACTCCGAAGATCGGGTCGCGCTCTTCCATCCATAACTGGTGCAGGCTCCGGCCCGCGAGCGGTCCTTGGCGGACGATGCTTTGCGCCTCCGGCCGGTCCACGATTTCCCACGATTCGCCGATGCGTTGCCCGGGCGGAAGTTGCTTCCCGAAGATCGCCTCGAGGCGGCGCCCGCCCCAGACACGCTCCTTGAAAATCGGCTCAAAAACGATCGGCTGGGTCAGGGAAAAGGACATCGACGGGCGAAGGTAAGGCGACTGGCTCGGTTTGTCAGACCACGGCGCGTGCCTAGACTGCAAGCTTGAAATTTCGCGACTTCCTCCCGGCCTGGGGCCCGGTCATCGCCTGGATGGCGCTCATGTTCTTCGGTTCGACCGATCTGATGTCGGCGGAACACACGTCACGCTTTCTGACCCCGTTCCTGCGCTGGCTCGATCCCGACATTTCGCCCGCGACGATCGCGCAGGCTCATCTGCTCGTGCGCAAGGCCGCGCACGTGATCGAATACACCATTCTCACCGCGCTGCTCTTCCGCGCCCTGCGCGGTCTGATCGCAGTGTTCTGGTGGCGCGCGGCGGTCGCTCTTATCCCTGCGCTGATGTTCGCGGCGGCGGACGAATACCACCAGTCGTTAGTCCCTTCCCGGACCGGAGCGGTCGGGGACGTCCTGATTGATTATTGCGGAGCGATCGCCGGCATCATCATCTGCCGG
>JBDTOL010000007.1:0-13145 GCA_039933235.1 Spartobacteria bacterium | reverse complement strand
GCGTCATGATTCCGCTGGGATTAAAAACTCTCCGGCTCGACCCCGCGCTCGCCTCCAGCATTTTTCTGACGACCGTGACGGACGTCGCCGGCTTTTTCTTTTTCCTCGGCCTGGCTTCGCTCGGGTTGAGGTGGCTGGCAATATAGCGGCGTAAAGAGTTCAGGGAATAACTCTGAAATCATCATTCCCGCCTAGAAGATCACGGCCAGGACCAGGACTGCCGTCCAAAAGAAGATGAACTCGCCGATAAGCAACGCTCCTCTCATTGTTGTTCATTTGTTTGGATTAGTGGGCTGCCGGTTTCACGACATCGATGGGGGGAGAATGGTGCGGCAGGCTCGCAGTATGATGTGACTTGACGGCCAGGGCGTGGCACCACTCGTAGGCGAGCGCGGCCACGGCCATGGTGATGACCGCAAGCACGAGAACGAGATTGCTCGACATAAAGCCTCGGAGACGAGCAGAACTGATGTAGGGACCTGACTTCATGGGTTTTCCTGCTGGAACGATACCTTCTGACAAAGGCGGGAGCGCGCGCTGGCACTCCCGCCTACCCGCACCTGTTGGCCTTGTCCTTAGCCACGGACTTGCACGACTTTGCCGCCCACGACCGTGACCTTTTCCACCCGACCCGGCAGGAGACGAACGCCCCAGAGCTGGGCCGGTCCACCCTCGAAAACGATCGCGTTCTCGAAGACGGGGGCGCCGTAGTAGTCGACCACGAGTCGCTCAGGCATCCCGTCGATGATGACGCCATCGTCGAGGCCATCGAGCAACAGCGGATCGTAGCCGAGGTCGATCAGAGTGCCGAAGTAGACGAACACCTTTTCGTGGCGCAGATCTTTCAGCCTGAGCCAATCAAGCCGTTGCCGGATGTAATCCTTGGTGATTTTTTTGCGGGCCGGTTCCAGCCGGGAACGGCGCTCGAAGCGACCCGTTTGTTCCTGTGCTGAGAACGTTTGGCCTTCGTTCCCGTCGCGAGCGAAGGCGACCGGCGTGGTGCAGATGGCCGCTGCGAGGAGCGACACCTGCGTGACGCGAGTCAGTCGGTTGTTTGTTATCATTGTGGTTTGTCTGTTGGTTGCTTGTTGCCTTGCTGACCAACGAGCATCCGACGGCGTAAGAATTAGCGGTATCGGCCTCGTGCCCGTTAGTGAATAGGCACAGCGCCTACGGGCGGGCAAAAGGCCGATCCGGCCCCGCCGCACGAGCGCCGGGCAACGGCCCGTCATTTGTGCAGAAAGATCTATTGCGAAAAACCACCGAGGATCCAGTTCAACCCGTCGGTGAGCTGGCCGAGGAATTTGTCGCTCGCGCCGCTGAAACTATGGAAGCCGTTAGGCAACTTCCAGAGGCGGTGCGGCGCCGCCAGCCCATTAAGCCAGGCTGTACTCGAAAGGACGTCGCCCCCACCCTGGAATTGGGCGATCCGAAGTTGGCCGAGTTTCTTGCTGAAGTCGGTGATCGCAAAGGTGTTTGGCCCGGTCGGCTCGATGTCGAGGGTGTCTGCCGTTCGCAGGCCGTAGCGTCCACGCTCTCCAGGCGCGCAGACCAAAAGTCCCGCCAGTTTCTCCGAGCCGGCGGGATCGTACGTGAGGATGTAGGCGGCTTGCGGAACGGCCTGAATGGCCCCCATGGAAAAGCCAGCGAGGACGAGCGGAGCCCTGGGTGCACCGAACCGCTTCCGCATGGCGGCGGCGATGATCTGCGTGTCTTTTCCCAGAACCTTCTCGGAGTAATCAGTGACCGAGTAGGTTTTAAAGTCGATTCCCGCCACCGCATAGCCCTGCGACGAAAGATAGGAGGCGACACGGTCCTCCCAAATCGGCTTCCATCCACCGTCACCGGAGCCAAAGATGATCAGAGCTTTCGGGACGACGTTTTCTCCGGGACTGTAGACTTTCAGCGTGAAGGAACCGCGGGTGAGCGGAACCGCGAGATCGTAATGCTCGGGTGCAGTCACCTGAGTGTGCCGTTTCCACCATCCGTAGTTCATGCCGGCGACGAAGAGCGCCACGATCCCGGAGAGAATCAACAGGCTGGCGAGGGTGATCAAGATGAGACGTATTTTCATGTTGGAACAAAACGGGTGGTATGCGCTATTTCCGGACGATTCCATAGAAGCCGCCGCTAATCAGCCCCGCGCAATCCAGCAGCGTCGCCGGCAAAGCCATAGGACCGGCGGTGGCGAGATACATACCGCTCCACTCGGGCTGGAATTTTTCCTTAAAGGAACGCAACCCTTGGAAATTGTAGAAATGTTCCCCGCGCGAAAACAGAGTAGCGCCGATCCGATGCCACAGCGGCGCCAGCGGGCGGCGCGCCAATCCTGAGAGCGGAGCGACCCCAAGGTTGAAACAGCCGTAGCCTTCCTCTCTTCCCCACAGCATCAGCTCGGTGAACAGGTAAGGCATCGTCCCATGGATCGCTCGCGCGGGATCGAAGCGCATCAGATCGACGGAAAATCCGGTGCGGCCTGCGCCGCAAAAGAGATTCGAAAAGGCCACGATCTCGCCGTGCCGGCGCACCAGCGCGAGCGGGAAATGCGCGACATATTCCGGGCTGAAGGAGCCGAGCGAAAAGCGTTTCTCGCGCGAATTTTTGCCACCCAGCCAGGCATCGGAAATGTCCCGCAACTCCGGGAACAGCGCCACTGAGGCCCCCCGGGGCACCACCTCCACCGTGCAGCCCTCGCGCCGGCCTTTGTTGATCGTCTGGCGCAGTTCCTTGCGTGCCGAACCCTCGAGGTTGAAGTCGGCCAGCGGGACTCGCCCTTCCTCTCCCATTTTATAAAGTTGCAACCCGAGATCGATGTAGCGATGCGCGCTCGCCTCGCCCACTTGATAGAAGACCGGCCGCGCGCCGCGCCGGTCCGCCTCATCACGGAAATCCCAAAGCAGATCCTCCCACGCCTCTTCTGGACCAATCGGATCGCCCAGCGCGATGAGACTCTGCCGCTGGGCTCCATACATGATGAATGCGCTCCGATCGCGGCTGAAGAGAAATCGCTTGTCGCCGAGCAACGCCAAACCCGCCTCCGGGTTGGGTGACTGCGCGACGATCCGCTCCACGTCCTCACCGGGTTTTTCGGTCGCAATGTCGCGTCGATGCAGCGCAGGACTGAGCAGTTGCGCGAGGCCGATTGCCGCGAGCAGGACGGCCATACCGGCCGAGGCGCGGAGAAACCTCGAAGCATGTCCGTCATAGGAGAATTGCCACCACAACTCCGATGAATACTCCACATGCCGGAAGGCGAAGAATCCAAGCCATGTCGCGCAGCCGAGTGCCAGCACCAGCACGCCCCACCAGCGCATCGTGAAAGGTGTGGCGAGGAGCGTTGCGTGGCGCGTGAAGCGTCGGCGCGCCGGCACCATCATCACCAGCACGGTCGCGAGGATAAGCGCCTCTTCCCAGTCCCAGCCTTTCAAGAGAGAGAAGACGATGCCAGCCGCCAGGAGGCCCACGGCCAGGTACCAGGCGGCCCGCACCCGCCGGTGCAAGCTCCACGCCAGCACCAAGAGGAGCAGTCCCGCAATACTCGCGAGAAAGTGGGAAGTCTCCACCACGGTCAACGGCACGGCGCTGCTCAGCCACGCGGTTCGTTCCGGGAGTGCCGGCGTACTCCCGGAGAGCATCAGCACGCTCCCCGATACCATCACGCCGAGGGCGACCGCGGTCGGGACGATCGAGGAAAGGGCGGCCAGCACGCGGCGCGACGAGGCGGTGGCGACGATTCTACCGCGCAACCCTTCCCGCCCACCGAGCAGCACGGTCGCGGTTGCGAAGGGGATCAGATAGTAAACCGCGCGATACGCGATCAGGCCCCCCAGCACTTCGGCATGCGGCGCCGAGGCGGGCAGCAGCGAGACGACGACATATTCGAAAACGCCGAGGCCGCCGGGGACCGTACTGGCCACGCCAGCGATGTGAGCCAGCAAGATAATCTGGACCAAGTGTCCCCACGTCACACCCGGCATGGTGGGAAGGAGCGCGATCAGGGTGGTCACTGCGCAGCTCCAATCTAGCGCGGAGGTGAGCGTGGCCCCCGCCAGAAGGCGGACTGAGGGAAGTTCGACGCGCCAGCTGCGGAGCACGATCGGACGGCCGCGCAGTGCCAGCCCCCCGATGGCGGCGAGGAAGGCGAGCAGAGCGACGCCGAGAGGAAGCGTGGTATGGGTGGGAAACGGAACGGCTCGCGGGACTGCCATCGGGTAGAAGGTGAAGACCAAACCGGAAAGCAGCGCCTGGCCACAGATGCCGGCTACTGCGCAGAACCCGATGAGCCGGGCCACCTCGCCGGTGCGCAACCCGAGGGCAGAGTAAAGACGCATTCGCACCGCACCGCCGCTCACGACCGCGGCGCCGAGATTCATGCTGAAGGCATAGCTGATGAACGAGACGAGAGCGACGGCGCCAAACTTCAATTTTTGGCGCACGTATTTCTGGCCAAGAAAATCGGAGCAGGCGAGGAAGAGGTAGCTCAGGAGCGTGGCTCCGGCTGCAAGGACGATGCGATCGGCCGGCAATCGGTCGATGTAACTGCTCAGTTCATGCCAATGGACGTGCCGAAAATCGCGGTCGAGAGCCCACAACGCCGCCGCAAAGATGACGATGCCAGCAAGGGGCCCAGCCCAGCGCAGCAGCTTGGATCCGAAGTGAGAACTGGGAGGCGGATTTGCACTCGAGAGCGCGGCGATCATTTCAGGGGTTTCGGGTCACCTCGATGGCGCAGGATGTTTCATTGATCGGAAGTGCCGCCAAACCGCCGGTTTCGCCGGCCGTGGCAGCTTAGTTTTAGCGTCGCCTTGCTGCTCTGTCGCTTCGCTTCTTGGAATTCTTGCCGCACCCTTCGCTCGCTTACCTTCGAAGTGAAACTTACGAGCAGGCGATGAATCATCGGGCTCAAGACCAAGCCGTCGACCACTAGAAATATCATTCCCGGGAAAAGGGCGTAAATGCCGGCGAATAATTCGCCACCGTTTGTCTTCAAGTCGGCGACGGGTCCCATGCCCCCAGAATCATCGAAGCATTCAGAAATGAGTCCAACCAACTCATCTTTTCGAGGACATGATAGCCAATCATTCCCGCGCCTAACGAAAGCGACGCCAGGAGCAACGCCGCCAGAATATATCGAGCCAGGCGCAGGCGAAAGGCCCGCGGCGAAAGCGGCGGCTGGCTCTTCCGTTCGAAAGGTTTGCGTCTTGGGAGCCGGATCAAAGTGATGGGCGCGGGAACCCGAGTTATTGTCTCGGGAGCTTCGCTTTCTTCGCTGCCAGTAGTTGCGACAACTTGTTCACGTCGGTGGTGGGCAACTGGCAGACGTAGTTTTCGCAGACGTAAGCAGTCGCCTGCTGGTCGATCGGACCGACCGCCTTCATGAACTCCACCTGCGCGGAGAAGAACTTCTGGCCCGCGCCGCCGTCCGCGAGAATCAGCACTTTGTTCGGAATGAAATGGAGATTCACCTCACGCCACATCGCATCGGTGTCGGCGGCGTCCGGTTTTCCCGCGACGACAATCTGTTTCGGTTTCGCGCGCGACCAATCCAGCGCCACGAGCATCTGCGGGAGCGCGGCCGGAGTTTGGTTCAGTTGCGCGTCGAAGGCGTGCATCGTCTTCATCGCTTCTTCGCGCCAGGCCGATTTGTCGAGCAACGCGGCCAGGCGCAGGAGATTTAGCGCGGCCACGGAGTTGGGCGACGGTTCCGCGCCGTCGTAATCCTCCTTCATCCGCAGGAGCACGTTCTTGTCCTGCCCGCTCGTGCTGAAGTAGCCGCCTTGTTTGTCGTCCCAGAACAACTTGTTCTGCTGCTCCTGGAGTTTCATCGCCCATTCGATCTGGCTGACGTCGAAGCCGGCGGAGTAGAGGTCGAGCAGGCCCTGAGTCAGGAAAGCGTAGTCGCTCGCGAAACCATGCACATCGCTCGCGCCCTGGTGGTAACTGCGCAGCAGCGTGTTGCTCTCCGCGTCGCAAAGGTGCTCGCGCAGAAACCGGGCGGCCTTATTCGCGGCCTCCAGATACGCGGGGTCATTCAGCACTTGGGAGGCGCGCGCAAACGCGGAGATCATCAATCCGTTCCACGCCGTAACAATCTTATCGTCCACGCGCGGGCGGGGGCGCTTGGCGCGGACCGCGAGCAACAATTTGCGGCTCTCGGCCAGAAGCTGCTGCGTTTTCTCATCGCTGACTTTGAATTGTTTCGCCGTCTCGGAAACGGAGTGGCGCTGAATGAGGATGTTCTTATTTTTGAATTCACCCTGTGGATCAGCCGGCGCGTTCCCTTTCGCTTCGACGCCGTAGGAATAATCAAAGACTTTGGCGCGCTCCGATCCGAGCACCTGATCGATCTCCGCTTTCGTCCAGACGTAGAACGCGCCTTCGGCGTGCTCTGGTTTGCCGCCGGCGATCAAACTGTCGGCATCCTCGGCGGAATAAAAGCCGCCGTCCTTGTCGGTCATGTCGCGCCGGACGTAATCGAGAATGTCGCGCGCCGTCTGCTCGAAGACTGGCTCGCGCGTGATTTGAAAAGCGTTGAGATAGGCGATCGCGAGCTGCGCCTGGTCGTAGAGCATTTTTTCGAAGTGCGGGACGTGCCAGAACTTGTCCGTCGAGTAACGATGAAATCCGCCGCCGAGTTGATCGTGAATCCCGCCCGCAGCCATTTTGCGCAACGTGACGAGGGTCATCTCCAGCGCGTGCTGGCCGTCTTTCGAGTCAGGGTCGGCGGCATAGACGCGATCGAGAAAATTCAAGATCACAGGTCGCGGAAACTTGGGTGCCGGGCCGAAGCCGCCGAACTCTGGATCAAAGCCGGAGGCGAATTGCTCATAGGCTTTCTTCTCCACGCCCGCGCTGATTCTGGCGGTGGAATCGCCCGAGACCTGCGCGGCCTTTTGCAACGCGCTCATGATTTGCTCGGAGCCAGCGATGATTTTGGCGCGATCGTTTTTCCAAGCCTCAGCGATTTTGTTCAAAGCCGCGGTGAACTGTTGGGGCGGAAAATAGGTCCCGCCGACAAATGGTTTCAGGTCCGGCGTGAGCCACACACTCATGGGCCAGCCGCCGCTCCCCGTCGTTGCCTGGACGAAGGCCATGTAAACGCTGTCCACGTCGGGCCGTTCTTCGCGATCCACTTTAATGCAGACGAAATTGTCGTTCAGGATTTTCGCGATCGCGACGTTCTCGAAAGACTCGTGCTCCATCACGTGGCACCAGTGGCAGGTGGAGTAGCCGACCGATAAAAAGATTGGCCTGTTTTCTTTCCGCGCCTTTGCGAACGCTTCCTCGCCCCACGGATACCAGTCCACCGGGTTGTGCGCGTGCTGCAGCAAATAAGGGCTGTGCTCTTTGCTGAGTCGATTGGTGTATTGGAAATGAGTTCCTCCGGTATCTGGGGTTGGGTTGATTGTCGACTCTTGCCCTGCAGCCGAGATCAACGTGACCGAGGCAAGGACCGCAGCGCCAAGGAAAAGTTTGGCGCGTGATTTCATGGTCGAGTTATCCGCCACCAAGCCGATCAAAATGGAAAGGAAAATAGCCTCACCGCCGGCTCCTGCGCTATTTCATCCTCGGAGAGATTAGTGTCCTCATTCGTATCCATGTTCGCCACGACCTGATCCAAGTTGGAATGTTTCGGCGCGAGTTTGAGGAACTCCGCCACGCTAATGTATTGATCGCCGTTTTCATCCAGCGCACCAAAGTTCTTTTCCGCCTCGGGGCTTTGATCGGTCTGCTTCCATTCCGCCAGGGTGAGCTTTTCATCACCGTTTAAATCCAGTTTCCTAAACGCCCGTTGAAGTTTCGTCTGGGCGTATTCGCCCCGTGAGATGACGCCGTCTCCGTTCAGATCAAGGGTGGTGGTCTGAGTCACTCTACTCCCGGTTGAGGCGCAACCGGTGAGAGCGGCCAGGGCCCACACCAAGGCGAGCGGCCGAAAGAATCTTCCGCGGCGCGGCGCTATGAGCCCTGTTGCCCATCGTAAATAGGCGGCGCGCCTAACGGTTGCCGGTCAGGGCGAAGCCGGCGAAACGGAACCGGGAAGAATGCTAGCGTCCCTCGAGCTGCTCCGTCTCGACGTAGCGCACGGCCTGGCGAATCATCTCCGCGCTGGTCGCGAACTTGAGTTTTTCTTTGATGTGATCGCGATGCACCGAAACCGTTTTCGGGCTGAGGTTGAGCTGGCCCGCGATTTCTTTGGCGGTCTTGCCTTCGCCAAAAAAACGGAAGACCTCGAACTCGCGGTCGCTCAGTTTTTCCAGCGGCGAACTGCTCCCGCGCGGACGCGTAGTGGCGAAGGCGTCGAGCACGCGCGCGGCCAGTTTCTCGCTCATGTAAACCTGGCCGCCGAGCACGCGGCGGATGGCGCTGAGAAAGGTGGGGCCGTCAGCGTCCTTCATCACATAACCTTTCGCGCCGGCTCGCAAAGCGCGCTCGGCATAGAGCGTTTCGTCGTGCATCGAGCAGACGAGAATGCGCAGTTCCGGACGGAGGGCGATGAGATCCTTGATCAGGTCAAGACCGCCCCGACCCGGCAAGGTGAGATCCGTGATGACGAGGTCGGGGCGCGCGCGCTCGATCGCGCTCATAGCCTCGGCCGCGCTCGTCACCATCGCCGATACCGCTAGGTCCGGCTCGGCATCGAGCATGAGCTGGTAGCCGCGGAGGACCGAGCGATGATCGTCCACCAGCAAGATGCGCGACTTGGGCGCTGCTTTGGTTTTCGTGGCACTCATGCGGGCATCTGAACGAGACAAGTGATACGCGTCCCGCCCGCAGGTGCCGAGCCAATTTCGAGCAGGCCGCCGATGAGCCGCGCGCGGTAGCGCATGACCCGGAGACCGATGCCATCGTTAGGCGCGGCGCTTTCCTCAAACCCTTCTCCATCATCTTCGACCTCGAGGAGAATTGCGCCGTCGCGGCATTCAAGGCCAAGCCGAATTTCCGAGGGTGCAGCGTGCTTGAGCGCGTTGTTCACTGCTTCCTGCGCGATGCGATAAAGATGGACGGCAAGTTCCGGGTATTCGATCCGCACCGGTTTTTCACATTCGAAAATGCAGCGCACGCCGCTGCCGCGGTTAGTGCTCTCGGCCAGCATTGAGAGAGCGGTATTCAAGCCGTCGGCGCCGAGTGCCACCGGCGCCAGGCCGTGGGAGAGGGTGCGGGTTTCGGCGATGGCTTCGCGCAGTTGCTGCCCGATGTCTTCGCCGCGGTGCGTGAGTGCGGGCGCGTCGGTTTTCAATGCGCTCACGAGTGCATTGGTCGAGAGAGAGGCGGCGGTCAGGCGCTGGCCGAGGCTATCGTGCACCTCGTGGCCGATGCGGCGGCGTTCGCTCTCGGAAATCTCGAGCACCTCGCGTTCGAGGCGCAACTGCTCGCTCTCGCGGTCCCGCAGGTGCTCCGCCATGTCGGCAAACTTCGCGGAGAGGGTGGCGACTTCATCGCCACCTGGGATGACGTCGGGCGCCTTTGCGCCTTCCTTCCCAAATGTCTCCATGGAGTGAGCCAGCCGGACGAGCCGTTGGGCGAAGCCGAAGTGCAGCACCGCCCAAAGCACAAAACTGAGCAACGCCATGGCGGACGCCATCCAGAGAAGCTGGGTACGCGCATCGTCCTGCGCGTCGGCGATCGCGTCGGCCCGATCAAAGACAAAAAGCACCCAGCCTTGTCCCCCATCGCCAAGACGAAACGGATGCGCGCTCAGCACCGCGGCGCCATTCTCCGCCGGCTGGGCGGTGGGTGGGTTCGTCGAATGGGTAAGTGCCGCCGCAGGCGCGAAGAGCGTTTCGGCGGCTAATCGTCCGCGCAAGCTATGGCTGCTCTCCGCGATCAAACGGCCACGGTCATCCATCACCCCGACCAGCTCCTCCTCGGGGAGATCGGGAATGGCTTCCACCTCCGACTGCAAAACGTCCCGATCACCGGACGCAAGCAACCGCTCGCTGATGTCGGCGAGGTGACGGCTCTTGGAGTCGGCCCGGGCCCGCACCTCATTGAGATGCCGTGCGAGATCGAGATTGAGATTGAGCCGGTAATCGAAAAAAGTCGCGAGCAGGCCGAAGACCAGGGCGAGGAGCGGGGCCGTGATTCGAATGGGCGGCGGAAAACGCACCGGGGCAAGAGTCGCACAGCCGCTCCGGTTAGGCGAGCCGGAGAAGATAGGCGCAGCGCCTATTGGCAATGGGTTCCACGGCCGATGGGCGAAATCGCGGGACGATCCTACTCTACCTTGGATGGAAGCCTTCATGCACGAGATGCCCGCGGCGCGCGCGCGACTCGAAGCCCCCGCCGGACCAGTTCGCCTCTCCCCTCTGGCCGCGACTTTGCTGGCCGCGAGTTCGGTGATGCTGATCGGGAGATTCGACTATGTGACGGGCGATTACTCGCTCGCCGTGTTCTATCTCATGCCGGTGGGTTTCGCTGCCTGGTATGCGGGCCGTGTGAGTGGCTGGTTTATCGGGCTGCTCAGTGCGGTGGCTTGGCTCATCGGTGATCTCGCGCTCAGCTATCCCCATGGGCATCCCCTCATGCCGTACTGGAATGCGGTCGTGCCGGCCTTGATCTACGGCTTCGTGGTGGAGTTGCTCTGCGCCATCCGCCGCTTTCAAAATGAACTCGAGAGCCGGGTCAGGCAGCGGACTGCCTCCCTCGCCCAAGCCAACGTGGAGCTGGAAGCTGCGCGCCTGCATTTCATCGAAGCGGACAAGATGGAATCGATCGGTCGTCTCGCGGCCGGGGTGGCCCACGAAGTGAAAAACCCGCTCATGACGATCACGATGGTGGCGGACTATCTTTCCGAGATCGTGCCTCCGACCGAGAGCGACGGTCGAGCGATGATCGACTCCCTGCGCGAGGCGGTGGAACGCGCCAACCGAGTGGTGAGCGAGATGCTGGAGTTTGCCCGGCCCGCGCCGCTCTCACTGCAGCCAGATAATTTCCAGGAGGTCGCGGAGCGCGCGCTTGGGTTCCTGAAACACGAGATGTCGCGCAAGCATCTCGGCTTGGTGCGTGAGTTCTATCCCTACTCGCCGGTTCTTTTTCTCGACCGGAACAAGATGGAACAGGTGCTCGTCAACGTCCTCCTCAACGCCATCCAGGCGACCCCCGGTGGCGGCACCCTGACTTTGCGCACCCGCCTGCAGGCTCCTGATTTCGTCGCCGAGATCGATGACTCGGGCGTGGGCATCTCGGCTGAGCACCAGGTCAAACTTTTCGAGCCGTTTTTTACCACCAAACCGGTCGGTCAAGGCAGTGGTCTTGGACTTTCCGTTGCCCGGCAGATCGTGCAATTGCATGGCGGCACGCTCAGCCTGGCCAATCGGCCGGAAGGAGGCGCTCGTGTCACCATTCGAATCCCAATTAGAAAGAAAAAGAAACCATGAAGAGCAAACGCATCCTCGTGATCGACGACGAACCGAGCATCACCCGCACGATAAAAGTGAACCTGGAACGCTCCGGGGCTTACTCTGTCTGCACCGAAAACCACGCCGATCGGGCGATTGAAACAGCGCGCCGCTTCGGACCCGACCTCATCTTTCTAGATGTCATGATGCCGGAGATCGATGGGGGACACCTGGCCGCGCAAATCCGATCGGAAAGGAGACTCGAAAAGGTGCCCCTCGTTTTCCTCACTGCGCTCGTTTCCCCGCAAGAGACGACGGCCAACGGAGCCATGATTGCCGGGCACTTTTTTATCGCCAAGCCAGCCAGCCTCGCTGCCCTGACCAAATGCATTGAGGAATTTACGAACGGGCAGACGCAGGCCGCCGGCGGCCTCTAGCCTCTCTACCTCGGCAGAGACCGCGGTGCACTCAGCGCAACGGGAGATAGTCGGACCGCAAGAGCGTGAGGGGGCAACTGAACTGGCTTTCGCGCGGGATCGCCGGCTTAACGGCTCTGCTCAGCTATGGCGCGGCGATTCGCATGTTCGTCTCTTGATTCTGTGATTTTTTTATCCCAACGCTTCAGCGGATTCGGTAGCCTGCGACCATGCATGCGTTGTCAGTGTTTCTGCAGGTGTTCGTGGCGGCCTCGATCTTCTTTGTCTGGGGCGTGCGGTACCCCAACATTATCGAGGAATTCAAACAGTACGGGTATCCGGATTGGCTGCGCGATATCGTCGGGATCCTGAAGGTGAGCTTTGCGATCTGCCTCCTCGTCGGGATCGGGCGTCCCCGTGGCGCCGTCCTCGGCGGAGTGGGCATCGCCGTGCTCATGCTGGGCGCGCTGGGCACACATCTGCGGATGAAGAATCCGCCCTTCAAAATGCTTCCATCCGCAACCCTCCTCGTTCTCTCACTCGTGATCGCATACTGGAATTACCGAATCCTGTATCCGGCCTAGAGATTCCTTCCGGGATTCAGGCGGGCGGCGGTTGGCGGGCGGGACACGATGCACGATAGTATCCCGTGAGCACTCCATATCTTTATCGGTTGCGCTGGATCCTCGGTAGCCTCTTGGTCGTGATCGCGATGACCGGGACGGCGCGTGCTGACGACAGCGGAATCGAAGGCGTGATTTACGTTTCGCCCAGCAATCCGGGTCCGCAACGCGAAGACGCTCCAAGCAAAACACCGGTCGCAAACACCGCCTTCGTCATCCGGCAGGGAGACGAGAAGGTGACTTCTTTCAAGACCGACGAAAAGGGTCACTTCAAAGTCAATCTTCCGCCCGGTCACTACGTCGTCTTACGCGAAGAGGGCGGGCCGGCGATCGGGCATTGGCGCTTCGAAGTCGAGGTGGCGACCGGCAAGATGGCGACGGTCGACTGGACTGCCGACAGCGGGATGCGCTAAGCGCGCGGCGGCAAAACAATCGAAATCCGCGGGTCTGCGCCATCCACTGCAACTCGGAATGACGGCGAAGATGTGCCATCGTTCGGCGATGGCTTTTGCAGACAACCAACTCCTCTTTGGGGCAGATCAAACGCCACGCATCGTCGCTATCGAGTTGGGCGACACAGGCACAGTCCGGATCTACCGGCGCGAAAAAGGCGGAACGACGGCCTGTGACGTTGAAGAGTTTTACCCCTTCGTCTGGGCCGATGGCGACGTGGCCGATCTCGGCCTAACGAACGCGGAGAAGTTGGCCGGGGACTTGAATTACAATTGGCTCGTCAGGACGGACAGCTGGAAGGAGCTGATCGCACT
>JBDTOL010000006.1:0-3528 GCA_039933235.1 Spartobacteria bacterium | reverse complement strand
GGCCAGACCGATCCGACAAGGAGAGTTTGCCTAGTGAAGCAGTGCATTCGGGGTCGTAAAAGAGTGAAGCTGGATGAGTCAATGCCGCATTTATCGTGCCGAGGGCGAGGCCGCGACGTCCAAACGGAGCGTTAGACGCGCCGCAACCAAGATCGAAGCGGGACACGATTCATAAAGGACGAAACACCCGCCGAATTCGTTGTATCCTTAATGTGTATGACTCGCTTCGTCTGCTTTCCCGCACTTCTCTGGGTAGGATTATATTTCTGCGTTTCTTCTGCCCACGGCCAGAGTGCGGATGCGCTGATTGCCAAGGGCGATCCGCTCGACAAAAATCTTCATGCCGAAGAGGCGCTCAAATATTACCTGCCTGCGCTGAAAGAGGATCCGGACAACGTCGATCTGCTCGATCGTATCGCCCGGCAGTACCGCCATTTGATGGCCGACGCGTCCGAGAATGCGGAGAAGCTTCGGCTCGGTCATCTCTCGCTAGATTATGCGAATCGCGGAGCGGAACTCGCCCCGAAGAGCTCCGAGGCGCAGCTCTCACCCGCGATCAGCTACGGAAAAATGCTCCCGTTCATGGGCCCCAGCGAGCAGGTGGACGCGGCGCCGCGGATCAAGGCGGGTTGCGACCGCGCCATCGAACTCGACCCGGAGAATGGTAACGCGTGGCACATCCTGGGTCGCTGGAATCGCACCATTGCGGACATTCCCGGAGTGAAGAAAATGCTGGCCGGAGTGTTTTTCGGCAAGCTGCCGGAAGCGAGCAACGAAACGGCGGAAAAGTGTCTCTTGAAAGCGATTGCCATTAACCCTCGCCGCCCCATCCACTACATCGAGCTCGGTCACATTTATTTACAGATGGGCCGCAAAGAGGAGGCGAGACAGAATATCGAGAAGGGGCTGGCCTTGCCCAATCAGGAAAAGGACGACAACGAAGCCAAAGAGGACGGACGAGAGCTGCTGACGAAGCTCAAGTGACGGCTTGGTTGTAGCCGGGGTCGATGACCCAGGGATGCGCCAAACTGGACTCCCTTTCCTTGGGACAGAGAGGACGCTGACCACTTTGGACGGGCCGGGGACAGCGTCCCCAGCTACAATCTAAGGCGCGTTGTAGGCCTGCCATTCCGGCATGTCGGCCAGGCCGCCACCCATGAATTGATGGTGCCAGAGTTGAGTCGCGACCACGGCCGCCAAGCCCATCTCAACCGATAGTCGCGGAAGCGAACCGGCTTTCATTTCGCGGAACGCTTTCCGCCAATGCGCGACTTCCTTGAGATCGAAGTAACCGGTTTTGCGGAGTGATTCGTTGCTCAGGAGTTGCCCGACGAACGGCGGCTCGGGGTCCATGTGGAAACTGTCGAGCGGCGCGCGAAAAATGACTTTCCCTCGACGCGCGATCGATTTCGGAATCCAGCGCTCGGCCAGGAGCCGGAGGAGATATTTGTCGCCGAAGCCGCGCAGTTTCCAGCGTGGATGAAGCTTGGCGGTGAAATCGAAAACCGCTTCGTCGAGGAATGGATAGCGCACCTCGACCGATGAATGCATAGCCACGCGATCGCCCTTCGCTTGCAAGAGATGACCGGCCAACAAGACGCGCGCCGCCATCCAGATTCCGCGATTGAGCGGTGCCCAGCGTTTCGCTCTTTCGAGTGGGAACCCGAGCTCGCCCCACGGGTGGCTGTTATTCATCACCTCGCGCATCTCTTCAGAGTAAAAACGCAGCTTCGAGATCGCGAGCAGTCCGTAGGAATCGATCCAGGCGTTCGGCCCGCCGATTGACGCCTCCACCCGCGCGCGCCACGAAGCCGGGAAATGCGGCACTTTGTTCATCCGCAAGTAACCGCTCCGCACCCAGTAGCCCAGGTTTACTCCGGGGAAGACATCGAGGACTTTCGCCAGCTTGGCCGCTTTGTACCAGGGATAGCCGACGAGCCATTCGTCCGCGCCTTCGCCGGTCAAGACCACTTTCTGGCCGTTGGCGTGGACGCGTTCCGCGAGCTTGAGCAAGGCGCCGCAGGAAGTGTCGATAACCGGTGCTTCCGCTGCTTCGATCAGCTTCGGATAACTCTCCAGCGCTTCGCGATCGCCATACTGCTGCACGATCGGCGCTTTCGCTCCGATATGTTTGGCCGAAAGGCTCGCCGCACTCAGCTCATCAAGCCCCGGCTCGTTGACCTGCACGGTGTAGGTGTTGATCTGCGGACCTTTCAGGTGGCAGGCCAGCGCCAGGATCATGCTTGAATCGACCCCGCCCGAAAGGTAAGAGCCGACCGGCACGTCTGCGCGCAGCCGTTCCTCGACCGCCTGCAGCAGCACTCCCTCAAATTCATCCACCAGCGCTTTCGAGTCGTAGCCCCAGACTTCCTCGCCCGCGTCCGGGAAATCCATTTCCCAATAAGCGCGCTCGGCAATCTCGGGGCTCGAGCCGTTCTTCGACGGGGTGATGCGCAAACAATGCGCCGGCGGCAGAAGCTGCACGCCCTCAAAACAGGTGCGCGGACCGGGCAACGCCGTGAAGGTAAAGACGTGATCAAGCCCCTTGCGATCCGGTTTTGCCGGCACCATCCCCGAGGCCAGCAACCCCTTGATCTCCGATGCAAAGAGCAGCCAATCGCCTTGTCGCGTCCAATAAAGCGGCGAAATGCCGAAGCGATCACGCCCGAGATGCAGCTGCCGCTGGCGCTCGTCCCAAACCGCGATGGCAAATTGCCCGCGCAGCTTTTCCCAGGTCCCTTCGCGATGTTCCTCCCACAGATGCGGGATGATCTCGGTGTCGCAATGCGTCACGAACTCGTGTCCGCGCTCCCTCAGCTCTTCCCGCCGTTCGACGTAATCGAAAAGCTCCCCGTTGAAGATCACATTCAGGCTGCGGTCTTCGTTCGTCATCGGCTGCTGACCGTCAGCCAACCCGACAATGCTTAGCCGGCGCGAGGCGAGCGAAATTCCCGGGCGTTGCAAAAACCCTTCTTCATCCGGGCCGCGATGGGTCAGGGCTCGCGACATCCGCTGCACGGCGCCTTCCGGTGCGGAGCGTTGTCCGCTGAGATCGATAATTCCGGCAACTCCGCACATGAGGCGTTACTTTCGCAGAGCTCGTGTTTAAGGGAAGGTAGGAATATCCGCCTTGGTTCTCGCTTTTCGCCTTAGCCCCGTTTCCGGTCTACAGTGGTGCTGCTGATCAACATAGCGTTTTTCAGAAAGCGTAATTCGCCGCCCACATACGTGTGTTGATCCATCGGAAAACGAATGCAGTTCTAGATCAGTGAATGACAGACCGTTAGTTACCGTCTCATTCCCTCCGCCCTGTCGGGCCAGTCCTTGACATGATCGCCCGCAGCATTGATCAAACCGCTCCCCAGCAACACACATAAGCATGGATAAAGAACGTATTGCAATCATTGGCGTCGGCTGCCGCTTTCCCGGCGGCGTGAATGCCAGCGATTCGCTCTGGAAACTTCTCATCGAAGGCCGCGAAGGCGTGTGCGACGTCCCGCCGGATCGCTGGAACGTCGAGCGGTATTA
>JBDTOL010000005.1:0-22509 GCA_039933235.1 Spartobacteria bacterium | reverse complement strand
CCGGCCCGCTCGTCATCGATATCGAGAACATCACGAAGGAATACGTGATGGGCGAGGAGACGATCCACGCCCTGCGCGGGGTCACACTGCAGATCCGGCGGAACGAGTATCTCGCCATCATGGGTCCGAGCGGGAGCGGCAAATCCACTCTCATGAACATGCTCGGCTGCCTCGATACGCCGAGCTCCGGCCGCTATGAATTCAATGGCCGCGACGTCTCCGAGATGGATGGCGATGAGCTCGCCGAGATTCGTAATCGCGAGATCGGCTTTGTCTTCCAGACCTTCAATCTCCTCCCCCGCTCGACCAGCCTGCGCAACGTCGAGCTGCCGCTGATCTATGCCGGGATCGACCCGGAAGAGCGCGAAGAACGGGCCGCCCAGGCCCTCGCCTCGGTCGGTCTGGGCGATCGCCTGACACATAAGCCAAACGAACTCTCCGGCGGTCAGCGCCAGCGCGTCGCGATCGCCCGCGCCCTCGTCAACCATCCCTCGATCATCCTGGCCGATGAGCCGACCGGTAATCTCGATTCCAAGACCGGCGAAGAGATCATGACACTTTTCGAGAACCTCTACCAGGAGGGCAACACCGTCATCGTCGTGACCCACGAAGCCGATGTCGCGCGCCACGCCCGCCGCAGCGTGCATCTGCGCGACGGCATGATCGAGCGGGACGAAGTGTCCGCGTCCGCCGCGATTCCCGCCACCGTTTCGTAACGGCGCGAACCTGATGAAGCGCTTCCTCTATGAGCTGACCGAGAGCTGGAAAATCGCCGCCGCGCAAATGGCGTCGAACAAGACCCGCTCGATGCTCACCGCCCTCGGCGTCATCATCGGGATCGTGGCCGTGACGCTGATGGGCACCGCGATCAACGGGATCTCGACCGGCTTCGACAAGAGCATGGCAATCATCGGCGACGACGTCCTCTACGTCTCGCAACGGCCCTGGACCCGGATGAACGACTGGTGGAACTATCGCGACCGCAAAAAAATCCGGACCGAGGACGCGGACAAGATCAATCGCGCGATCGCCGGGACGCCCAACTCCAACCTGATGATCGCGGTACCGACAATGAGCCTGCTCCGTTCGGTCAAGGCAGGGGAAACCAAGGTGGACAACGTCTTCATCCTCGGCACGACAACCGACTACACCCTGATCTCGACGGTCGATTGCAGCGAAGGGCGCTTCTTCAACGAGGTGGAAGCGCGCGGCGGCGCGGAAGTCTGCGTGGTCGGGTATGATGTGGCCGACGCCCTCTTCAGCGGCCGCAGCGCGCTTGACAAACGAGTCCTAATTAACGGGAACCCCTTTAAGATCGTCGGGACGCTGACCCGGCAGGGCACATTTCTCGGCCTCTTCAGCCTCGACTCCATCGTGATCGTCCCGCTACCGGTTTTTAAGAAATATTTTAGCGCCAAGAGCGAGGCCGACGTGCGGGTAAAGGTGAAGGACAAGAGCCACATGCTCGACGCGCGCGACGAGCTCACCGGGATCATGCGGCGGCTGCGTTCGCTCCCGCCGGAAAAGCGGGATGATTTCAGCATCAACGAGCAGCAGGCTTTCAAGAGCACACTCGACGGGGTCAAGGCAACGATTGCCATTGCCGGTCTGTTCATCACCGGACTCTCCCTTTTTGTCGGTGCGATCGGGATCATGAACATTACCTTCGTCAGCGTGAAGGAGCGGACGAAAGAGATCGGAACACGCAAGGCGCTCGGCGCGCGACGGCGTACGATCCTGCTGCAATTCCTAATTGAATCGACCGCGCTCTGCCTTCTTGGCGGGTTGATCGGGTTGATCGTGGCCTACCTGATGTGTTTCGGGATGGCGGCCGCCTTTCCCTCATTCCCGATTAGCTTTTCGATCGACCTGGTCATCGCAAGCATGGTCGTGTCGGTGTTGACGGGTCTCGTCTCGGGGATCGCGCCGGCCTGGTCGGCCTCGCGGCTCGATCCGGTTACCGCGTTGCGCTATGAATAGCTGCCTTGGAACCTGGCCTGTAGCCGTCGTCCTGTGGGCGACGCGAGGGAAGGCTTTGCCCCGGTGGAGCGTCGGCTTCGAAGCCTTACACCCACGCTTCGCACAGCGGAGCGGCTACAGGAGCGGCCACAGAAGATGAATCTGCGCGAGATTTTCAGCATGGCGCTGGCGTCGGTCGGCGCGAACAAGCTGCGCTCGGCCCTGACCATGCTCGGGATCACGATCGGCGTCTTTTCCGTCATCTCAGTCATGACGGCGATCGGCGCGATGCAATCGTCGATTGAGACCGGGCTCACCCTCTTCGGCTCGAATATCTTCCAGTTCGCCAAATACCCGGTGACGGTGGACGCGCACGGGAGAGGCTCGGAGAAGTATGAAAATCGGAGCGACATCAACTATCGTGAGGCGCAGCGCTATGCCGGCCTGATGGAAGGCAATGCGGCGGAGGTTTGCCTGAAGGTCTTCGCGGGTGGGAAACAGGCCGTTTACAACGGGGTCAAGACCACGCCCAGCCTTCAGGTCGTGGGCACGAACAAGAGCTTTCTCGCGGCGAATGCCTATACCCTCGGTTACGGACGCAACCTGAACGAGGAAGATGTCGCTCTGAGCCGCCGCGTGGCCGTGGTCGGGCACGCCATCGAGGAGCGCCTTTTCCCTAACGAGTCGCCGATCGGCCGGGTCATGAAACTGAGCGGGCACACCTATACGATCATCGGCGTGCTGGCGAGCCGCGGGACGGCCTTCGGGCAAAGCCAGGACGACATCGTGGCCCTGCCCATCACACGATTCTTTGAAGACTTCGGCTCGGCCAACCGCACGATCAATATCGCCACCCAATCGTTCTCCCAGATGGATTACAATCGCACCTTCGACCGCGGCGTCGGCGCGATGCGGATCGCGCGTGGATTGAGCGCGGAGGATCCTAACGACTTCGAAATCTATACGAACGAATCGCTCAAGAGCGCGTTCGTCTCGATCGCGGGGGTGATCCGGATCGGCGCATTTGTCATCAGCACGATCGCCCTCCTCGCCGCCGGCATCGGCATCATGAACATCATGCTGGTCAGCGTGACGGAGCGAACAAAAGAGATCGGCGTGCGCAAGTCGATCGGAGCCCGGAACCGTGATATTCTGCGACAGTTCCTGGCCGAAGCAGTCTTTATTTCCGAAGCGGGGGGGATTCTGGGTATCGTGCTCGGCGTGATCGGTGGGGATCTGCTGGCCCTCTGGCTCAAGGTGGACCTGATCTTCCCCTTCGGCTGGGCCGTGGCGGGGCTGGTGGTCTGCTCGGCGATCGGGATCGGTTTTGGCCTTTATCCCGCCTACCGCGCGGCTTCGCTCGACCCGATCGAAGCGCTCCGCTACGAGTAAATCAGCCAGCGCCCGCACTGGCCCCGATGGAATGGGCACGCAACTTGCAATGGGTTGCTTTAACATGCGGCCCGCTTCTCCTATTCTCGAACGCTCTTTGCCTGCCTAACGTGCCTGCCAACCCTCCACCTTCAGACTCCGAAAATCGGTCGCGCGGCATCCTTCTGGTCGAGGAATACAGCAACCTGGGCGTGGCGGTAGCATCGGCGCTCCGGAAATTTGCGCCGCTCCATACCGTGCAGGTGGCCCGCGACTTCGCCGAGGCGGAAGAACTCGCCACCACCATACAGGCCGAGCTTTTTGTGATCGATCTGGACCCGCCGCCCCGTGGAGAGATCGAGTTCTTTTACAAGCTGCGCAACGCGTATCCCGATGCGCGCGTGCTGGTCTTCGCGGCCGGCACTTCGCGGGAGTTGCGGGCCGAGCGCGGCACGGCCGGCGCGATCCAGTTCATGGAGAAGCCATTCGACCTGGAGGAATTTGGCGCTGCGGTGCAAGCGCTGCTCGGGCCGTGGAACGGAATGGCTGGCGCCGTTTCCCGCGGCACGCTCCGGCAATTGCACGCGATCGACATCCTACAACTCAAGTGCCTGGCCGGAAGCACAACCGTCGTTCGGGTCGAGTCCCGCGACGACGAAATTGGCGACATCTATTTCCAGAAAGGCCAGATCTCGCACGCTGTCGTGGACACGGTCACCGGGCTTGCAGCCTTGGAAAAAATCTTGCACTGGCCGGCTCCGCGGATGAGCGAGGGTGAATTGCCCTCGTGTTCGCCCCGCACGATCGAGGGTGCATGGGCTACCGTCCTGTTGCAGATGGTGCGCACACTGCACGCGGAGCACCGGCGCCCGGCGCCGGGCGAGAACCCCGTCGCACAACCTGGGAAGGCACCTAACGGCAAGAAGATCCTCGTCATCGACGACACGGAAATGCTCCTCATCTTCGTCGCGGACGTCCTGGCCACGGCAGATCGAAGTTTTCAGATCTTCACCGCTTCGTCGGGCCGGCAGGGTCTGCGGACTGCGGCGAGCGAACGGCCTGATCTGATTCTGCTGGATTACAGTCTGGCCGACATCACTGGCGATCTCGTCTGTGCCGCCTTGCTCGCGAATCCTGCGACTGAGCGCCTGCCCGTGCTGATGATGTCGGGGCACTTGAGCGAACTGGCCAAGACCGCGGAGGAATACGCCAACGTCGTGGCGGCCATGCCCAAGCCCTTTCTTTCCGGCGCCTTGATCAACGCCGTCGAAAAAGCGTTGGCCGCAGGTCCGTTGCCCCCGTCGCCCCGGTCGAAGTCGAACTCAGGCGGTTCGTCCACCTCGGCTGCTGAGGCCCGCGCCGACAACGCGAAACCGGCCTCGCCTAACGGACATGGATTCAAGAGCGCTCCCGCGGAGCCTCCGCCGCCGGAGCAGACGGCATCCTCTCCTCCCGCCAAAGCGCTCGCTCTAGCCTCCCGGACGGAGGCGCTGGGATCGTCTCCAGCGACAGGCGCCACGGCCGCCCGGCGAACGGAGTTGAGTGTCACCCTGGCCCTCAAGGTCCTGGCGCTGGAATTCGGTCCCTCCCTTCGGGTGGAGACAGCCGCCCTCGAGCTTTTCGACGCGATCGCCTCAGTGAAGATGCGCGAGCAAAAAGAGCTCGGCGGCGTTCCGCTCGAATCTGGTTTTCGCCTCGGAAAAGTCGCGCTCGATGAAGCGGGACGAATCGAGACGATGCGCCTCGTCCCCATTCATCGACCGCCGCAATTGCCCGTCCCGCATGGCATCTTCGCGGTCGGGGCGAGTGATTTTCAGCGCTCCAATGGCAAGTTGCGCCTGGCTGCGTCCGAAGAGGCCGCGATGCACGTGCGGCTGACGGCGCAGTTTGAATTACAGACCGCCGAGTTGTCGGCCGGCTTCGACGTGGCCGCTCTCCTGCTCAAGGCCATCAGTGCTCCCCTGTTCATCCGCAACGGGCCGGAGGACGCCGGCCGCGCCTTTGAGCTGGTGGAAGTGCAGCGCACTCCCGCGGGCGAACTGCAGCGCCTCGTCGTTAGGGCAACTTCCTGACGCTCAGCCCGCGGTGTGCGAACGGCAGAACTCTTCCAGCTCTTCTGTGCCGAAATTGGCCAGCACGTCTCCCTGCCAGACCAGGGTAGGCGTCTTCGTCTGGCCCGAGACCTCTTGCAGTTTTTGCATCGCGGCGGGATCGCCCCGCACCTCGACCGCGTCGTAGTTGATTTGGTGCTGGTCGAGATAATTAGTCGCGGCTTTGCAATATGGACAACCGCGTTTGACGTAGAGAGTCGGAGTTTCCATGCAAAACCGAATCGAAACTCGCATCGACTGAGGACGGTTCCGCGCGTCGTTAGGCCGAAGCAGCCCGGGCCGGGGTGATCTCGTCGGGCTTGGCGCGGGTGAACCAGAGGAAGAGCAGGACGAGCAAAATCGACAGGTTCAGGACGAGGTGCCAGGAAAAGCTGAGATTGCTGCCGGCGGCGCCGAAACAACCGCAGTCGACATTGATCCCCTGCGCTTCGGCCCAGATCGTCGCGCCGATGAAACCAAGCATGAGCGCGCCGGTGATAGCCAGTGCACCGGAAAATGCGCGGTAAAAAATGAGCGCGAGGCCGGCCAGGATTTCCAGCCAGGGCAGGTAAAACGCGAGTCGCACGCCGATCGGCCAAGAAACGAGATGATAGTTGTTCACATCGAGGGCGAACTGGAGCGGGTCGCGCACTTTCAAGATTCCGGCGTAGACAAAAACCGCGCCGGCCAGGAGAGCGAGCCCGCGCCTAACGAGAACTCCCCGATGGAAAGCCTCTCCCGAAGTTCCGGAGCGATTCATGGATTGCGCCCCTTCCACTCTTCCCAGCCGCCTTCCAGGACGTAGACATTCTCCAAACCGGCTTCGTGGCGGAGTCGCTCCGCGACGGCGTGACTCGCGCTGCAGCTCTTCGCGCTGCAGTAGACCACCAGCTTCCGTTCCGGCGCCCACGCCGTGAGCAAAGTACGGAGGCGCGCGTCCCAATCGTCTTCATTCAAGAGCAGGGCGCCGGGGACGTGGGCGCGGGCGAATTCCTCCTCGGGTCGCGCATCGACCCAGAGAACCGCGTCGCCCCAGCCTTTGGTCTCCGAGAGCGTGACGAGGGCGGAATCAACCGGCGGTGCGCTCCAAGTAGCAGCGTTGCGATAGTAAACCGCCTGCCCGATCGCCGGAAGAAAAGCCAGCCCGAGCAGGAGGAGAATCTGGCGGACGACCGACGAATGCACGCGCTATTGAGGAGGCTTTTTGGCCCGGCTGTCCACCCGCACGTTGGCGTAGAAGGTTTTCGGCGCGTCCTTCGGGTAGTCCGGTTCAATCTTGAGCGCCGCGTTGATCGGTCGACCCGCTTCCTGCGGAGTCACGACAATCTTGAATCCCTTTGTCTCGGAATCTGGCTCAACTTTGGTGGCAAGCGACTTGTCGGTCGAGGTGACGTTTAGTTTGGTGACGGGATAATCGTCCTGAACCTTTACCGTGATCGTCTTGGGTTCGAGAGTATCGTTAGCCGACCAGTAGACAAACGCCGGCGCGATCTCGAGCAGCCGCGGAATCGTCGCAGTCAGCTTCAGCACGGTGGCCTGGGTGGGCTCCGCGTCAGTCATAACCGTGATCGTCTTTGTCTGGACGCCATAGCGATCGCCAATAGTAAAGGTCGCGGTGATTTCGCCGCTCTCACCCGGGGCAACTAGATCCTTGGCCAGAGCCGCGGTGGTGCAGCCGCAGGAAGCGTGGACGGAGGTGATTTTGACCGGCTTTTCGCCGGTGTTCTTGTATTTGAAGTGGGCCGCCGTGGTCTTGTCGGCGAGGCTCGGATGCAGATCCGCCGCCTTCGATTCCCACGTGAGGGCGGCGCCGGCGGTGCCGGCCAGCGAACAAGCCAAAAACGAAACGGCGAGAATTAAGCGAGCATTCATAGGTTTAGGAAAAAGCTGAAGGCGATATTACCCCCAACGGAATGGAACTCAAAGTGGGGTTTTCGATTCGTGCGGGAGAGGAGGCAGTCGCGCGACATTCAGTTCCGGTACTGGTCCCGCACATATTCTTCCACGGCAACCTGCCACGCCCTCGGGGCCGCTCCCGTGATCCGCTCATACTTCCCCGTCCCGAGCACAGTGTAGACTGGTCGGCGCGCAATGAAATTTTTCATCTCCCCTAACAATGCCCCGCCCACGTTCCTCGCCTGCATCGGCACCCCAAACCGATGACAGCATTGCAGCGCCCATTGCGCATACTCCTGCCAGCTGCACGCGCCGCTGTTGGCGAGGTGCAGGATGCCGCTGACTTCGTCCGAGCCGAGGAACGGTCGCAGCATCGCGGCGATGTCGAGGGTATAGGTTGGCGTCGAAAACTTGTCCGCCACCGCGGTCACCGCATCCTCGGTCCGCGCCCTCTTCAGGATCGCATCCACAAAACTGGGGCGATCCGGTCCAAAAACCCAGGAAACGCGAATGACCAGGGCGCGATCGTTCGCCTGCAACGCCAGCACCTCACCCGCACGTTTCGACTCGCCGTAAACACTGATCGCGTCGGCCCCGTCCTCTTCGGTGTAAGGCTCGCGCTTTTCACCGTCGAAAACATAATCGGTGCTGACGTGGATGAAGCGGCTCCCCTTCTCGCGGCAAATCTCGGCGAGCAACTGCGGCGCCTCGGCATTCAGCCGCATCGCCTCTTCCCGATGATCTTCGCAATAATCAACGTTCGTTAGGGCAGCGGCGTTGATGAGCACGTCGAAAGGCAAGGGAGCCAGGGTCGAGCGCAGCGTGGCCAACTCCGCCAGGTCGAGCTGGGCGTGCGAAAAACCGACCACCTCGTGCGTGGCGGCATATTCACGGGCGAGCGCCGCCCCGAGCCTCCCCCCGGCGCCCAAAATCGCGATTTTCAGCTTTGATTCGTTGGAGTCACGCACGTTCCGCTTGATCAATCACACTTGGGACGTGCAGGCAAGCGGCCCGGCCGGCGGGCGTGGCTCAGCGCGGGGCGGGCGCAAGCGAGGCCAAGATCTCCTGGAAGCCCGGTTCCTCGCGCAAGGGGGACCAGAGTGGATGCCGAAGGAGCAATCCATAGTTCAGGTAACCAGGCATGCTGGTAACCTTCTTAAGGGTGCGCAACGCCTCCGTTTTCTCACCGGTCCAAGCGTAGATGAGGGCGAGATTTTGCAGGAGCAGAGGACTGACGACGGCATCTTTGCCCGGCGGCAGCAGTTCGACGCCCCGGCGCCCCTCACGGATCGCATTTTCCTTGTCTCCCAAAGCCGCATCCACCATCCCGAGCGCCGAGAGCCCTTCCGCAAAATTCGGCTCCTCATCGACGATGCGAGCCAACTCTTTACGCGCAGCCCGGAACGCCGCCTGCGCCGTGACGGGATCGTTTCGGAGTCGCGCGATGAGACCTTCACACCATTCCTTGGGATAAGGCCCGCTCTCTTCGTGCGCGTCGGAGGGAGTCATTAACGCGAGGGCACGCTCTGCCCGAACGGCGTCGCCCTCACATAACGCGACCTGATATGCAAGATCGCCTAACGTTTTCTGCGCCGCGGGATCCTTCGCCAAAACGGCCTCGATCGCCTTCCGCATCGGCTCCGTTTCCCCCCGCGCGTGAAACTCGACCTCCGCGCGCTGCACGCGCAACGCGGGATCATCGGGCACAATCGCGAGCGCCCGATCCAGCACCTTCCGCTCCTTGTTGTAGAGACGGAGGGCACTGTAGGTGAGCGCGAGCTGCTTTAAGAAAACGAGATTGTGGGGATCGAGTTTAAGCGCGAGTTCGAAGTTTGCGATCGAGCTCGACCAATTTCCCTCCCGGCGATCGATGTATCCCTGGCGAATAATCGGTATCGCATCATTCGGTAACTTGCGCCGGGCGAGGGCGAGCTCCTTCCGCGCCTGGTCATAGTCCCGGCTGAAGTAATAGTGATTCGCCGCGGCAAGGTGCGTCTCGCCCGCGTCAGGCCGCAATCGCTTCGCCGCGTCGACCGCCGCCTCAGACAGGGCGAATCGACGAGGCGAGTGGTCATTGCCGTAAAAATAGATTTGGTCGTAAGCGTTCGCGAGCTGGCAGTAGGCGAGATAAAAGGAGGGATCGCGGGAGGTAGCCTCCTCCAGCAACTGGCCCGCGCCGGCCAGATCTTCGGTCCGGCTTGATTGGTAGGCGACCCGCTCGATAATGGCCTTCGCCTTCAGGTAGAGCTCGTAGGCTACCAGGTCGTTTGTTGGCCGGTATTCAATCGCTACCTTTTCTTCCGGGGTTAGCCTCGCCTCCAGCTGTAGCACGATGCTCTCGGCGATCTCAGTCTGAATCTTGAAGACATCAGCCACTTTCCGGTCAAACCGGTCGGCCCATAACTGCGCACCAGTCAGCCCATCTACTAACTGCGCGTTTACCCGCACCTGGCCCTCAGCGCGCTGCACGCTCCCATGGAGGAAATATCTTACCTGCAATTCTTCCGCAACCTTCTTCAGGTCAAGATTCTTCACGTTGCCGTATTTTATGACTGATGCGCGACTGATGACTTTCAGGGCCGCAACTTTGCTTAGACGGGTTAATATTTCGCCCTGCACCCCCTCCGCGAAATAGGATTCCTCCGAGTCGTCGCTCCAGTTCTCGAATGGCAAAACCGCAAGCCCTTTCCGTTCCGCCGTAGATCTTCCGTCCCCGACCCACCGCAAGAGGAAAAAGCCCATCACCGCCGCTGTCAGGAGCACGAGCATCAGCCCGCCAAACCAGAAATACCTGCGCCGCGAGGCAGCTGCCTTCACTTCACGACCCGCAGAAGCCTCGTCTTGCTGAAGACGCTGGGGGCGCGCCGGGTTCCCGATCGAGTCACGGTGGAAATTAACCAACCGCAGCTTGACGCCATGCTTCACAACGCACTCCCCCATGTCGTAAAGGTGCGGTCGCCAATGGCTGTACTCCGCCAGGTCATTCGCCAGGCGTTTGGAAAGGAGAATGTGGCCGGCGTCACCGCAATCGAGGACGCGCTGCGCTATGTTCATCCCGGCCCCCGCGACATTCAGCCGGTCATTGACATCCTCTATCATGGTAACCGGCCCGCTGTGCGCGCCCATCCGCACCTTGATTTCGGGATGTGACTGCAAAGCCTCGGTGATTTCGACCGCGCATTGCAATGGCTCTTCCGGACTGTGAAAAAAGAGGAGGACCATCCCATCCCCGGTCGGGATTCGAATCAAGCGCCCGCTGGCCTCGGCGGCGCAGGAGCATTTCGTCTCCCGCACAATTCGCTTGAGCTGGTTCAGTAGCTCAATCTCTTCGCTGACGAGCAGCTTGGAATAATCCACCACATCGATCGACAGAATGTGAGCGATCTCGGGTTCAAGATTTTGGTCCTCGGGGGACATCGCAATCGCAGCTCCTTCCCAACAAGCGTAAAGTTCGCCATTTACCCGCGACTTGTCGAATTATTTCCAGGACGCTGATGGCGCCTAAGAGACCAAAGTTCCCGCGGGCGAAACGATTGCGGCCGCTTCGGCTGCCTCAGGCATGGTCTCCGGCATGCGCCGGCTAACGCCGAAGGCCGCGACGTTCAACACCAGCATGATCAGTGCGAAAAGATACATCCCCAGCAAAAGACCGATCGCGCCATGCATGAGACAAATCGCAGTGAGCACCCAGCGCCGAGTGCGGGAGGGCCAGATAAGGACAGGGTAACTTGTCTCGAGAAGACAAACCGCTATTCCGACAACAGGCAATAACACACTCCAGGGGGGCCACCAGCGCGATCGGGATACGATCGAACGGCGGCTAAACCAGCACCTGCCATACGTTCGAACCATCCCACCATCCCGTCCCGAGACACTTGGTGGCGCCATTAAACAAATAGATGAAACAAAGGTGGATTTGGAGCAGGCGCCGATGAAACCCGTAGATCTGCGGATCCGTCTTCTGCCATGCGTTCCTTTGCCAGCTGAATGAGAGCCGGTCTGGCAGAGGCGCGATCGTGAGATAGAAGAGTCCTATCGTGACAAAGTTATCAACGCCGTAGGCTAGCAGACCCCCGCTCTTGGCCGTTGCTAACTGCAAGAACCACGCGCTGACCGCGGCAGGACGCGTCCAGATGCCCACGAGCAAGAGGAAGCCGGCGCAAAGAAGTAGGAACCAAGCCAGACTCAGAGCAAAGCTCTCACTCAAGCCCAAATGCCGACAGGTCGAGACCGGCCAACCCAGCCGCGGAATGAGTGGGCTCTGCGTCGAAAGGAGGCCTTCCAACAGATCGCGGCTCGCTACTCCGCGGCCAGTGCCAGCAAGGAGATAGTTCCAGTCCGTCCGCAGAGGCCATGCGTAGCAAACCACCACCAGACCCATTACGATCCGAAGAAAAATTAGCCAGCGATCGGACTCCGCCGGAAAAACGAAGGGTAAGAGTCGCCGGCGCCAGTTCATCGATGCGAGTCACCTCTTGTCGGAGGGCGCCGGCGAAAATCGTCGACATACAGACAGTTGAACGTCCACTCAGTCCGGCCGGCGCGGTAATGCGCTAGGCTCAAGCCCATACTGCCGCGGCCTCGGTTGCCTGCCACCGGGCCATTCTCCTATCACGTTCGTTAGGGTTTGACAGGTGGCCCGGGATTAGCTGACTTTCGGCTATTATGCGCGCGATTTGGAAGGGCAGCATCAACTTCGGCCTCGTTTACATCCCGGTCTCAGTTTACCCGGCGACGAAAGAGGAGAAAATCAGTTTCCGCCAGCTGCGGGCCTCGGACCTGAGCCCGATCCGCTATAAGAAAGTCGCGGAGGCCGACCAAAAAGAGGTGCCGGCCAACGAGATCGTCAAAGGCTTCGAATACGAGAAGGGGAAATGGATCACACTGCGCGACGAGGATTTTGAGAAGGTGCAAATCGAATCCACCCACTCCGTGGAGATCACCGACTTCGTAGACCAGGCCCAGATCAATCCCAAGTTTTTCTACAAGCCGTATTTTCTAGAGCCGCAGAAGGGGGGCGAGAAAGCGTATGCGCTCCTGCACAAGGCGCTCACGACATCGGGCAAGGTGGGAGTCGCCAAAGTGGCGATCCAGAAGCGGGAATACCTCGCGGCGGTGAAACCGGACGGCCTCTTCCTCATCCTCGAGCTGATGCACTTCGCGCAGGAAGTCCTCGAGCCCTCCGCGCTCAATAGCGGAGCCGATCGCACGGTCGCACCGCAGGAATTGAAAATGGCGACCGCGCTGATCGACGCGATGACGACGGAATGGGAGCCTACCAAATATAAGGATCAGTATCAGACAGCCCTGATGCAGTTGATCGAGGAAAAGGCACAGAAACGCGCGCCGGCCGCCAAGGTGGCTGCGCCGCGTCCTCAGCCTAACGTAATCGACATGGTTTCGGTTCTTCAGCAAAGCCTGCAACGCGCGGGTATGAAGGCCAAGGCTTCCAATGGTCGCAGCGCCTCTGGCAAGTCGACCTCCTCGCTGGTGAAGCGGCGAAGAAGGTCAGTCGCGGCCTGATTGGCGGATTCCTCTGTTAGGCACGGGACCGCCACCCGCCGCTCGTAACAACTCTGTTACGCAAACTCGCTTGCCGCGGGGCCGAGTATCGCAGTTCCTTCTTTTAAAGAGAAAGGGACACCATGAAAATCACCAACCCGAAGCAAGACGGGAGGCTCCGGGCAGAACCCAAAAAAAGGAGACGGTGGTTGCTGAGTTGTTCGATGATCGTCCTGCTCGCGCTCGGCAGCGTGAGCCCGAGAGCAACCGCGGCTGATGGCGACTTGGATCCGGCCTTCGGCAACGGCGGCACCGTCACCAGCGATTTCCAGCACAGCACCGACCTCGCTTTCGGCGTCGCGATCCAGGCGGACGGCAAGCTGGTCGTCGCCGGGACCAGCTACACCAACAACGATTTTTCCGGCGAAGACTTTGCCCTCCTCCGCTACAACGCCAATGGCACGGTCGATGGCACCTTTGGCGCCAACGGCAGGGTCACGACGGATTTCGCCGGGTTGGCCGCGGAGATTTCGGATATCCTGGTTCAGCCGGACGGAAAGATCCTGGTCGCCGGAGGAGCTTTTCCGCTCTTCGTTTTCGGGGGCGATTTTGTGCTGGCCCGTTACAACTCTAACGGATCTCTCGATACCACGTTTGGCAACGGGGGGATCGTCACGACGATTTTCCCCGGGCAGGGCAGCTTTGCCTCTGCTCTCGCCCTGCAACCGGATGGGAAAATCCTCGCGGCCGGCACCGACTACGTGAACTTCTCGAGCGACGATTCGTCAAATACCGACTTTGCTCTCGCCCGCTATAATCCAGATGGCTCGCTCGACCCGACCTTTGGCAGCGGCGGGCTGGTCACGACTGATTTCGACGGTTTCAACGACGACGCGTTTTCCGTTCTGGTCCAACCCGACGGCAATCTTGTGCTCGTCGGTTCAGCCAAGAATCCCGCGAACTTTTATGATTTTGCGGCTGCCCGTTACCTTGCAAACGGCGTTATCGACACCACCTTCGGCAGCGCCGGAAAAGTCCGGACCGATTTCGGCGATCACAACTTCGACCGGGCGCAGTCGGCCGCCCTGCAATCCGACGGTAAGATTATCGCAGCCGGCTTTGCCATTTCGCATAACGGCTTAGTGCAGAACTTCGCCGTCGCGCGCTACACGACGTTGGGGATTCCTGATCCGACATTCAGCAGCGATGGGATCACCCAAATCGATTTCGGCAGCTGCTGCCAGAGCGCCAACAGCGTCCTCTTGCAGGCCGACGGCAAGATCATCACCGTCGGCTTTCCGAATAGCGAGTCGTCCGACGCCGACTTTCTCCTCGCGCGTTTGGATCCGAAGGGGACGCTCGATCCGACTTTCGGCCTCGCCGGAAAAGTGCAGACCTCCTTCGGCGACCTGAACGATGCGGCTAACGCGGCACTGCTCCAGCCCGATGGCAAGATCGTGGCGGTCGGGTTTCATCCCACTGCATCGAACCGTCTCGCGGAGTTTGCCGTCGCGCGTTATCTCAACGGCGCCGGCACTCTCGCCCTCAGCTCGGCGGTCTCGCGCCGGGGTCACGGCGGAGCCGGCGCCTTTGATATCGCACTGCCGCTCACGGGTGAGCCGGGTCTGGAGAGCCGCAACACAGGCGGATTTTTCACGATGATTTTCTCCTTCAGCAGCGACGTCGCAAGCGGGACCGCCGCCGTCACCACCGGAACAGGAAGCGTCCTGGGCACCCCAGTTTTCGCCGGGAACACGATGACGGTGAATCTGACTGGTGTGGCCGACGTGCAGAAAATCGTCGTTACCCTGTCCGGCGTGACCAGCAGTAGCTCCGCCCTGGTGCCGGACACGATGGTGAGCATGAACGTCCTGGCCGGAGACGTCACAGCGGACAAGAGCGTGAAAAATGCCGATGTCAGCCTAACGAAACAGCAGATCGACGTCGCAGTTGGCGCCACGAATTTTCGCGAGGATGTAAACGCCGACGGCGTCATCACGCGGGACGACGTGAGACTGGTGAGACTGGCAAAGGGACATTCCCTGCCTTGAGCACCCACGCTGCCTGGCGGGGTCGGCGCGGCATCACCGATTCTTTGCGAGCGCCCCAGCTGCCGCTATGGTATCGCAGCACCATACCAGAGAAGACCTGCCATTCGGCTAAACCGGAGCGGGCCGATCTCCGGCCCCCGGGTAAGGTGGGCTACTTATAGTTTACTCTCATGCACGTGCTCATTGTCGAAGACGAACAGAAGATTGCCGCCTTTATCCGGCGTGGTTTGACCGAAAACGGTTTTGTGGTCGATGTCGCGGAAGATGGCGAACAGGGATTGGAATACGCGCTCGCCCGAAAGATGGACCTCATCATTCTCGACGTCGCGCTGCCCAAGCGCGATGGCTGGTCCCTCATCGCCGAAGTGCGCAAGGCCGGCATTCACACGCCTGTCCTCTTCCTGACCGCGTGCGACAGCGTGCCCGATCGCGTAAAAGGGTTCGACCTCGGGGCGGATGATTACCTGACCAAGCCGTTCCATTTCTCCGAGCTGCTCGCGCGCGTCCGCTCCCTGCTCCGCCGGCCGCCCGAGCGGCGCGAAGAGATCATCAGCGTCGGCGACCTCGAGATCGATCCGCGCCGTCACAAAGTGACCCGGGCCGGCACGACGCTGAACCTAACGCCGAAGGAGTTTGCCCTGCTCCTCTTCCTCGCCTCGTCGGCTGGCGACGTCGTCTCGCGGACGGAGATCGTAGAACAGGTTTGGGACATAAATTTCGACACCGGCACCAACGTCGTCGACGTCATGATGCGCCGTCTGCGGTCCAAGGTTGATGAACCTTTCGAGAACAAGATGATCCACACCATCCGCGGCGTCGGATATGTCCTCAGAGACAAATAATTTGCCGCCAGATTCCCCGCCCCTGGCACCTCGGGTCCGCTCCTGGTCCATCGCGCTTCGCCTGGTCATGCTCTTTACCGTCGCCGCGGCCGTCCTCCTCCTCTTTATGATGGCGGCTGCTTATTGGGCCGTAATGCAGCACGCTCTGCGCGAAAACGATCGCTACATCACGGAAAAGCTGGCCGCCCTGCGAGCAGACATAGCCGCCGACGCCGGCCCGGCGTCTCTCAACCGGGAGTTGAAAATCATCCGGGCGGCCGATAAAACCTACGCCGTCCGCGTTATCGATCAGGCCGGGCATGTCGTAGCCGAGAGCCCGCAGATGGGCAGGATCCTGCCGCCGTCGCTTTTCCCCGCCACCCCCTCGGTCAGCGGCGAGCGTCCCTTCACCACTCTCTACCAGGCACGGAAAAAGAGGATATTCGCGCTCGTTACCGCTATCTCCGAGGTAAGCGGGCAACGCCTCACCCTGCAACTGGCGCAGGATCGGACGCGTGACGCCCGGTTCACCGCTCGCTACGCGGCACTCCTCACGGTCATGCTGGGAAGTGCAGTGCTGACGTGCGCCGGCATCGCTTTTCTCGTTACGCGGCGCGGCCTGCGCCCACTTAAGCACCTGGCCGAATCGGTCGAGCGCGTCGGCGCTACCCATCTCCACGAGCGGATACCCGCTTCCGGCTGGCCCGATGAGCTGCAACCGCTCCCGCTCGCTTTCAACAAGATGCTCTCCCGGCTGGAGGATTCGTTCACGCGCCTCTCGCATTTCTCCGCCGATCTCGCGCATGAGTTGCGCACCCCCATCGCGATTCTGCGCGGGGAAGCCGAAGGAATTTTGACCAAGCCGCGGACGAGCGATGAGTACCGTGAGGTGATCGAGTCCAGCCTGGAAGAACTACAGCGCCTCTCTTCCATGATCGATAACCTGCTCTTCCTGGCGCGGGCGGAAACCAGCGGTTCCTTTAGTCGCAGCTATTTTGACGGGCGCAGCGCGATCGATAACCTGGGCGAATTCTACGAGGCCGTCTCACAGGAACAGGGCGTCGAGATTCGTTGCCGCGGCGAAGGCGTGGTCTATGCCGAACCCGCGCTCTTCCGCCGCGCGTTGATCAACCTCATCACCAACGCCCTACGCTTCACGCCCTCAGGCGGCAGCGTTACCGTCTCGCTTGAACGGCGCAACGGGGGAAGTAATGTTTCGGTCGCCGACACCGGGCGCGGGATATCGTCAGAGCAAGTCCCGCATGTCTTCAATCGCTTCTTCCGCGGCGACGGGACCCGCCAGGCCCAGGGAACGGGCCTCGGGTTGGCGATCGTGAAATCGATCATGCAGATTCACCAGGGCGACGTCTCCGTGCAGAGCGAGGTCGATAAAGGCACCGTGATAACCCTCATTTTTCCCGATCCAAAGCAGAACGGCGCCGTCAACCCGCCGGCCCCGCCAACGTAGATGATCGCCCCAAACCCGCAGGGTAGATATTCCGTTTTTCTCGTGCATGGTGTCGCCTTTCTCTCCTCGCGATGAAAGCCACTGCACTTTCCTTGGCGCTTCTGGCACTCTGGGCCCCATCCCTTTTTAGCTATGTCTTGGAAGGCCAATCCTGGACCTTGAACCGCACGGTCGTGATGCAGTTGTCGCTCGGAGCGCCCAAGACGCTCTCGGACGGCTCGACTTCTTTTAATCAGTCCGCCCAGGATGCCCTCGACGCCTGGAATCCGTATCTGGCGCACCTACACCTTACCGGCATCCTTTTTTCGCCGGTCGTCCCGGAGGCAGGCGATGACGAGAATTCCGTCTTCTTTTCTTCCACCGTTTTCGGCGACAAGTTTGGCAGCAGCACGCTTGCTGTCACGACCTATACGTTCCGCGACACCGTACTGGAGGAATCCGATACTACCTTCAATAATGCCTACACTTGGGATTCCTACCGCGGATCCCTCAACCCCACCATCTTCGACTTCCAGCGCGTTGCCATTCACGAATTGGGCCATGGCATCGGGCTCGATCATCCCGACCAGAAAGGGCAGCACGTCGAGTCGGTCATGAATTCGCACATCAGCGACATCGACACGCTGCAGGCCGACGATATCGCCGGGGCGGAGGCGCTCTATGCAGATGGTCCGGATTACCTCTTCGCGCCCGACGCGCCGGTGCTGAAAAATCTTTCCACCCGCGGCTTCATCGCGACGGGCGACAATATCATGATTGGCGGCTTTATCGTGCAGGGCACGCAGCCTGCCACCGTCATCCTGCGCGCGATCGCGCCCTCGCTCGGGGCGGGTGGGATTGTCGGGCAGCTGACCGATCCTATCATCACGGTTTACGATTCCAGCCAGCGCGAGGTCGCAACGAACGACGATTGGTTCATCAGCGCGGATGCGGAGACGATCGCCAGTTATCACCTCGACCCGCCGAACAGCCGCGAGTCGGCGCTCTACCTCACCCTCCAGCCCGGCTCCTACACCGCGGTGGTGCAGAGTTTCACCAATGACAAAACCCCGCCCAGCTCCGGTCTCGGGTTGTTTGAGCTCTACGACCTCAGCTCCGGCGGCCGGGCCGGCAACATTTCCACCCGCGGACAAGTGCTTGGCGGAGACAACGTGCTGATCGGCGGAATGATCATCGGCGGGACCGACTCGAAAACGGTGGTGGTGCGGGCGATCGGGCCGTCGTTAGGCGTGGCCGGCATAGCCGCTCCTCTTTCCGATCCCAGTCTCGAATTGCGCGATGCCAACGGCGCCCTCCTGCAATCGAATGACGACTGGCAACAGGGTCAGGACGCGGGAGCCATCACCGACCTGGGCCTGGCGCCGACAAACGCGAAGGAATCGGCCGTCCTGGCCATCCTGAACCCCGGCGCCTACACCGCGATCGTGCAGGGCGTGAGCGGTGCGACCGGCGTAGGCCTCGTCGAGGTCTACGACACCAGCGTCGCGCCCGGCCTGTAGCATTCCGCTCCCGCAACGCTCCTCATTTTTGTCATCCCCGGTCCGTCAAAGCGCAATTGATCGTTGCAAGCAAAGAGAGCGCGTGGATTCCATTCGGACGACAAGTCGAGAAAAGGCCGGCGAATCGCGATCAGCGCTCCACGGTGTAGCGCTACAACTCCTTGGCGCGCGCGTTGGCCGCTTCCACCGCCGCGCAGATCCCCGCCGCGCTCCCCAGCCGCTCCATCGCCGCCAATCCCGCCGCCGTCGTGCCGCCCGGCGTGATCACCATCCGCCGCAACTCGTCCGGAGTCAGTCCGCTCTCCAGCGCCAGTTGCGCCGCCCCGCGCACCGTCTGCGTGGCCAGGCTTAACGACACCTCCGCCGGCAGCCCGCATTGCGTGCCGCCCGCCGCCAGCGCTTCGATCACCGTATAGACAAAAGCCGGGCCGCTCCCCGAGAGCGCCGTTACCGGGTCGATCTGCGCCTCTTCCACTTCCACCACCATCCCGATCGCGGAAAAAATCCGGCGCGCCCGCTCGAAATCGTCGTCCGTCGTGCGGGTCCCGCGCGCGATCGCCGTCGCGGCCTGGCCAACGGCCGCCGGCGTGTTCGTCATGGCGCGCATGAAACGCGCTGCCCCATGCTCTTCCATCCGCGCCACCCGCACACCGGCCGCGAGCGAGATGATCTGCTTGTCATCCGCCACCGTGCCGAGACTCGCAATCACCTCTAGCACCACGCCCGGTTTCACCCCGATGAGAATCACTTCCGCCCACTCTGCGACCACCCCATTCTCGGTCGTCAACCCAACCCCCAGCTCAACCAGCGCTTCCCGCGCCGCGTCGTTAGGCTCGCTTACCAGGATCTCGCCCGGCGGACAAAACCCCGCCCGCACCAGCCCGCGCAAGACCGAGCCCGCCAGTTTGCCGCCGCCGATGAAGCCGAGCCGATACCGTCTGTCGTTGGATTGTAAACTCATGGGATGGGCGGATATTAACCGATGGTAAGCCTCGCTGTAAATTTCGGCCTCGATCTGGCCGAGGAAATCCAGCAGCTTAAGCGCGAACGCAACGCCGTCATCCTGGCCCACAACTACCAGGTGCCCGAGCTCCAGGATGTGGCCGATTTCGTCGGCGACTCGTTAGGCCTGAGCTTTCAGGCCGCCAAAACCGACGCCGAAGTCATCCTCTTTTGCGGCGTCCATTTCATGGCCGAGACTGCGAAGATTCTCAACCCGGCCAAGAAAGTCATCCTGCCGGATCTCGATGCCGGCTGCTCGCTTTCCGAATCCTGTCCGCCGGAAAAACTCGCCGCTTTTCTCAAGGAGCGGGCCGAGAAGAACTATTACGTCATCGCCTACATCAATTGCAGCGCCGGCGTGAAAGCCCTCTCCGACGTCATCTGCACGAGCGGCAACGCCGAGAAAATCGTCCGCGCGGCCCCCGCCGATCGGCATATTCTCTTCGTGCCCGACCAGAACCTCGGCGCCTGGGTGATCGAACGCACCGGCCGGCCGATGGACCTCTGGCAGGGCAACTGTTACGTCCACATCGAATTCACCGCGCGCAGCATCGGCGCAATCCACGCCAAGCATCCCGGCGCCCCGGTCGTGGCGCATCCCGAATGCCCCTACGCCGTTCGCCTCCTCGCCGACGAGGTTTGCTCGACCGAGAAAATGGTCACCTACTGCAGGGAATCGCCCGCCCGGGAAATCATCGTCGTGACCGAGGCCGGGATGTTGCACCGGCTGCGCAAAGAGATTCCCGGCAAGACTTTCATCCCGGGCCCGACCGATCGTTGCGCCTGCGCCGAGTGCCGTTTCATGAAGATGAACACACTCGAGAAAGCGCACGCGGCGTTGCGCGACCTGGCGCCCGAGATCATCCTCCCCGAGCCGCTGCGCCAGCGCGCCGAAGCACCCATTCGGCGCATGCTGGAGCTAAGCCGTTAGCGCCGCTCAACCCGATCCTGATAATCCATCAGGCCAGGTATTGCTCGTCGCTAACTTTCTCCAGCCAGTCAACCGCCCGGCCGTCGAGCGCTTCCTGGATCGCGATGTGCGTCATGCCGGTGTCCGGCGTGGCGCCGTGCCAATGCTTTTCGTTAGGCACAAACCGCACGACGTCCCCCGCGCGAATCTCCTCGATCGGGCCCCCCTCGTGTTGCGCCCGGCCGCAACCGGCCGTGACAATGAGAGTCTGGCCTAACGGATGGGTGTGCCATGCGGTGCGGGCGCCCGGCGCAAAGGTGACACTGGCGCCGCGCACACGAGCCGGTGCGGGCGCTTCGAAGAGCGACTCGATCCGGACCGCGCCGGTAAACCAGTCGGCCGGTCCTTCGCGGGAGGGCTGGGAACCGTTTCTTGTTATTTCCATCTTCTCACTTCTCCTACGTCAATTGCCGGCTGTCACTCTCCTTTTGACACTGGAGCGCAGCGACCGACGTTGGCGCATCATGGGCGACAAATCACCGAAGGCGAATCAGAAGCAAAAGGCGCAGCAAAAGGGTAAGGCAGCGGGCGCGGCGCAAAAGAAAAGCGCGGCGAACGCCGCCCGGTCGTCCCAGAAACCAAAAAGGTAAGCTTTGGCCAGACCGAATTATTCCGGCGAGAAACGCCGCAAAGAGCTGGAAAAGCAGAAGAAGAAAGAGGCGAAAAAACAGCGCAAGCTGGATAACGCTGCCCACCCGTCCTCCGACGACGTCCCTGTCGCAGAGGGCGAGCAAAGCGCTGCGGAGTCGCTCCTCTAGCCAAACGCGAGTCAGGCTCCCCGGACGAATCAACGCCCGTCATCACCACCGGCTTCTCCGGATCGCGCACCCCTCGCAGCCCGATCTTTCAGACGGCGGTTTGGACCTCGCGCAGCTCTTCACTCGTTAGGTTAACGTCCGCCGCCGGGATCTTGTCCGCCAGCCGCTCCGACTTTATGCCACTACGCCAGCGGGACCGGCGGGCGTGGGCAGTTCCTCGGGAGTTGGCTCCGCCTTGTCGGTGATCAGTTTGCGCAGGAACGGAATGAGCAGGACGAGCGCGACACCGACCACGAGGCTGCCGACACCGAGCTCGGCGAAAAGTTTTGCGTAGCCGGCATTGGTCGCGGCCGCCGTGGTGCCGGCCGGGTTGGGGATCATGCCCGAGAAGTCGCCTGCGAAGAGCGAGGCGAGACCGGTCACGAGCATCCAGCTACCCATCATCACGCCTTGATATTGCTTCGGCGCGAGTTTGCCAATCATGGCGTAGCCAATGGGAGAGATGAGCAGTTCACCGATGCTCTGCAGCACGTAGCTCGCGAACAACCAGACGAACGCGCTCTTGCCGTCGTCGCCCGCCAGTTTGATGCCTAACGGGAGAATGAGAAAAGCGGCCGCCATCAGGAGCAGTGACGTCGCGAACTGCTTTGGGATGTCGATGCGCCATCCGTTCGCGCGCATGCGGGTGAAGAGCGCGGCGAGCAACGGTCCGCCGATCACGATCACAACGGTGTTGATGTTCTGAATCCACTGCGGCTGAATCTCAAACGGACCGACCATCAGGTCGACGTTATGGACCGCGAAGAGCATCAGGCCGCTCGGCGCCATCTGGTAGAGCGACCAGAACATGAGCGAGCCAAGCGTCAGGATGAGATACGCCGTCATGTTCCGCCGCTCGCGGCGATCCCGGTGGCGGACCGTGAGGTAGATCAACGTGAGCGCGACCGCGAAGCAGATCCCTTTGATGATCATCTCGGTCCCCCCGGGCCGCTGGAGCATAAACCAAACGACGGGGACGAGACCGATGAGAATCGCGATCCCCGCGAGGTTACGCAGCCGGAATTGTGTCGGGGTCTTCTCGAGCAGCGGGGTGTTGCGGTCGGTCAGCGTCTTCCAGTTGAA
>JBDTOL010000004.1:0-12657 GCA_039933235.1 Spartobacteria bacterium | reverse complement strand
TTGGCCAACACGACAAAGCGCTGCAGCTTCTCTCGCAACTCGAGCAACTGAGCACACATCGACACGTCGGGCTTTTCACCTTTGCGCTGGCACATATCGCGGTGGGTGACAACGAAAAGGCGATTGACGATCTCGAGCAGGCGTATCGCGAACATGACCCCAATATCGTCGATATCAAAGTCGACCCGGTCTTTGATCCGTTGCGCGGCCATCCACGATTCGAGCGTTTGGTTGCGATGGTCCTTGGCACCGTTGATAACGTGTCACCAGGCGGAAGGTGATCTAAAGCCAATAAGCTATTTGGTAAGACTTCTTCGGAACTCTGGACAACCGTGGGTTGCGCAGATTTCACAGATCAAGATTCCGTGAGCGCGTCCCTGCCCGCGTTATCCGCAGTTCGTTCCCGCATTTCGAGCGAGCGATGAGAAAAGAATTGTAGGGACCGCTGCTACCCTCCACGCAAGGCGGCATCCCAAGGGAAGCCAGCGGCTTGCCCTACAGACTGACCCACGGCACCCTTGTAATTCGCGCGGCCAATCTTTAGCCCTACTGGCGGTCGGCAACCAGTTGCGGTACAGCCTGGCTTGCCGCAAGCTGGGCGCTTACTTTCTGGATCTGCGATGTCAGAGCGTCGATTTGATTCCGCTGCCGCGCGACCGTTGACCGCAAGTCCTCCTGGTGCGCCACCCTTACTTTAGCTGATTGATGTCCGTTTCCTGTTCCCGCACCTTGCGTTCCTGCTCCCCGACTTGCGGGTCAGGAATTCGGTGAGCAACATCGCGTGCGCCGCTACGCAGCGGACAGTGTCGATCCTGGCCAACAAAATCGGAGCCGGCGGCAGCCTCGTTTGGGGCGCCGCGCGTGTCACCGTCTTCGACGGCGGCTCGCTTCAATTCGGAAACTTCTCGCCCTTCGTAACCGACGGCGCGGGCGGGGCCGTTTTCGGCTGGTATCAAACCAGTCCGCTCCAATCCCTCGCTCAGCACATTCTGGCCGACGGCACCGAGGCGTTCCCGCACAATGGCGTCCTCGGCTCCACCAACACCGCGCACGACCAGGTCAATCCCAGCGTCTCCTACGACCCCGCGACCGGCTCCACTTACCTTTTCTGGGACGAAATCCTGGAAGGTCCCCTGACGAACGAAGGCATCTCCGGACAGAAGTTTGACTCCACCGGCGCGCGCCAATGGGGCGATAGCGGGTTAGTGGTGCAGCCGTTCACTTCATCGGCGGTGATCAATGTCGCGAGCGTCTTCACCGCCGCCGGGCCGCTCGTCGCCTTGTCGTCGGAGCCGACCTTTGCCTAGAGCTCGATCTACGGCGCAAAGGTCGATCCGAGCGGCGCCATCATCTGCCCGCCCTTCTTCGTCTCGTCGCTTCTCAGCTCCAAGTCGCGCCTCGATATGAGGCTTTCCTGGGAAGGTCTGGTCCTGGCCGCGTGGAGCGATGGCCGCAATGACGGCGGCGATATCTACGCGCAAGACATCAAGCCTGATTGCACGCTGGGGCAGTAACGTTTAGTTGCTTGGAGGACTGCCACGGGTCATCCGTGCACGTGGAAACACGGACGGACGAGACTGCGCCCATCCCTCCAGCGATCGTGTCAGCGATTCTCGGACTGGCCCGTCGGCCCGAGTCACCGAGTAATGCGGAAGTGATTCAGATGAGAATGACGGTCGACGGGCTGTGTCGCTAGATTCGCCGCAATGCCCGGCAAACCCTCCCGCTCGTCGATATGCGCGTCATACTTCGGTGATAACCTCGACCAGTTGCCCGAACTGCCGCCCACCTGCATCGACCTCGTTTACATCGCCCGCCCTTCAACTCGAACCGCAACTACGAGGTCTTTTGGGGCGAGACAAGGAGAAGCGCAGCTTCCAAAAACGCCTAACCTCCGGCTAGGGCGATCTTCTCAAAATGCCGCGACGATTCGCCCCCGGAATCTGGCCAAATAAGCTCAAGAGCGGCCCGGTCATAATTGTCGTCACAAGCGCCATCAAAACGAGCATGCTAAAGACGCGTTGTGAGAGGATGTGAAGTTCGTAGCCGAGGTTGAGGGCAATCAGTTCCATGAGGCCGCGGGTGTTCATGAGCGCCCCCAGTTGCAGGGCTTCAGGCCAGGCCAGGCCCGCCAGACGACTGGCCAGAGAGGTTCCACCGAGCTTGCCGATCGTGGCGAGAGCGATGATGAGCAGGCAGATGAGCCAATCGGCTCGACCATGCAGGAGGCCGATTTCCGTTCTTAATCCTGAAAAGGCGAAAAACACCGGCAGGAGTAGGACGGAGCTAATGTTTTCAATTCGGATCCGTAGCTTGGCGCGAAACCCAGCAGTCGAGGGCATGACAAGGCCAGCGACGAAGGAGCCGAAGAGTCCGCGGATCCCGAGCAATTGGGTGCAGAGTGCACTGGCCAGGACGACGGCAATAACGATCGCAAGAACGCCGTTCGACGGCTGTGGGCGGTCAAGTGCCTCTTTTCCCAACCAGCGGGGCAGGTTTGGCTTGATGAGGAGAAACATGACTGCGACAAAAAAGAGCACGAGCGCCAGGCAGAAAGCGGCCGAGCTAAGGTCCGACGATCTCGCCAGCGCGACGACGAAAGCAAGCAGGCCCCAAGCCGTCACATCCCCGACGGCTGCGCAGGCCGAGGCCATTCTGCCTAACGATGTCTGAAGAATACCCCGATCTTGCAGGATACGAACCAACACCGGGAAAGCGGTAATACTCATCGAGATCGCCACGAAGAGAGCGAAGGCGGCGAAGGGGGCGCCCGGTTGGGCGAGGCGATCGTAGAACAATAGGGCTAAGCCGGCGCCGAGAAGACAAGGCAGGGCAATACTGGCGTGGCTGATGAGGATGGCAGAGGAAGCTTTCTCGCGCAATTCGGCCCAGTCCATTTCCATTCCAACGGCAAACATGAAAAGGCAGACGCCGACCTGGCTCAGCATGTGGAGGGGCTCGAGAGAAGCGGCCGCGAAGACAAACTGATAGGCCTGTGGCGCGAGCAGCCCAAAAAGCGAAGGCCCTAGCAGCACCCCCGAAAGCATTTCGCCCACCACTGCGGGCTGCCCGCAACGTGTAAATATCCAACCGACGGAATAGGACAGGGTAATGATCGCAAAAAGTTGAAGAAGGAACCGACTCACAGGATCTCGCGCATTCTCTTGCAATCGACCGTAGATCGAATCGACCAGGCCACTCGTCGCGGTGGGAGCGCCGGAGCGAGTCACTTCGACAGCGGTGTCGGCCTTGGCTGGTAGACGACCCCCATGCATGCGATGCCCGGCGTGCAGGATCATCAACAGCCCAAAGGCGGCGACGCCCACGATCAACAGGTAGAGTCGGGCTGTCCCTGGCATGGTGTTAGGCGCGCTTCCCAGCCCAAGTCAGTGAAGCCCTGACGAGCCTTTCACCAGTGGTCACCTTAGAGCACTATCGGTGCGGTCGTTGAGGCAGCCGGTCCGCTCCGATGACGTTAACGTCGTTCGGATCCATTTCAGACATACTTTCTTAGATGAGCGGCGCCCGCGTTTACGGAGCTATAAGGTCTTTTTTGTTACCATTTCCTCTCGCCCTTGACCCTTCGCGATCCACTTCTCGGTCCCGGGCACCGGTGAATCTGGCGCCCAAAGCGGGGCGCGCTCGGGATGATAGCGTGAGCCGATCGGGATGGAATAGTCATCCGCGTCGTACTCGCGATTACGTTTGAGTAGCTTGCGGAAGGAAAGAATCGAGGGCGAGGGTTGATGCTCAGATTCGTAGATGCGACCGGCGAAAGCGTCGGTCATCTGCTCGACATAGCGGGAGTGGACAAAGGTCGCGAAGGCGAACGGCTGCTCCCAGAAGAGATCGATCATATCTTCCAGGTTATCGATACCTTTTTCGCAAGCCATCTGGTGCTCGGCAAAGGGATTCTCCCTATCGTCGAGCTCCCCTTCCAGATATTGGCGCACGATCGGAGCGGCAAACTCCGCTTCCCGCATTGTCACGGTGACACCAAAAGAGAAGATCGGATCGATGAAACGGTGTGAGTCACCGATGCAGATAAAGCCTTTCCCGCAAAAACCCCGGACCTGATAGGAGTAATTTGGAATGACGTGCACCTTTTCCGCGAGATCGAGCTTCTGGACGCGCCGGCCAATCTCGGGGTTGATGTTGAAGACTTCACTGCGGAAATACTCTTCCGGCGACTGCTTCTTCTCGAGAAACATAGCCCGCGGCGTGACCATTCCGAGACTCACCACGTCTTTGTCGATCGGGATAAACCAGCCCCAGTGGAACTTCTTATCGTAAAAGATGAGTGTGTTGTCCTTGGCCTCTTCCCCTTCCGTGCCGCTTCCGCGGATCGCCCCACGGACATGGGAAAAAAAGGCAACCTGCTTGTCATAACTGCCCATATATTTCGGGCCGGTCACCTTCTGGTTGGCCAGAAAGGTCGCCTGGCCGGAACAATCCAGCACGACCTTTGTCGAGATGTTTTCCTCCGCGCCGCCCGGGTAGCGCACCCTGACACCCTTGAGCTCGCCCTTGTCATTCTTGAGCGCCTTGATCGCCGTTCCCCGCACGATTTTCGCGCCTCTGTCGGTCGCCTCCTGCAGCATCATCCGATCAAACTCGCTGCGACGGACCTGCCAGGTCGTGTTGTCGTAGAGATTCCAGTTCTCATCCCGCGAGGAAACCTTCACGTACCAGGTTGTGGCCGCATTCGTGCCATAGACCCGCACGCCATGCTTGATCGGGTTTTCCATCGCATCCATTCGCTCACCCAGCCCGAGACGGCGCAGGACCTGCGCGGCCTCGCCGGTGAGCGATTCGCCGATGTGAAAGCGAGGAAACTCTTCCTGTTCGAGAATGAGTGGGGTGATCCCTTCCCGGAGCAGAAACATAGCCGCGGCAGCGCCACCGGGGCCCCCGCCAATGATTAATACGTTTGTCTTCATATATTAGAATCGAACCGCAAACCTTCAGTTTTAACGGCGCGCGATCGCGGGGCGACCGATCGCGCATCCCTACATTTTGATTGAAATTTTTCCGGGATGTATTGGTTTTTATGATACTTCCATCAGTTTGGCAAATAGAAAGTGCAGAAGCCTCTTCCTGATCATTCGGGGGCGAACCAATTCCAAAGTCAGGGCGATCGGCTTTAACCGACTTCGGAGCCCTCGAAATTCGGAGCCCCTATTGGCCAGAAACATCGCGCCGCGTCGCGGAACCCCTCGCGGAGGTCGCCGGCCTTAAGGGCGTCGCTGATGAGGGATTTCAGCAGGGTAAGAGTTGCCCCGAGGTGGACTGTCGAGGCGGTCTCTGGCACCTCGCAGAGTTCTTCTTTGCACTCATCGGCTAGCTGGAAAATACCTTCTAAAAGGCTGCGCTGAGTCTCTACCGGATAGTGTGAGAAATTCTCGCTTACAACCATCACGAAAGAGCTGGCAGATGATAAATCCATGCCGAGACCTTGCTCTATCGTAGATGGCGGGAGCATGACAGCGAGCTTAAAAGTCGAATACCACGCGACATTTCCCATGCTTGAACCGACCAATTAAGCAACACTCGAAGTGTTGAATTGCCGCTACATCTGACAACTCTCTCGGCGGGGCATCTACCAAACATATGAACTCTTCTACAGACAACGTCGTCATCATCGGAGGCGGACCGGCCGGCTCGGCCCTCGGGTGTTACCTCTCCAAAGCTGGGATCAAGAACACGATCTTCGAAGCGGTCAACCATCCCCGTCCTCACGTTGGCGAATCGATGGTGATGTCGTCGGTGCAGGTCTTTGATGAGATCGGCTTTCTGCCCGTGCTGGAGCGGGAGGGATTCGTCAAAAAGCATGGCGCTTCCTGGCATCCGCCGGTGCGCAAGGGCGAGGCGGCGATCGCTTTCAATGAATTCCCCTCCCCTCATGTGAAGCAGAATTACACCTATCATGTCGACCGGGAGAAATTCGATCTCCTCCTGCTCAAGCATGCCGAGAGTCTGGGGTCGAAGGTCTATCAAGGGGTGAGCGCGACGGAGGTTCTCTTCGACGACAATAATTACGCCCGTGGAGTGCGGATGCGTTTTGCCGACCAGGAGATCGACGTCCCGGCGCGGATGGTAGTGGACGCGAGCGGGCGCCACACTTTGCTTGGGAAACAACTCAAGGTGAAAAAGAACGATCCGATCTTCGATCAATACGCCGTTCACGCCTGGTTTGAGAATGTCGATAAAAGCCAGACGGAGTCATCGGAGTATATCCACATCTACTTTCTGCCGGTAGAGCGAGGATGGGCATGGCAAATCCCGATCACCGACGAGATCACCTCGATGGGGATCGTCGCAGAGAAGTCAGTCTTCAAGGAGGGCCGGCTGGAACCAGCAGCCTACTTCCAGAAGTACGTCGACTCCAATCCCGACCTGCAGTACGCCATGCGCGATGCCAAACAAGTGAGAGACTTCAAACTGGAAGGTGACTATAGCTATAAGATGGATACCTTCGCCGGGAATGGGTTTGTCCTGATCGGTGATGCCGCCCGGTTCGTCGACCCGATCTTCTCCTCGGGGGTGAGCGTCGCCCTCTTTAGTGCAAAGTATTCATCGGAGCGCATTCGTTACGCTTTCGCGCATAACGACTTTAGCGAAGCGGCCCTCAAGCCCTACGAAACCAAACTCCGCTCCGGCACCGAGATCTGGTACGAGTTCATTCGCCTCTACTACAAGCTGCTGCCAGCCTTTACCCATTTCATCAAATCGAAAGAGCACCGGATAGAGGTGCTGCGTCTGCTGCAGGGAGAAGTCTTTGACCGCCGTGAAGTGCCTGTCCTGGATGCGATGCGGAAATTCATCCATACGGTCGAGACCACTCCCGGGCACATGTTCGCCGGCACGCTCTCGAATATCTCGATCGACTAAAGGCTCACGAGAAGGCTAAAATCGCCCCAAGACTTAGGAGGACGGGCGAAGCTCGCCTTGTCGTCGGCTTCGAGCCAATTAAAGAGAGTCGCCGTCGCTGGATCCAGACCAAGTTTTTGCGTTTCGGCAATGAAGTTCTCGCGTTTGGCGGGATCGTTATAATAGGAATTCGTTTTAACGGTTTCGGCCCACTTCGCTTTCTCTTCTTCGGTTTTGGGTCGGCCATAGGAGTCGACCCAGCGCACCATCTCTTCGTCGCTCGCACCAGTCGCGACTTCTGTCTTAAAGCTGTCATCGCTGATCCTCTTCCAGCCAAAGAGTGCGTTATCGAGGGGGCAATCGAAATGATACTCACCGCTGCTCCCCCGCCAGCAGCGCCCGACATTTATCGAGCGTGCGGCCCAGGATCGGGTAACCACCGAGCAAGACGTGTGGGCTGCGGGGAGGCCCCTTGGTCAGATCTTTACCTATGACTTTTTCTTCCATCGCGAACCCTATGATCGAGACAAGCGTCGTGCAAACCCGCGTTAACATCCGGATCAAGAGCCGGGTCGTTTTCATGACCTTGAAACTCTCAAGACACCCCCCAAGACCATATAAAATCCGTTACAGAAGTTACCGTGTTTTCATGGACACCTAAGCCAGTCGCGCCGGGCTTGCAGTGTCTCGCCGCGGAGGATCAGAAACCGGTGCAGCGCCTTCAGCGCCTGCAGCGAGCCGACGCGGAGCGGCCACGGACAAGGTGGACGAGATGGACCGGGTGCCGATTCGTCCCTGAATTTTTCGCGGTGGGCATTGTAGGGCGGACGCTTCGCCTGCCCCGCTTCAGTATTTGGTCAAGCGGGGCACTCGCCCTGCAATGCCGGAGTCGTAGCGGCCGGGTTGTGATTTCAAACGCCGCCGCTATAATGCCGCTCGCTGCGCCCGTAGCTCAACTGGATAGAGTGACGGCCTCCGAAGCCGTAGGTTGCGCGTTCGAGCCGCGCCGGGCGCACGTTTGCAAAGCTGATAAGCAATCTGCTTCCGTCTTAAGTCCTGAGAGAACCCGAGCCGTCCTCAGCGTCCCGGCGAGCTGGGGCGCGAGCAACGAGAATCCGACTGAGGAGAAGGAAAAGCAGAAGTGCCGGGATTGCGATAAGCAACCCCGCGGCGGGATAGAAACCGAGGGCTGGCTCATTCATCGGAATGCGGGGCGGCCCGGAAAACAAGTCGCGACCACGGACCGCGATCGCCACGATGACGTATTCGTTCCACGCGATGAGCAGCGAGAAGAGCGCGGTAATCGCAAGCGCGCGCGTGGCCAGCGGCAGCACGATCCGGGAGAAACTTTGCCACGGCGACGCCCCCTCGATCTGAGCCGCTTCTTCCAGCGCCAGCGGCACCGTGTCGTAGTAGCTTTTCATCTGCCAGACACAGAACGGCAGAGCGGTCACCAGATAGACAACGATGAGAGCAAGATAGGAACCGATCAGCTCGAGCCAGAACAAGAGGGCCACGATCGGCAGGAGAAAAAGCATTGCCGGCCCCAACTGCGCGAAGACCGCGCCAGTGCGGGAGAAGTGGCGACGGAGAAGCCGGGAACGCGAGAGCGCGTAACCCACCGCCGAGGCGAGCGCCAAGCCGGTGATTGCCACCGCAAGCGCAACAAGGCTGGTCTGCCCGAGCCACGGTAGGAACGATGCCGGCGAAGGCGTGGCACGTTGAAGCCGAGGCGCGAGCAGGCTGCTGATCGGGTAGATCACGCAGAGCGCGAAAAGCAAAAGCGCCAGGTAACTCAGAACCATACGCATCAATTGTGAAACCGAGGATCGCGGCATCAGGCGGCGATCTCCTTTACCACCACCCGCATTCCATCGGTCGAGACGACCGCCACTGGTGTCTCCGCGGCGATGAATTCACCTTCCGTGACCACATCCACGACATGGTCCTCGAACTCCGCTTTCCCGCTCGGGCGCAGAGTCGTGAGAGCGCGGCCCTGCATCCCGGGCGCGAGCGGCAGAGCCGTGACGAAAGCGCGCGGGGCTCCGGCGAGCGACGGCCCCGGCGGGTTGGTCGTCGAGAGAATGAAGCGACGGTAAAGAGTCGTCTGCGGCAAATAACGAGCGAGGACCGCAATGAGGATGGCGGCACCGAGAAAGGTTAGAAACATATTGAGCAACGGGATCTTTAACATCTGCCCGGTCGGCCAAAAAGTCTGGCCCGGGTAACGATCGACCATCGCCCAGAGGAGCGAGGCGAACATCAGGAGCACCCCGACGACGCCGAAGACAATCGTCGAGTGCCCAAAAAACAAAACCTCGATCACCACGAAAACCACCCCGAGGACAAAAAGCCCGGCCACCTCCCACCCGGCCAGCCCGGCGAAGTAATGCCCGAAAAAGAAGAGCGCGAAACAAACGATCGAGATGATCCCGGCCACGCCGAAGCCGGGAATCTTGAACTCGATGTAGGCACCGAGGACTCCGCCTAACAACAAGAGGGGCGCGAGCGAGGTAAGCCAGAAGGCGATCTGCTCAAACCCGCTCGGCTCGAACTGCACCAGCTTCCCTTTCAGCCCGGCCTTCTGCGTGAGCTCCTGAACCGACTCGGCGATGCCTTCGGCCAGGACGGGTTTGCCGTTGATTTTTTCTGTCGCTTCCTGCGCATTGAGAGAGAGGAGGGAGCCCTTCGGGTGCAGCACGCGGTTCCCGATCTTGACCTCTTTCTCCTTGTTCATGAACGCCTCGCCGATGTCGGGGTTGTGCCCGTTGCGCAGGGCGTTGCCGCGCACCAGGGCGGACCAGAATGAGACGGTCTTTTCCTTCTGCGTGGGCGGGAGATCTTCGCCGGTGGACAGGATCGGTGCGGCCGCCCCGATCGCGCTCACCGGAGCCATGTAGATATGTTTCGTCGCCAATGCGATCAGCGCCCCGGCCGAGCCAGCGTTGGTGTTGATGTAGGTGTAGGTGGGAATGGTGGCGTGATTCAGGATGTTGGTGACCTTCTCGGCGGAATCGAGCCGGCCGCCGTAGGTATCCATGTCGAGGATGAGCGCGGCCGCGCCGTTGCTCTCCGCCACCTTCGTTGCCCGGCGCAAAAACAAAACGAGCGAGGGCGCCACCTCCCCTTTCAGCGGGACAACGACGACATCGCCACGATCCACCTCCTCGCGGGCGCTGGCCGCGCCTAACGACATGGCAAAGGCCAGCAGGCAGAGTAAAAAGCGAGTCGCAAAGCGGTTCATAACATGATCATTTAAACGCCAGGAGAGGCTGCGCTAATCTGCCAGCGTTCCGCCGCCGTCACGAGGAAAAATATGGGCACCATCCCAACCCACGTCATCGAGCAGGTCGCTTCCGCGAATGATATCGTGGAAGTGATCGGCTCCTATTTTCCCCTGAAGCGGGCCGGAGCGACCTGGAAGGCGCTCTGCCCCTTTCACCAGGAAAAGTCGCCCTCCTTCACGGTCAATCCGCAACGGCAGATCTTTAAATGCTTTGGGTGCGGAGAAGGCGGCGGGGTTTTTAAATTTGTCGGGCTCTACGAGCACATCAGTTTCCCGGAAGCGGTCAAGAAGCTGGCCGCCCGGGCCGGGATTCCGGTGATCGAGGAAAGCGGCGGCTCGAGCGAAGACGATCGCCAACACGAAGCGCGCCGGACTCTGCTGCGGTTGCACGCGGAAGCGGCGGAATGGTTCCACGATAACCTGATGAAGCGCGAGCTGGCCAAGCCGGCCCGGGATTACCTGAAAAAACGCGGCCTGACGAACGAGGTGGCGAAGTCCTGGCAGCTCGGCTTCGCTCCCGACAGCTGGGATTCCTGCCTGAAATGGGCCCTCGACCAGGGTTACCAGCGCGGCACGATCCTGCAGAGCGGGCTGGTCAAGCTGCGCGACGAAGAGCGCCCGCAGAGCGAAGTCTACGATCGCTTCCGCGGCCGGCTCATGTTCCCGATCTGCAACGATGTCGGGGAGGTGATCGCCTTCAGCGGCCGCATCCTGACGAGCGATACCGAGACGGCGAAATATCTCAACTCCCCCGAGACGCTGCTCTTCCGCAAGGGGAGCATTCTCTTCGGTCTGCACAAGACCAAGCGCGGCCTGATCGAGGCGGATTGCGCGATCGTCTGCGAAGGGCAGCTCGACCTGATCACGCTCTTCGAAGCTGGCCTAACGAACGTCGTGGCCCCGCAGGGGACTGCGTTCACCGAGGGCCACGCGCGCATCCTAAAACGCTACGTCAGCGAAGTCGTGCTCTGCTTCGACGCCGACGCCGCGGGCCAAAAGGCCGCGGAACGCTCGCTCGAGCCACTCTTAGAAAACAGTCTCGTCGTGCGCGTCGCGGAGATGCCGCCGGGGGAAGATCCCGATTCGTTAGTCCGAAAAGAGGGCGCGGAAGTTTTTGGGGCGCGGATCGAGAACGCGCGCGATTTTTTCGAGTACTGGATCGAGCGCCAGGTGTCCGCCACCGATCTCACCAATCTGAACGCCAAGATGCAGATTGCCCGGGAACTGGCCGACACCGTGGCGCGCGTGCATGACCCGATGATGCGCAATGAAGTGATCAGCAAGGTGTCGGCCCGGCTGGGCGTCGGGGCCGCTGATTTCTCGGCCCTCCTGCCCAAGCCGCCACGCGCGCGCACCGCGTCGGACGCGCCGCCTCGCACCGTCGCGCCCGCGCCCCGGCACGAGATCGCGCTTCTCTGCCTTCTTGCCCTGCGCGACGCGGAGGCGCGCCAGTTCCTGCTCGGCCAAGACTGGCCGGAGGTGGTCGCGGAAACGCCGGGGAGCGAGATGCTCAGCCGCATCCTCTCGAGCGACCTCCGGCCCGACGCTCCCGCGTCGCTCAATCTTTTCCTCTCGTCTCTCTCCGCGGCGGAGGAGTCGTTGGTCTCGGGCTGGCTCCTGCAAAAAATGCCGCCTAACGCCGGGACGGTGGCGCAGGATTGGTGGCAGGGCCTGCGCCAGCCGGCCTTGCGGCGCCGCCTGCAGGTGGCGGAGAGCAAGCTTAAGCTTCCCCGCCTCAGCGCGGGGGAGGTCGCCGCCCTGCAGAAACAGGTGGTTGACCTTAGGGCGCAACTCGACGACTTTTCACGGTTTTCGCCGGCCCGCGTTCTGGAGTCTCAAGGATAGGGTCGCGGAACGGCTAGCGCGGAACCTGCTTTTTCGTCGATCGCTCAACTGCAAATCGTTTTGGCAAAGAAACCTAAAACCTCCGCCCGCAAGAAAAAGCCGGCTAAAGCTGCGCTGAAGTCCCAGAAACCACGGCCTTCTCCCAAGACGAAAAAGGCGGACAAGAAAAAGCCGGCGCCCCAGGCCAAACGCGGCCGCGGCCGTCCGCGCAAAACCGCTTCACAGGCGCCTCCTCGGCCAAAGCGTGGACGGGGACGTCCACCGGGGAAAAGGCCTGTCTCGTCGAACGCGCAAAACGTCGAAAGCAACCTTTCGAACGGTGAGTTGCCCGGCAGCAACGGCCATTCTCCACTGAACGTTGTGAGCAATACGCAGGCTCGAATCCGCGAGCTGATCAAGCTGGCCAAGGAGCAGGGCTACCTCACTTTCGACGACCTGAACGAGGCTTTGCCGCCCGAGCTGACCGATGCCGATGAGCTCGATCTCATCCTGATGCGCCTGCGCAAACTCGAGATCGACATCATCGAAGCGTCCGAGGTGGATCGCTACAAGGACGTCAAAAAAGATCACGACGAGGAGGAAGAGAAACCGGAGCCCAAGCTCGACATCCTCGACGACCCGGTGCGGATGTATTTGAAGCAGATGGGCCAGGTGCC
>JBDTOL010000003.1:0-15067 GCA_039933235.1 Spartobacteria bacterium | reverse complement strand
GTCCTTCCAGTCGTCGTCGAAGGCGAGCAGCGTCCCATCCGAACCATGCAGTTCGAGGGTCGGGTTCTGCAACGGATCGCTCACTCCAAGCGCGCCTAAGGTTGGCCCGATGGCACGCACCAGGACCGTGGTCGCGCCCCCTTCACCGACGATGAAGCCTCCGATCATGACGTTTTCGTCGGTGTCGACAAAGCCCCGGGTGCTGATGTTGCCCAGTTGGGAATCGGCCGCCTGGTCGAGATCGTAGACTTCGACCAACCCGATCCCGGTGCCGCCGTTCTTGCCGCTGACAATGGCCGTGTGCGGACCTGGATCAAGCGTGGCAATGATGGCTGATTCGAGGTTGTCGCTCGGCGGAATCATGGTAGCGAGGATTTCCTGTTCCTGCGTGTCGCGCCAATTATCGTTAGTCACAACGGTGCCGCTAAACTCGTGCAACTCGATCGTCGGATCGGCCAATGGGTTTAACACGCCGAAGTCGGCTAACGATGGGCCAATGGCGCGGATGAGAACTTTTTTCGGATCAGTCCCGGTAACAATGAAACCGCCGATCAGGACATTGTCACCTATCCCAACATTGAGCCGGGTGGAGATATTGAGCAGCGGGATGATCGGAGCTGGCCCCAAGCCGGCGAAAACGTAGGCTGCGCCGGCGTCGGTCGCGCTGTCATTGCTCTGGTTACCGTTGATCCCGGTGGCGTTGCTGTCCTCAAAAGTTGCCCCGACCACCACGGTGCTGTCGGAGACTGCCACCGATCCGCCGAACTGATCGCCGGCATCGGTATTGGACGCTTTCAGATAAGCTTGCTGGCTCCAAGTGGTGCCGTTGCGCTCGAAAACGTAGGCGGCCCCGGCAAGGCTGGCGCTGTTATCAGTCTGATCGCCATTAACCCCGGTGGCGTTGCTATACTCGTTATGTGCGCCGGCCACCACGACGTCGCCGGAGACTGCCACCGAAATCCCGAAAGCGTCACCGAGATCGGTGTTGGACGCTTTCAGATAAGCTTGCTGGCTCCAGGTGGTGCCGTTGCGCACAAAAATGTAGGCGGCACCGGCCTGTGGCGCATTGTTATTAGACTGGTCGCCGTTAATCCCGGTGGCGTTGCTGGACTCGAAAGCTGCCCCGACCACCACGGTGTCGCCGGAGACCGCCGCCGAAGTCCCGAATCTGTCGAAGGATTCGGTATTGGAAGCCTTCAGATAAGCCTGCTGGCTCCAAGTCGTGCCGTTGCGCACAAAAACGTAGGCGGCACCGGCCGCAAAAGCGCTGTTAGCAGACTGGTCACCGTTCACCCCGGTGGCGTTGCTGGTCTCGAAATTTGCGCCGACCGACACCGTATCGTCGGACACCGCCACCGAAATCCCGAAAGCGTCACCGGCATCGGTGTTGGAAGCTTTCAGATAAGCCTGCTGACTCCAAGTCGTGCCGCTGCGGACGAAAACGTAGACTGCACCAGCCTGTGAGGCGCTGTTATCAGACTGGTCGCCATTTACGCCGGTGGCGTTGCTGGACTCGAGATCTGCCCCCACCACCACGGTGTTGCCGGAGACCGCCACCGAAATCCCGAAAGAGTCGCCGGCCCCGGTGTTGGAAGCTTTCAGATAAGCCTGCTGGCTCCAGGTGGTGCCGTTGCGCACAAAAACGTAGGCGGCCCCGGCCTCTGACGCGCTGTTATCTGACTCATTGCCGTTGATCCCGGTGGCGTTGCTGGACTCGAAAGCTGCCCCGACCACCACGGTGTCGCCGGAAACCGCCACCGAATTCCCGAACTGGTCGCCCGCCCCGGTGTTGGAAGCTTTCAGATAAGCTTGCTGGCTCCAAGTGGTGCCATTGCGCACGAAAACGTAGACGGCCCCGGACACAAAAACGCTGTTATCAGACTGGTCGCCGTTCACCCCAGTGGCATTGCTGAACTCGTAATCTGCCGCGACCACCACGGTGTCGCCGGAGACCGCGACCGCGTGCCCGAACCGGTCCCCGGGGTCGGTGTTGGACGCTTTCGCATAAGCCTGCTGGGCGAGGTCATCCGCGGCGAGAGCCATCGGTCTGGCGGGCTCGTTAGGCGCGAGGCGCGATCGCTTCAGCGTGGCCTGATGCGCGGCGCGAATCGCGGCCCAGTCGGCGGCGCTGATTCCGTCGGGCACGGCTTTCAAATTTCCAAACTCGTTAGCATTCGGTCCGATATTTACCGGCTTCGATTGCCCCAATGCCCGGTCGACATGGGCGAGGAGGAGAATGCCGAGGGCAAGTGCGCCGAACCGGCGCTGGCAGACGCGGGACGCAGGATATTTCATGGAGTTCCTTTCTAGCAACGACGCTGAGAGACACCGACGAAAGTTTGATCACGACGCAACCAACGGCGCGCGCGATGGCAAGTCTATAAATGTCCGGCGCGAGTGGATTGCTTCACCCGCCTCTCGCGGGCAGACTGCGACGTGCAACCCGGCACGATCGCGATCACCGAGAAACTGCTTTCCAGCGCTGGCGGCTGGCAGGCAATGAAGGCAGCACGCGAGCTGGTCAAAGCAGACCGCGTGAGCGCGGCGGCCTACGAAGGGCCGTTGCTTGCGGGCGAAGTACGCGAGGGCGCGAAGAACTATCGCGCCGGGCTGCTGATTCGCAGCGCGAGCGATCTCGAGAACATCTGCACCTGCCGCGACTCCCGCCAATGGGGCAAGATCTGCGCGCATTCGCTGGCGGTCGGGCTCGCTTATCTCACGCCGCCGCGCGCGCCGGAACCGGCTGCGCCTAACGAGAGCGCACGACCGGAAGGGTCGCGCTTCGTTTCGTTAGGCGAGCCAGCCGCTCGACCGGTCACGCTGCATTGGATTCTACCGCCCAACTTTCGCTCTGCCTGGGCGAAGGGACAGATAATGGTCGTCGTCGAAGCGGAGCTGGCCGGACGGCGGCTGACGCTCGAGGCGCTCCCACGGACGGAGCGTTTCGCGTGCGAAGAGTCCGATCTGGTCGCCCTCAGTTCGTTAGAGGCGGAGGCGGCGGGCGTGAACATGCTTACCCAGGCGGCCTTTCTGCGCTGGCTCCCCGGACTGCGCGGCCATCCCCGGCTTGGTTTTGGGAAAGCGACGGCGGCCCGGGTTTCGGGAGAGATCTGCCGACCGACGATCCAGGTGCGTCAAGTGGACGACGAATACGAAGTGGCCGCGAAGCTGGCGCAGGACGAAATCCCACTGCCTGCCGGCGCGGAGGTGTGGCTCCTGCGCGGCAGTGATTTTATCGAGATCGGAAGCAGCCTGCCACCTCGCCTAACGAACGCTTTGCGCGAACCGCTGCGCTTGCCGAGGGCGCAGGCGGATGAGTTCTTCGCGCTCGAGCTTCCGCTCTGGCGCGAGTTCGCGGACGTCGAGCTGCCCGCAGGCTTGGCAATTCCAGAGGTCGAAGAAGCGCAGCCGGGTTTCCGCCTGAAGGTAGAAGGCTCGATGCAACTCTTGCGCGCGATTTTCCATTGCCGCTATGGCGAGCGCCCGGCATTTGTGCCCGCGGCCGATCCCGCGAATCGCTTTGTTTTTCGCAAAGAGAACAAGCTGCTGACGCGCAATCTGGTAGCGGAGAGGGACGCGATCGCGCGCCTGGAAAGGGCTGGGTTTGGGCGCGCCGGCGAATCGCTCGAGTTGCGCGATCCCAATCGCATCGCGCGCTTCTTCGCGTTCGACTTTCCCACCTTGCCGCGGGACTGGGAAATCACGGCTTCTCCACGTATCGCGAAAGCGAGCAGCGAACTGGAACCGGTCGCGCCGACGATCGAGATCGTGCGCTCGGGAGAAGATTGGTTCGAGCTGAAATATTCCGTCGCGACCGGAGCGGGCGAAGGGATACCGCTCGCCGAGGTGCAACGCCTCCTCCGCTCCGGCCAGAGCCAGACTCGCCTGACGAACGGCAAAATCGCAGTCCTTGATCTCGACGCGCTCGACGATTTCGAGCAGGTCCTGCGCGACGCTGATCCGCGCCAAAGTCAGCCCGGTGTTTACCGGCTGAAAAATATTCAGGCCGCTTATCTGGCGAATACGGCCGAGGAAATCGGCGCTCGTCTGACTGGCGCAGCGCAATTCTTCCATGCCCAACCCTCGCTCAAATCGTTAGGCCCGTTGGCCACTCAGCTGCGCGATTATCAGCGCACCGGCGTGCAGTGGCTGGCCGCGCTTGCCGCGCAGAATCTCGGCGGGATTTTGGCGGATGAGATGGGTCTCGGCAAAACCGTCCAGACTCTCGCCTTCCTCCAACTCCATCGCGGGCAGGGCCCCGGCCTGATCGTTTGTCCGACCTCGCTCCTTTCCAATTGGCAGCGCGAAGCGGTCCGCTTCACTCCGGAGCTGAAGGTATTACGGATCGACGGATCGGAGCGCGGCCCGAAGATCGAGCGGCTCGCCGACTACGATCTTGCCCTAACGAGTTATGGTCTGCTCCGGCGGGATGCCGAGCTTTACGCCGATTGCGTCCTCAGTGCCGTCGTTCTCGATGAAGCCCAGCATATCAAGAACCCGGATACGCTGAACGCGCAGGCCGCTTTTAGCCTGCGCGCGCGAATCCGTTTCGTTCTCACCGGCACGCCGATGGAAAACTCAGTGCGCGATCTCTGGTCGCTGATGAATTTTGTCGCGCCCGGCTATCTCGGAAGCCGGGCCGATTTTTGCGAGCGCTATGAGAAACCGCTCACAATTGGTCCCGAACCCGTCTTGCAGCGCCGCCTGGCGCGCCGGCTCCGCCCATTTCTCCTTCGTCGCCGCAAGGCCGATGTCGCCCGCGAGCTGCCGGAGAAGATCGAGCAGATCGTGCCCTGCGAGCTGGGTCCGACGCAACGCGCGACTTACAACGCGCTCCTGCGCGAGATTCAGCAAGGGCTCGGCACGAGCGGCGCGATCGATGGCGCGACGCGGATGAAGATGCTCACGGGACTGCTCCGGCTCCGCCAGACCTGTTGCGACCTGCGGTTGCTCGGCCTGGGCCCGGGGAGCGCAGGTGACTCGCCTGCCGTGTCCCGCGACCCGCGGGACACCTCCGAAGTTTTTGGCGAGTCGCCAAAAACAGCAGGCGAGGTCGCCCGCGCTCCCCGAGCCATGGAGAGCAACTCATCCGCCAAGCTCGATTTGCTCGACGAATTGCTCGAGGAAATTATCGATGGCGGGCATCGCGTTCTCATCTTCAGCCAGTTCGTCAAGATGCTCGATCTGGTGCGGGAGCGGCTCGTAGCGAGCGAAATCGCCCATTGTTATCTCGCTGGTCTAACGAAAAACCGGCAGGGGGAGGTCGATCGGTTTCAGAATGACGCGTCGATTCCGGTTTTTCTCATCAGCCTGAAAGCCGGCGGGGTTGGCCTCAACCTCTCCGCTGCCGACACCGTGATCCATTTCGACCCGTGGTGGAACGCGGCGGTGGAAGCGCAGGCGACCGATCGCGCCCATCGTATCGGCCAGAAGCGTGTGGTCACCTCCTACAAGTTGATTGCGCGCGACACGGTCGAAGAAAAAATCCTCAACCTGCAAAAACGAAAACGCGAGCTGGCCAGCGCGATGCTCGAGACCGAAGAGCCGATCATGTCCGGCCTAACGACGGCCGATCTCGCGGAATTGCTTTCGCCCTAGGCCTGCAGCGGGCGGTGACCGCGGTCGGTGGTTTTCGGGACTCGGGCGCCGGGGTGTCCAGTGTTGCCAGACCAGACCCAGGAACACACCTAAGTCATGAAAGAAGATGGTCGTGCGTCTTAATTTTCTTCTCCGTTGAACATCTTGCCTCCCTCGGCCTTCGAGAGCGCCGCGGCCTGAACCTGGTAACGAAATGGAGGGGTGCTTCCACTTGCCCTGCACAGGCAGAAGCGCCTCCCTCCACCGTTTGTCCCTGCTCACACGCAGGACAAATACCTTTCCTCGGTGCGACCCTTGCGACGTCAACGCAGCCATCTGCATGTTTGGTGTCGCGATGGACGGATTTGTCATTCCTATATTCCAAAAGAAAAAGGCGCCGGGAATTGCAGATAATCTTTTGCCAACGAGGAATGGGGTAGAGAGAAGAGGGCAGGGCCGGAGTTACTGCGAATGAGAGACGCTTCCGCATGTCACCATGCGGAAGCGGTCCCCTGTCGGTTGTTCTTTGGGGAGACAGCCTTCGGTTACCCGCCCGGCAACGAGATTGTGCCCACAACCGCAAAGGCACCGATACCATCGGTCTCGGTAAGAAAGAGCGCCCCGCCCGCGAAAACGCCGCTTCCGGTTGCGTCGTTGAATCGACCGGTACCTCCGGTGATTGTATAACTGCCGGAAAAGGTAACTCCTCCTTCGACGTTGATCGTGCCGCCAATCGGAATCACCAGAGCTAAAACAAGCGTATCTCCGTTCGCGCCGGTCAGCGTGTAGGTCGCGGTCCCGCTGCCGTCGATCACATTGACGAGCTGATCGTCGGTAAAGGCAGTGGTTCTGCCCATGTAGGTTGCCTGTCCTCGTGAATCAACCGTGACGTGGAGAAACGGAAACTTTAGGACTGTCTCGACTTGAGTGATGAAATTGGCGTGAAACGACTTTTCGCCACCAGCTTGCGCGGACTGGGGCGCGGAGGCGAGCAGAGTAACGGTCGCGAGCAGAAGAGTGAGAAACGGCAGGTAACGGGGGCGCAAAAATAGGTGTTTGGGAGTTGCGTTCATATGATTGAATTCTTCACTTGGATTTCAACTCGGTGAGGGGCGGTCATTGGAGCTAGTCACACATGTTTCTTTCACTTGTTTCCAAAAGAAAAAGACCGCGATAATTGCAAAAAGAATTGCGGAAGAGGGGAAAAACATCCGAGCGCGCCAGAGAATAGATCCGGACCGGGGTCACCGACCCGGCCAGAACGAAGCCCTGCGCGAGCGCGAACCGCTAGCGTCTTTTTTTCGGCGCGAAAGAGGCGACGATCTTCTCGAAGCGCGGATCGTTTCGCAGCGGGTCCCATTCCCAACGAAACTTTAAATCACTCGTCGTAAGGCTGTAGTCCGCGCTGTCCACGGCGCCCGACGTCCGCAGAAGTCGCGCGATGAGTGGGAAGGCGAGATCTGACTCTCCCACGCGAGTATAAATCAGAGCGAGGTAACAATTCATCACTGTCCCATCGAGTGCATCTTGCGATTCGGGTTTTAGCTCGACCGCGCGTAGTGCCTCCCAGATGGCCTCCTGTTTCCGGCCGAGAAAGGCGTAGAGCAATCCGAGATTGGCATGCCTCTCGGCATTGGTCGGTGCTTCCTGCACCGCGTCTTCGAGTCTTGTGCGAGCCATTTCAAACGCCTCCTGCGCGGCGGTGGGATCTCCACGCGCGAGCGCGAGCGCGCCGAGCAAAAAGCTTTTCGGCGTTGGTTGGAGCTTAAGATAGGAAAGCTCGTCGCGCGGACAGGCCCGCAGAACTTCCCTGGCGGCGGCGTAGTCTCGGTTGATCATTGCGACGTCCCAGCGCGCGGCGGTGACTACGCCGTCGGGATCAACGCCGGCGGGAATTGTTGCCAGTTCGCTTTTCAATCGCGCCGTGCTGCCGTGCCACCAAAAATCGACGTAGGCGTCCTGGATTTTTGCGATGACGGAATCCGATGCGATCGCCCGCCATCTTTTGGCCGCTTGCGCTGCCGTCGGCCAGTCACGCAGAGCGGTGTTGGTATAGACCAGGTTTCGCATGATGTTTGGATCATGTGGATCCAGATCCGCGAGGCGATTGTAGGCGACGAGCGTCTCGTGCCAGCGACCCTGTCGACGCCGGATCGCAGCGACGAGGAACGGGGACTCGGTCCCGCCCGGCGCCAGGCGGATCGCGTGCTCGAATTCCTTGAGTGCGTGCTCATAGTCATTCTCTAACCAATAGAAGTAGAGTCCCAGCGCATGGTGTCCTTCGGCCAGGTTCGGCTGCAGGCGGAGCGCCTCTTCGGCCTCCGTTTTCGCTCTCGTCTTCCAAGGTTCGGTTCGTTCGTGGAAGTGGAAAATTTCGGCGTTGGTCTGCGCGAGCCGCGCGTGCGCGAGAGCAAAGCCCGGATCGAGTGATACCGCGCGCTCGTAGAGTTGTTCCGCAATTTTAAAATCCCGTAGCAAAGTGTTGGGACCGGTCTCCAACTGCCGCGCGCGCAGGTAGGCGTCGTAAGCCGCCGCGTTTCTGGTCGGTTCGGTCTCCAAGGCTCGCTGCTCGGGCGCAGTGAGCTTGGCTTGCATCGACCCGGCGATTGCTTTAGCCACGTCTCTTTCAACGCTAAAGATGTCTGTTAGTTCGCGGTCGTAGGTATTGCCCCAGAGTTGGATGTCGGTGCGGGCATCGATTAGTCGGGCGGCGACGCGGACCCTGTCACCGCTCCGCTGGACGCTCCCTTCGACGATATTGGCGACCCGGAGGTCCGTGCCGATTTCACGCAGGTTGCGACGGGTGCTGCTCTGGTAGTGCATCACCGAAGTGCGACTTATCACCTTAAGTTCGGCGATGTTAGCGAGGGCGGTTAAGATCTCGCCTTGCACGCCGTCGGCGAAGTAAGCGTTCGCCTTGTCGTTGCTTAAGTCCTCGAACGGCAAGACCGCGATGCTTTTTTCCGGTTGCAGTGCGGATGGGGCCGTTGCGGCACTTGCCGGGGCGGTCGGACGATCGTGAAAATAGTTTGTCAGACCAATGGTGCTGATAATCAACAAACCGAGCGTAAGCGCGAGCATTCCGCGTTGCCGACGGCGTCGCGGCGTCGCTTCGACGATCTTGTGACAACGCTGAAGCGCGCTCAACAACTCCCGCGCAGACTGTGGCCGACCGGGCGGATCGACTGCCAACATGATGCGGAGAAGATCGGTCACGGAGGCCGGCAGGTGCGCGGCGGCAAGGTGCTCTAACGGCGGTGATTGATCGCGTAATTCCCTCGGCGCCCACTCGGAAAAAGGGGGACGGCCACAGAGGAGATACCAGAGCGTCGCGCCGAGCGAATAAATATCGGAACGAGTGTCCACCTCACCCCCGCCGAATTGCTCCGGGCTGGCGAATCCTGGCGTGCCCGAAAAGCCGGCCCTGGCCTGGCCTGGGATCTCCGGTCCCGCAGCGATCGATCTGGCGAGTCCGAAATCGATTACCTTAACAACGAGTGCGTCAGCTTCGCCCGAGTCGTTCGCGACGACCATGAGATTGCCCGGCTTGAGATCGCGATGCACCAACCCATGGGTCTCGGCCGCGCAGAGCGCGCGTGCGACCTGAAGGGCCACTTCCAAGGCCCCGATCACGGGCAACGGTCCGGCCCGACGAACGAGCGCTTCGAGCGTTTCGCCCTCGACTAACTCCATGGCGTAGAAACACTCGCCAGCCTCGGTCTCGCCAAAGTGAAAAACGCTGGCGACATTCGGATGCCGCAGTTGCGCGGCGCTGCGCGCCTCGCGCAGGAAGCGTTCGCGTGTCTCCGGGTCAGCAGAATATTCGGCCTTGATGACCTTTAGGGCGACGGGCGACCCGAGTTTGATGTCCCGCGCGTGATAGGTGATGCCCATTGATCCGCGACCGAGCTCGTCGAGGCCTCCGTCGCCCTGGCCCAGGCAAATCTCGTAGTGTTGGAAGCGACGGCTTGCGATCTCAGTGTCGTTAAAGCCGCCGAGGAGCAGACAATTGAAACAGCCCAGATTCGTCGTTCGGAATTTCAGCGGGGCGCCGCATTGCTCGCAACTGGATATATTTTTTTGCAGGGCGGGCATGAGCCCAACCTTTCCATGAGTTAACGTTCCATCAGGATTCGTCGAAAATGGCGCAGCTCTTCGTCCACATCGTCGCGTTTTCCGATGGTTCGAGCGACTTCCTCATGCAGTATCTGTGCGTAGCGGGCGCGCAAGCGCGACAGGTGACTGCGCAAGGTATTGATGGGCATCTTGAGTCGGCGGGCAATGTCCTCCTGGTTCGGCAGATCCACTCCTCCGCAGAGAAAAGGCTTTAATTCCCTGAAGATGCGCACCTTCAGTCCGTCGCCAAACTCCGTCTCGAGACGGGCCAGCGCGCAAGCGACCAGCGTCTCCGCCCAGCGCTCTTCATAATGCTGTTCCTCGTCCAAGGTTGGATTGTCCAGCCCGCTCGCGTAGAGGTTTTCGGCGGCCTCCATTTGCGGTTCCAAGAGGACGAACTCACGCCCGCCGCCGCGCTTTAGTGCGCGTTCCCGATCCCACGCGTTCGCCAAGTAGTGCTTTAGCGAAGCCAGCATGAAGGAGCGAAACTTCCCCATACTGCGGTCCGTCTTGGCGTAAGCTTTGGTTTTCAGGAAAGCGGCGAAGAATCCCTGGACGAGATCTTGGGCATCGGCAGGAGAGTAACCGCGCCGGCGCACGAAGCTGTACAGCGGCGGCCAGTAGTCGCGGCAAAGCTGGGTGAGAGAAGCCTCCGCCTCTTTGCCATCGCTCGCACAGTCGCCGACTACGCTCCAGTTCGTGGTCACGAAAGGCGCCCCACCCTCCCGCAACGTTCCGGGAAAACAGTTAACGTACTGTACGTTATAGATACCGGGTGAGTCCTGCAATCCTATTCTTCAAGAGCCGATCCCTCCGCTGCGCTGAGGTTTCCAGCGGCCGCAGTTGGTCGCAGCCCGGACTTGCCGCTCCCACAATCAGGCAGCATAGACTTCACGTGGCTCTTCTCGATCAGAGCGGTAGCCGCGCCCCTTCCCGGGGCGCGGCGCTGAAGCAGTTCTTCGTCGAGCTGAAACGCCGCAAGGTTTATCGCGTCGCGGTCGCATATGTCGTTGTGTCCTGGGTCCTGGTGCAGGTCGCGACCCAGGTTTTCCCGTTCTTCGATGTCCCCAACTGGACCATCCGGCTGGTCATCCTCGCGCTCGTCCTTGGCTTTCCGATCGCCGTCGTCCTGGCCTGGGCCTATGACATCACGCCGTCGGGGATCAAGCGGACGGAGGACGCGCCCCCCGATGCGCCGGGAGCCCCGAAAGCTTTCGGGGCCACAAGCGCCGTGTCCGAAAAAAGCATCGCCGTTCTGCCCTTTGAAAATCTGAGCGATGATCGCGAGAACACCTTCTTCGCCGACGGCGTGCACGACGACATTCTCTCCAGCCTCGCCCGGATCGCAGACTTGAAAGTGATCAGCCGAACCTCCGTGCAGCAATATCGTTCGAGCGCGCGCAACCTGCGCGAGATCGGGGAGGCGCTTGGGGTGGCGCACATCCTGGAGGGCACCGTGCGGCGGGCCGGTAATCGGGTGCGAGTGAATGCCCAGCTGATCAATGCGCGGACCGACGCCCACGTCTGGGCCGAATCCTTCGACCGCGAGCTGACCGATTTTTTCGCGATCCAGAGCGAACTGGCGGAGCGAATCGTGGAGGCTTTGCAGGCCAATCTGTCGCCACGCGAAAAAGCCGGCTTGCAGGTGCCGCCGACGCGGAACCTGGCGGCGCACGATCTTTACGTGCGGGCGCGTGATCTTTTTCGCTGGAGCGGGATTGGCGATCCGCACGAGAACGGGGAGAAAGCGCTCCCTCTGATTGCGCAGGCGCTGGCGCTCGATCCGCAGTTTGCGCTCGCGCACTGTCTCGCCTCGCGCATTCACAGCGAGCTTTTTTGGTTCGGTTACGACAAGCAGCGCAGCCGGATTGAGAAGGCGCGGGCGGCGGCAGAGGAGGCATTGCGGCTCCGGCCGGAAATTGGCGAAGCGCATGTCGCGCTCGCCTTCTACCACTACTACGCGACCCGGGACTACGACCGGGCGGTGCGCGAGCTGGGACGCGCCCAACGGATTTTGCCTAACGATTCCGAGGTGGCCGGCGCGCTCGGCATCATCGACCGCCGCCGCGGCCACTGGGAAGAATCGATTCTGCACCTGGAGCGGGCGCGCCAGCTCGATCCGCGCAACATCTCCGCGCTTTGGAATTTGTCTGAAACGCTCACCTACCTGCGCCGTTTCGCGGGTGCGGCCCGGGTGCTGGCGGAAGCGGCCGCGATTGCGCCGAACGCGCACCTTGTTCCGCTGGCGCGCGCGGACCTGGCCCTGCGGGAAAAGGGCGAGACGGCGCCTTTGCGCGAAGCGCTGAAGGGCGTACCGGCCGCCTTCGACCCGGGCGGCGCGGTCACGACGATCGCCGTCCGGCTGGCTTTGATGGAGCGCGATTACGATGAGGCGGAAAAACAATTGGGCGAATGCCGGCAGCCAAAGTTTACCGATTTCGGCCTCGGCGGTTTTGCCGGGGCGCTCGATGACTACACCGTGCCGCGGGAATGGTATGTCGGCCTGATTGCGCGCGGGCGAGGGGAAGAAGGTGTCGCGGAGCGCGCTTTCACGGCGGCGCGCGCCGTAGTCTGGTCGGACCTGGCGAAATCACCGGAGGCGCCGAAATCGCTCCTCATGCTCGGGTTGCTCGAAGCGATGCTCGGGCAAGCAGAGAAGGCGGTGGCGGCCGGCCGGCGCGGAGTGGAACTGCTTCCGATTGCGGCCGACGCCCTCGATGGTCCACTCCTGGCCACCAACCTGGCGGCGATTTACGCGCAACTGGGCGAGAAGGAACAGGCGCTCGAGCTCCTGGATAAGGTCGTTAGGCTGGCGGGCGGGCCGACTCCGGGCAGCCTGTTGGCGGAGCCGGAATGGGACGGGCTACGGGGCGAGGCGAGATTCCAGGAACTGACGAAGGTGCGCCTCGCTTAGGATTTCGTGCCTAACTAAAAAGGGTGCGCTGGAGGAGCCAGGCCGCGCCCGCGATCGCCACGATCGCGGAACAGGCCGGCACGCCGAGGCGAAGGAAGCGCGGCTCTTTCCGGAAGTGGAGAATGAGGGGGAGGAGAATGGCGGCGACACAAAGCTGACCGATTTCCACCCCGGAATTAAACGCTACCAGCGGCACGATCGCCGCCCGTCCGCTGTTCGCCACGCCCATCTCGCGCAGGACGCTGGCGAAACCGAGCCCGTGGATGAGGCCGAAACTAAAAGTCAAAAGCCAGCGGCCGCGAAAACGGCTGCCGTCGCGCAGCAGATTTTCCGCGCCGACGTAAAGGATGGAAGCAGCGATGGCAGACTCGACCCAGCGACTTTGGAGCTGCACTAATCCAAAAGTGGAAAGCGCCAGAGTGAGCGAATGCGCAATGGTGAAACAGGTGATGAGAAGAGTCGCTTCGCGCAGGTTGCGACAGACGATGAGCAGTCCGAAAAGAAAGAGCAGATGATCGTAACCGGTGAGGATATGACGGATCCCGAGCAGCAGGAAGTCGAAGAAGGAATGGGTGGTGTTGGGAGTGCTTGCGCCGGGGGTAACTTCCGCGGTGTTCTCACGGTTACTGAGCAGGCGTCGCGCGATTTCCCGCCCTGAGTCATCCACAGCCGCGAAGGCCTGGCGATGACCAAATGGCATCTCGGGGAGGAGCACGGAATGGACGGTGATTACGTCGCTTCCGGAAGGGCGCTCAAAGGTGTAGGTGAACTCAACGTTGGCATTCTGATCCACCCCCGTTGCTACGGTTTCCGGTGCGACCGGTCGCCCGTTTGTCTCGAGGATCAGCGCGCGCCGCGCCAGGTTCTCCAACTTCGCCGCAATCCCGGGACCAGCCTTTCGGACTGTCTCCGGGTCCTCTCCGAGCAGACGTGAGATATCGCGCTCATTGAAGGTCACTACTGCGTCGATTTCCGCCGGACCGATCAGGAGGTTGGTCGAACTCAGGCCGGGGTCATGCGCGAAGACAGGCGTCGCCAGGCAGAGGAAGAGGAGGCCGATCAGAAACCGCATGAGAAAAGAGAAGAGAGCGGGCTTTTGGCTGATGACAAATTCCAGGACCGCGACAGAAAGTGAGCGGGCCGACAAGAGATTCTCCGATCGGCCCGCATAACTTACGTGGAGACTTAGCTCCGGTTACTGATCGAGGTCGTAGCCTTCAACCAATGCCACTCCAGTTGTTCCATCCTTGCCACGAACAATCATGGTATAGGCGCCGGGTCCCACAGTCAGGACGACTGCCGCCTCGAGGTCGTTTTGCGGAGCGAGCCCAGTGGCCATGATTTCCGCCTCCTGGGTATCTCTCCAGTTATCATTCGAAGCGATCAGGGTGGTGCCCTGGTAGATCTCGATCGTCGGATCAGCCAGCACATCGTCCACGCCGTTGTTGGCCAAGGATGGGCCCATGGCGCGGAAGATGACCTGCTTCGAGGCGTTACCGCCGATGATGACACCACCGATCAGAACGCTGTCGCCTGTCTCAACCGGTCCGCGCGTCGAGATATTTTGGAAACGGTCGTCAGTGACGATCGCGAGCGGGCTATGGTGCATGTGGTTGCGGCCGTTATGCGGTGTGCTGGCATAAGGGAAAACCTTGCTGTAAACGCTGTCGTTCTTGCTCACGTTATCAATCCCGTCCGCGGAAGTGATAACTGGGTTGGCCGGGTCACGCAGATCACTCAGGATCGCGGTGACCGCAATGTCGAGAACATCGTCACCGAAACGGCGGCCATTAGGCCAGCCACCGGGGACGGTCCCATTATTGAAGAAACCGGTCTGCACCGTGCTGGTGAGGGTGTCGCCACCAAAGATGCCGAGACGGCTGAAGCCGTCGTCATCCGGGTTAGCGGCGAAGCCAGCGCCACCGCCGGCGAGTCGTGCCGGAGCGGTCGAGAGATCGACCTTGATCACGTCAGGAATGAAGATTCCAACGAGATCGGTGCGGTTCTCTTCGATCGCGGTCATGTCGCCGTTGAAGAGGATGGCGTTAATGAGTTTCGCGAGCTCGGGTGAAAGAGCGTAGTTGCGAAACAGGTTTGCGTCTTCAGTCGGCTTCGTGCGGCTGTAGAGATCCTTGTCCTTCAGCGCCACGAGGCCTTCATTGAAGAGCGGGTTACCTTGGCGTCCGACCTGGACGAAGGGGCCGGTGTTGACCGGCGGCTGGGAAGCAGGACCTTCCGAAAGAACGCGGGTAGTCTGACGGCTGGTCGTGGCATAGACGCCCACGACTTGTTGGTCGCCGCCGAGATCACTCACCGGGATCTGGAGCACGATGGTGTGCACGTTGAAGCCGGCCTGGCTATCAAACACGCTAGTACCCTTGCGGAAACTCAAGAGATCGAAGATAGCCTGCACATCGGCATAGAAACCGTCTTCACGCTGTCCGGCGAACGACTTGTAAC
>JBDTOL010000002.1:0-5977 GCA_039933235.1 Spartobacteria bacterium | reverse complement strand
GCCGAGGCAAGTTACTACGCGCCGCTGCACGAGTTCGTGCTCCCTTACGATGCGGTCCGCGCCGCGGCATCGCCCGACGAGATTCTGCTCGCGTTTGCCCAGAGCGTCTACGACGCGGCTTCGACTCTCGGGAAATGGGATCGCGCCCGGCTCGAGGAGAAATCGCTCAACCCGCCGGTCGCGCTGCCGTGAGGCTCCGGAGCCAGCGCTGCGCCAGGACCAGCTCGGTATTCGTTAGTCCATGGCCGGCCTCGATGAGATGAACGGTGACACCGGCGCCCGCCCGCTGCAGAAGATCGCCCAGGCGTCCGGTCTCTTCGGGCGGAATGATCGGGTCTTGCTTTCCGCCCGCAATCCAGACGCGGACCCCGGAGAGGTCTGGCAGCTGCTCGGGCTGGAAGGGCACCATGGCTCGCAATAAAATCGCCGTCCGCAAGACCCCCGGGCGCCGGAGCAGGATGCTACCGGCGATATTTGCACCGTTGGAGTAGCCGACCGCGACCGTCTTCTCCGGGGCGAAATCGTAATGCTGCGCCGCGGCGAGGATGAAGTCGGCCAGCTCTTCCGTGCGCCGCTTCAGATCCTCCTGATCGAAAACGCCCTCGGCCAGCCGGCGGAAGAAGCGCAAATTGCCATTCTCCGCAACCGGGCCCCGTGGGCTGAGCAGGTTAGCCGCTGGGTCGAGTTCGCGCCCGAGTGGCAAAAGATCATGCTCATTCCCGCCCGTGCCGTGGAGCAGGAGCAGCGTTCGCTCCGACGCGCCCGGCACGAACTGGTGGATAAACGAAAGCTCCTCCGTCATGCGGCGAAGAATTCGGCGATGGCTTCGACCACGGCCTGCTGCATCTCCCGGCTGAGCTCCGGGTAGACCGGGAGAGCGAGCGTCTCCTGCGCCGCGCGCTCCGTCTCGGGCAGGTCGCCCGCCGCATAACCAAGATGCGCAAAGCACTTTTGCTGGTGCAATCCGAGCGGGTAATAAATCGCCGATCCGATCTCGCGCCGGGCCAGATGCTCCTGCAGCGCGTCACGCCGTGGCGTGCGGATGACGTACTGGTGGTAAATGTGATAGTTCGTCAGGCCGCGGTCGCGATACGGCTCCGCCGGCAAGGTCAGCTGATCGGTTAGCCCTCGCTCCGTGAATTCCTTGCGGTAACGGTCCGCCACGGTCCGGCGCGCGGCGGACCATTCGTTCAGATAGGGCAGCTTGATTCTCAGGATCGCGGCCTGGATCGCGTCGATCCGGAAGTTGCCGCCGATGACATGGTGAAAATAGCGCGGCTCCATCCCATGCTGGCGAAAGATGCGGAAGCGTTCGGCCAGCGCACCGTCGTCGCACACGATCGCGCCGGCATCCCCCGCCGCCCCCAGGTTCTTGGAGGGATAAAAGCTGAAGTAACCGGCCGCGCTCATCGTGCCGGCCTGCCGGGCTCCGCCGGCCCCCGGATACTCTGCGCCGATGGCCTGCGCGGCGTCCTCGATCACCGGGAGGGAAAAACGCGCGGCAATTTCGTTGATTTCGTCCATCTCGCAGCAGAGCCCGAAGAGATGCACCGGCACGATCGCCCTCACGACACGGCCGCGGAAGTCAACCAGCTCGCCCTCTGCATTGCGCCGGCACTCGTTCTCGAGGTAGGCGGCGATCGCAGCGGGCGAGATATTGAAGGTGACCGGATCGATCTCGACGAAGATCGGCGTCGCACCGACCCGCGCGATACAGCCGGCGGTGGCGAAAAATGTGTAGGCCGTCGTGATCACGGCATCGTTAGGCCCGATCCCCAGCGCCATCAGGATGGCAAGGAGCGCGTCCGTCCCCGAGGAAACGCCGATGGCATGACCGACGTCGCAATATTGCGCGAGCGCACCCTCAAACTCCTCCACCTTCGGCCCGAGAATGAAACTCTGCCGCCGCAGGATCTCATCGAGTTCCTGGCGGATCGGCTCGGCCAGAAGCCTGTATTGTTCGCTCAGGTCGAGCAACGGCACGCGCATCCTGCTACCGAAGCATGGCTGGCCTGCTCTGGCGAACCTGAAGGGTGGCGTGACAGCCGTTGACCGCAGAGAGCCAATCAGTTAACCTCCGCCCGTGGGACTCCTTCGTAATCTCTTCTGGCTCCTTCTCTTCGTTTTCTTCACCTTCTGCTTCGTGGTGCTTTTTGAGTACGGCCCGAGCGAATTCGTCCCCGGCTTTCAGAAGGAGTTCGATCGCGCCTCGCACTTCGTGCAGGACGCGATCCATCCGGACAAAAAGAAAGCCGGCGAGACGAAGCCGTAGTCGTTAATCGACGAACTCGAGCGGCCCCGTCGCCGGCACGTAGCCACGTTCGCTGCCAGCCTGGAGGAATCGCCGGATCGCTTCCCGCCCGCTCTCGCCGTAATCGCGGGTGTAATCGTTCACATACATCCCGATAAATTCGCCGGCGAGCGCCGCATCCATGTCGCGCGCATAAGGGAGCGAATGACGCACCGCCGCGTCGCGGTGGGCGAGTCCGTAGTCGATGCTCTCGCGCATGATCCGGGAGAGATCGCGCTGCACGTCCGGCGCGAGGCCTTTGCGCAGAACATTTCCGCCTAACGGCAACGGCAGGCTCCTCGTTTCCTTCCACCATTGACCGAGATCGAGCAATTTCCTGAAACCGGCAGCGGCATAGGTGAGCTGTCCCTCGTGGATGATGAGGCCGACCGCTGCGTCGCCTTTTTTCACCGCCTCGAAGATCTGATCGAACGGCACTACGACGTGCTCGAATTCGCCGAGGTAAAGCTGGAGCGCAAGATAGGCGCTGGTCATTTTGCCGGGAATGGCGATGAGGCGTCCGCGCAGCCAGTCGCGCAGATCGTCCGGCGAGGCGGCCGTGGGGGCGGCCGGGTCCGTCGCGACGAGCATGGGTCCGTAACCGTCGCCCATGCTCGCGCCGCAGGGCAGGAGCGCGTAGCGATCGCTCACGTAGGCGTAGGCATGGATGGAGATGGCGGAGATGTCGAGTTCCCCGCGCATCGCACGCTCGTTCAGGGTCTGGATATCCTCGAGGCGATGCTCAAACTCGTAGCCGCGGAGATCGATCTTGTGCTCGGCCATGGCGTAGAACATGAAGGCATCGTCCGGATCGGGAGAATGCCCCAAAGTGAAAACGCGGGTTCCGTGCGATGACATGGCGACGAGGGTAACCGGGGGCACCGGGAGGCGCAACGACCGGTCGTTTACGCGGGCAAGCTTTGCGTCACTCGCCCGGTCGGGTTAAACGTTCCCAGCGTGCACCCTTTTGCGACGAACCATCAGTTGGCCTGCCCGGGCTGCGATACTCTCTTCGAACTCGCCTCGCTCGAAGAAGGCGAAAGAGCGATCTGCCCGCACTGCCTCGCCACCCTCCAGATTCATCGGCGTAATTCACTTCATCGCACCGCAGCCTTCGCGATGGCTGCCGCGGTGCTTTTCCTGGTCGCGAATTGCTTCCCTTTTCTCACCCTCCGGGCTGGCTATCGCGAAAGCCAAATGCATCTCTGGCAAAGTGCGCTCGGGCTGGAAGAAGAAGGATCGCCCTATCTGGCGGGCGCGATTTCCATCTTCATCGAACTCGCCCCGGCGCTCCTCATCGGCGGTCTGCTCTACCTCACCTTGCCGCTCCTTTGGAACCGTCGTGGACCAGGTGCGATCACGATTTGCCGCGCGGTCGTCTGGGCCCGGCGCTGGAACATGGTGGAAGTGTTTCTCGTCGGGGTATTGGTTAGTCTGCTCAAGCTTGGGAAGCTGGCTACCCTCACGCTCGGCATTTCTTTCTGGGCTTTCATCGTCTTGATTTTTTGCCTGACCGCGGCGCTGGCCTCGATCCATCCGCGGGAATTATGGGCGCGCCTGGAGACCGCGAAGTGATGAACGCTTTCGCTCCGCGTTCCGCTGCCGCCCGGGGGTTGGCCCTTTGCGAGACCTGCGAGCGGGTCTCGCCGGTCGGGGAAGGCCATTGCCCGCGATGCGGGAGCCGGCTGCACCTTCGCCTGAGTCACAGCCTGCAACGCACCTGGGCCCTGACAATCGCGGCGACCTTCCTCTACTTCCCGGCCAATCTCCTGCCCGTCCTGCGGATTGATTCGGTCACCGGCGATTCCGCCAGCACGATCCTGGGCGGCGTCGTGCAATTCTGGCAACAAGCCGATTATCCGGTCGCGATAATTATTTTCACCGCGAGTGTCATGATCCCGGTGCTGAAAATCATCTCAATCGTTGTCCTGTGTTCCGCGGCTCGTACCGGTCAACGGCCGCGGCGTATGACGAAGCTCTATCGGATCACGGAGTTTATCGGTCGCTGGTCGATGGTCGACGTCTTCGTCGTGGCCATCCTCGTCGCGGTCGTGCAGCTCGGGTCGGCCATGTCGATTCATCCCGGCGCGGCCGCACTTTCGTTTGCGGGCGTGGTCGTGTTGACGATGCTGGCGGCGATGAGTTTCGACCCGCGCCTGATTTGGGACGCCGCCGCGCAGCAGAGATCGCCGCAATCATGACGAACGACCGAGTGGCGATGCAAAACCCCCCGGAAGAACCGATCGTGAAACGGAACCGGAGTTTCTCCCCGATCTGGATCATCCCGATCATCGCCGCCTTGCTCGGGCTCTGGCTGGCCTACAAATATTACTCGACCCAGGGTCCTGAGATCACGGTCCGCTTTGAAACCGCGGAAGGCATCGTCGAGGGCAAGACGCCCGTGCTTTGTCGAAACGTCAACATCGGGACAGTGAATAAAGTTCGCCTAACGAAAGATCTGAAAGGCGTGCTCGTCGTAATGCAGATGACGAGCGAAGCGACTGATCTATTGACCAAGGACTCCCAGATCTGGGTAGTGCGTCCGCGCTACGGTGGAGCGTCTGGCATCTCGGGCTTGAGCACGATCTTCTCCGGCAGCTACATCGAGCTCGAACCGGGTATTTCCGACGAACCGCGCCGCGAATTCGTCGGTTTGGAAAATCCGCCGGTCACGCCGAAAGGCGTGCCAGGACTGCACATCACTCTCTTTACCGACGAAGCCGGCAGCATCGGACCGGGCGCACCGATTCTCTACAAAGGGCTGAACGCGGGCAAAATAGAGACGCGAGTTTTTCACCCAGAGAGCGGCAAGGTGGAATTTGGAGCTTTTATCTCGAAGGAATTTACCGGGCTCGTCCGCAAGAACACAAAGTTTTGGGACGCGAGCGGGGTCGACGTTTCGCTTGGCGCAGACGGGCTGCGGCTCCACACGGGCTCCGTCGAGACCGTGCTCCTGGGTGGAATCACGTTTGACCAACCGGTCGACTCCGACGTCAAGGACGCGCCCGCGGTGGCGGATGGGGCGACCTTCGTGCTCTACGACAGCGTGGCGGACACAAAGAAATTCGAAATGCAAAATAGCCTGCCCTACCTCCTCCTGTTTTCCGAGAGCGTGCGCGGTTTGAGCAGCGATGCCCCCGTCGACTTTCGCGGCGTGCGCATCGGCACAGTCATTGGTGTCACCTTCAAGTATTTGCCTAACGATCCCGAGCGCCGGGTCCCGGTTTTAATTCAAATCGATCCAGGCCTCATCACCAACCTGCCTGCAGAAAGTACCGAGCCGGCCGAGAAATTCGTCGCTCAGGCGGTTGAGAACGGTTTGCGGGCTAGCCTCAAGACTGGCAATTATCTCACCGGCCAGATGTATGTGGACCTCGATTTCGACAAGAGCGCGTCGTCCGCCAGTGTGACCGAAGTCGCGAGCTATCGCGTCCTTCCTACCGGCGGCTCGAGCCTCTCCGGGATGCTCGATAAGGCCTCTGCTCTGCTTGATAAATTGCAGGCTCTGCCGCTCGAATCCACCATCAATGAAGCGACCGAAGCCCTCGCCACGATCAAGACGACGGTGGCCGGACTGGACAAGACGGTGAGTGGCTACGGCGAAAACGGTCCGCTCTACCAAAAGCTCAATCAAACCCTGCAACAGCTCGACGAAACGCTGCGCTCGATCCGCGAACTCTCCAACAC
>JBDTOL010000001.1:0-8644 GCA_039933235.1 Spartobacteria bacterium | reverse complement strand
TGGCGGTGATGTGATGAAGGCCGCTGCTTGGTTGCATGAGCGCGAGGGGATCGAAGCAAGACCATAACGTGTTTCAAAAATCCTGCCGAATTCGGCTTGACGTTATAAATATCAATATGATATCACTTCCATATCGTACGCAAAACTATGTCTGACACCACTCAACCTGTAAGTCGGGAGATGAATCGCAATGCTCTGAGCGGCTGGTTCATGCTCGTCCTGACCATCATTCTCTTCTTCGGCGGAATCGCCCTCGTCATCCGCGAGTTCCAGCTCAGCGGTGGAGAACTCGGCGTGAACTGGCTCATCATTCTCGGATGCGCGCTGCCGATTCTCGCCGTCATCCTCATGGCCGGGCTTTTCACTCTTCAGCCTAACGAAGCCCGCGTTCTTATTTTGTTCGGTGCTTATCACGGCACCATCCGGCAGAGCGGATTTTCCTGGGCGAATCCGTTTTACTCGCGCAGCCGCGCGGGCGCAGGGGCGATGATTGATACCGGAAAGCGTCGCCCCCCGGGCGCTTCGAGCACTTCGCAAACCCCGAGCACCAAGATCTCTTTGCGCGCCCGCAATTTTAACAGCGACAAACTGAAAGTGAACGACAAGCGCGGGAACCCGGTCGAGATCGCGGCCGTCATCGTCTGGCGGGTCGAGGACACAGCCAAGGCGGCCTTCGATGTCGATGATTTCGAAAGTTACGTGCAGATCCAGAGCGAATCGGCCATCCGGCACGTCGCCAGCCTGTATGCCTATGACCGGAGCGAGGACGACGGCGAGCCGACCTTGCGCGACAGCGCCGACGAAGTCGCCCACGGATTACAGACCGAGCTGGGCGCCCGCCTGACCAAGGCTGGCGTGAGCGTCGACGAAGCGCGGCTCACCCACCTCGCCTACGCGCCGGAAATCGCGCAGGCCATGCTGCGCCGGCAACAGGCCGAGGCGGTCATTACGGCCCGCACGAAGATCGTGCAGGGCGCAGTCAGCATGGTCGACATGGCGCTCAAGGAACTCTCTGAAAAGGGCGTGGTCGACCTCGATGAAGAGCGCAAGGCCTCGATGGTGAGCAACCTCCTTGTCGTGCTCTGCGGCGAAAGCGAAGTGCACCCCGTCGTCAACACCGGCACGCTCTACTCGTAAACCAGCATGGCCGGCGGCCCACGCAAACCATTCCTGCTCCGGCTCCCTCCCGATCTGTGGAAGGAGCTGGAAAAATGGGCCGCCGATGAGTTGCGGAGCGTGAACGGTCAGCTCGAGTATCTTTTGCGCGACGCTGTGGCGAAGCGAAAGAACGCCGCGAAAGAAAAGGAAACGAACCCATGAATCACCTGCTTAAAAAAACTGGTCGAGCCGAAGCTCGTCCCTCCGGAGGGTCATGCTTCCGCATGACCAAGCTCTACGCGCTGTTGCTATTCACTCTGGCGGTCTGCCTCCCAGTCCCAGTGGCGGCAAACGAGTTGCCAGTCATCTTCCTCGTGCGACACGCGGAGCGCGCCGCGACGAGCGGCCGCGTGCCGTCAGATACTGGACTTTCCGCAGAGGGAAAGGCGCGATCGCAGGCCCTGGCCCAGATTCTCAAGGACGCAAATATCACAGCCATCTACACGAGTGAATATAAGCGAACGAAAGATACGGCCGCCCCGCTGGCCGAGGCGTTAGACGTTCGACCCGAGGTGATCCCGGCCGACGATCTCAAGTCGCTGCTCGCGAAGCTCAAGGCGAGCCGCGGGAATGCGCTCGTGATTGGTCATTCCAACACTCTCCCGCAGATCATCAACGCGCTCGGGGTGAAATCCCGGGTCACCGTGAGTGAGTCGGACTACGACAATCTCTTCCTCGTCATCCTGGAGCAGCCGCCCCGGTTGATCCACCTGCACTATCGTTAGGCGGGATGCAGACGCCTCCCTGTGCGAGGCGCGGGCATTCGTGCGGCCCGCTTTGGGATCTCTCTCAAGGGCGACTCTGCTTCCCGCGCTTCGCACAGCGAAGCGGCTACAAATCCGGCCGCCCCTACTTCTGATCGAAGAGCTTGGTGCGCGTGACCCGTTCACCTTTGAGGAAAACATACGAGATCGCGGAGAGGGCGCGCACATCCTGCAGCGGGTTGCCGTCGACGACGAGGAGCGAGGCTTCCTTGCCTTTCTCGATCGTGCCGATGCGTTGGTCGGCGCGGAGCAACTTTGCGGCATTGAAGGTCGCGGCCTGCAACGCGACTTCGGGAGGAATTCCGGCCGCCACCCAGAGCTCGATTTCGCGCTGCACGGTCGGGCCGTGCAGAACGAGGAAATTGCCCGCGTCGGAACCGGTCACGAGGAGCACGCCGGCCTTCCACGCCTTGAGCAGGTTCCGGCCGCCCAACTCCATGGAAAGCGGATAGCGACCAAGCCCATCACGCATCGACTTCATTTCCTTACTGCTCGCCGCATGCTCGGTGCCGGCCAGCAGTTCCTTTGTCGTGACCTGTTGGACTAACGAACGCTTGAGCAGATCAGTTTTGCCCTTCGCGAAATCGGAGAGTCCCTCGACCACGCTCAGGGTCGGATCGAAAGCGATGCCTTTCGCCTTCATCTCCGCGATCGTCGCGTCCGGAATCTCGTCGCGGAAAGACCCGTGCTCGATGGAGTCCGCGCCTAACGACACCGCGTCGCTCACGTCGCGCGCGTCGCCGGTGTGAATCGAGGCCGGCAGTTTCTTCGCGTGCGCTTCCTGCACGACCGCGCGAAGAAGATCGATATTCATCCGGTTGAAGGTGTAGCCCGGTACACCCGCTTCGAGGATCCCCTTGATCGCGTTTACCCCCCTGGTCGCGAGTTCATCGACCTGCTGCCGCGCTTCCGCCTGGGTCTGCGGGATGCGCAGGAATTGCGCATTGAATCCCGCCCGCGCCATCTCCGGCAGGCCTTTTGCATACTCGGTGCCGTGCCCGCCCGGCGCGGTAAAGAGCGGCCCGCAGAGGAACAACTCGCTCCCCAGCCTCTCGCCGCTATTGACCCGCTGCCGCAGCTTCAGCATGTCGTCCACCTTGTCGCCGGAGCTGCGCACCGCGGTGATGCCGCAATAAAGATAGGCTGCCAGCTCCCGCTCCGACGATTTCTCCGGATCGAATTTCGTCCAGTCATCGTAGAAGCCTCCGGGGCCGCCGAGGTGCACGTGCATGTCGATCAATCCCGGCAGCACCGTCTTGCCGGCGGCATCTATCTCCTCGGCGTTGAGTTTTTTCGCATCGGGAAATGCCCCGTCGTAAACCGCGGCAATCTTACCGCCTTTCACGAGCACCGCGCCCGACTCGATCACGTTGCCGTTGCCGATAAAAATCCGGGCATTCTGGATCAGCCAAGTCTGGCCGCGCCGGAGATCGCGCGCCAGGATGCGGGCCTTGACCAGGTCATGCTGACTCCACGCCTGGTAGGCCCCGAGCAAGAGGAACGGCAGCAGCACCACCAGCACCCAGAGCTTGGCCGAGGCGCGCAGTTTCTCGTCCTTCTCCCAGCGGAACAGTTTGGTCGCGATAAACGTGGCCACCAGCGTCGTGACGATCAGCGCGAGGACGGACAACCAGTTTTCGCCTAACGACTCGCCGCGCTGGATGATGCCGCCGATCCCGGTCATGAGGTAGGTCGCGGGGATGAACTGCGTAACATTCTGCAGCCAGTGCGGCATGAAGGTGATCGGGATCGTTGCCCCGCTCAGAAAGAGCATCGCCATGTAGATCGGCTGGATGAGGATGTTGCTTTCCTGCGAGGAATTGACGACCGCGGCGATGATCAGGCCCAGCGAACGGAAGGCGATCGCGCCGAGACAGACAAAGACGATGAGGGAGAGGAACTGCGCCGGAATGGCCATCCCGTAGAATTGGTGCGCGAGGAAGATGATCAGGATCACGCTCGGGACGAAGAGCACGACCCCAGTGATCATGGAGGCCGCAAGGAGCGGCACCGGCGTGATCGGGGTGACCTTGTAGCGGCGCAGGATATTCTCCTCCCGCTCCTGCACCGCGCGCATCCCGGCTCCGAAGAGGCCGTTCCCGAGAATGCCGAGGACGATGACCATCGCCACCACCTGGAGGATGGCCGAGCCCTGGTGGGCGTCGAACATCTGGGCGAAAACGAAGAAGAAAATGAGCGGGAAGAAATAGTTGAAGAACAGGACCGCCCGATTCCGCATCGCGAGCTTCAGGTCGATTTTGAGGAGAGCGAGAAACGATTGCATGGCTATTCGCGCAAGCGTTTGCCGGTCAGTTCGATGAAGACGTCCTCCAGCGTGGGCCGGTTGAGATGCACGTCCACCAGCTCGATTCCCTGGGCGTCGATCCAGCGAATCAACTCGACCAGGGTTTGCGCCGGCCGGCTGGAGCTGACTGAGATTTGGCGGCGATCGTCGCTCACGATTGTCCGAATCGCGCCCGGCAGCGCGGGCAGGTCGGTCGCAGGCGCCGGTTGCCCTAACGAAACCTCGACGCCCGACTGGGTCTCGCTTTTCTCCTGCAATTCCCGGGGCGAACCGATCGCGATGATCACGCCGTTGTCGATGATCGCGACCCGGTCGCAGAGCCGTTCCGCTTCCTCGATGTAATGAGTCGTCATCAGGATGGTGCGGTTTTCCGCGCGCAATTCCTCGATCAGGTCGCGGATCTCGAGACGCACTTGCGGATCGAGGCCGGTCGTCGGTTCGTCGAGAAAAAGCATCTGCGGATCGTTGATCAGGGCGAGCGCGAGGGCTAGGCGCTGCTTTTGACCGCCGGAAAGCGTCGCATAACCGGCCTCGCGTTTTTCCCAGAGCTGCAGGCGCTTCAGCAGCGCGTCGCCATCGACCCGCTTCGAGTAGAAAGAGCCGAAAAGATCAAGCGCTTCATGGACCTTGATTTTGTCGGGCAGGTTGGTCGCCTGCAGGCAAACGCCGATCCGGTCCTTCAGCGCCTGCTTCTGCCGGTCGGGATCGAAGCCCAGCACGGTTACTTCGCCGCCGCTGCGGGGCCGCAGGCCTTCCAGCATTTCGACCGTGGTCGTTTTGCCGGCGCCGTTCGGCCCGAGCAGACCGAAGACCTCGCCTGCTTGCACTTCGATATCGATCCCTTTGACTGCCTCGAGCGTCCCGTAGGATTTCCGCAAGCTGCGGGCGTGAATCACATGGCCGCTCATGGGGAGGCCTTCTTCCGCCTAACGAGCCCTGGCAGTTGGGCAAGGAGGAAAAGGAGCGCGGTCACCGCGCAGATTTGCGCGAAGAGTTCGCCGTGCCGGACGTAAAACGTCAGTTCGCCATGGGTCGGCACTTCGATTGTCCCGCTCAGCACGCCTTCGGTAAACTGGCTGCCCTTGGCATCGAGCAGCACCTGGGTGACACGACCGAAGCGATTGACGAAGCAGGTCACCCCGGTGTTGGCGGCGCGCGCCATCGGCCGGCGGGTTTCGACACAGCGGAAGATCGCGTTCTGGAGATGCTGCCGCGACGCGGCCGAGCGCAGGAACCAGCCGTCGTTAGTCACATTCGCGAGCAGGTTGGCGCCCCGCAGGACGAAGAGCCGCGTCAGTTCGCCCAGCGTGTCTTCGAAACAAATGAGCGGGGCGACGAGCACCCCCGGAGTCGTTAGGCGAAAGACCACTGGCTCTTTCCCGCGGGTGAAATCGGCCGGCACCTGGTTGCCCACGATACTGGCGATAAATGGCACGGTGTTCCGCCCCGGCACGTATTCGCCGAAGGGCACAAGGTGCAACTTGCGATAGAGCTGAATCTTGTCCCCGTCGCCGCCGGAAACGAGCAGCGCGGCGTTGTAATCACCTTGCTCGTCGGCATCGATCGTGCCGAGGAGCAGGTCGGTTTTGATCGAGGCCGAGAGGTCCATCACGAAGCGGTAGTTTTTCTCATCGAGCAAAGCGGGCGCGGGGGTTGAGCTTTCGGGCCAGATGACGAGTTGCGGCACCGGCCGGGTAGCGAGGGCGACCTGGGTGAGATGGGTGAAATGCTGGAAGATTTTCTCCTGGTATTCCGGGCTAAATTTCTCCTCCCGCGGCACGTTGGCCTGGACGGCGGCGACGCGGAGCGGCTCGGTCGGCACCTTGATCTGCAGAGCGCGAATCCCAAAAGCGGCCACGCCGACGATCGTCGCCATCGTGAGGGTGAAGTCGTAATGCGGCCGGCGCACCCGCACCTTGGTCTCGAGCATGAAACGGCGCACCGTCGAGATCGCTATCACGTTGGCGAACGCAACGATGAAGGTCAGCCCGGCGACCCCGGTGTATTCCACGATCTGGATCATCGGCAGGATGTCGTGCAGGGCGACCCCGAGACCGTTCCAGCCCCAGCCGCTGAACATCCAGCTCCGGACCCATTCGAGCGCGGTCCAGGTTGCGGCGAGAATGAAGGCGAGCCAGAGATTGCGCCACGAGCTGAGCCAGGGCGAACGCGCCTCGGTCGACAATTCGTTAGGCGCAACCGGCGGCCACCCTTGCTTCGAGACGACCGGCGCTGGCCGCAAACCGCGCGGACGAAGCAATCCGGCGACCCAGCTCCAGATCGCAAAATAGACGCCCATATAAAGGCCGACCAGGACCAGCCCCGGCACAGTGACGGTGTGCAGCCAGGAAAAGACGCCCCAGAAAAAAACCGCGCCCGCGGCATAACCGAGAAAGAGGTCACGCAGCCAGCGGCGTTTCGCGCCCTCGCCGGAAAACCAGACCGCTGCCAGCAACGGGGTGAGCGCAATCCAGCAAAGCCAGGTTAAATCGAACGGCGCGAAGCAAAGGACGACGAGCACCCCGCTGAGGAGGGCGGCGAGCCACGGCCAGATATTGCGCCAGCCCTTGTTGCCTGATTTTTCGCTCACTCGAAAATCAGGAGCGCCGTTTGCGCCGTCCCGTCTCCGGCTTTTGCCGGGAGGGATAGACCGCCGACTTCAGGTCGCGGGCAAAGGCCGGGTTCACCCGGAACGAGGCGCCCTTCACGTCGTCCATGGTGCGGACATTGACCTTATTCGACACGACGTAACCCATGCTCACGAGACCGGAGAGCGTATCGAGAAATTCCGCGCTATCCATGTCCTCCGCCCGGTCGGCAAGCTGCGCGCCAGCCACCATGCCGCCGCCGAGGCCAATCGTTTTCAGGATCGAGATTTCGCCGCCGTTGAGACTGATGTCGCCCATCGCCACCAATTGTGTCTGCGCGCCGCCAGATGTCGAGGGGCGACCACGATTTTGTGACGCTGTAGCCGCCTCCCTGCGGGAGGCAGAGCGAAGGGGCTACAGCGGCGACGTTCGCGGCCACATTAGCCGGCTCTCGTTTTCGCATCCTCCTGCAGCCATTTCCAGAGGGCCTCGAGTTTTTCCTCGACCTCGGGCTTGATCGCAGCGAGCTCCTCCGCGCTGAACTCCTTCCCGGACGGACGTCGCTGCGCGAAGAGATAATACTTGATCTTGGGCTCGGTCCCGGACCCGCGCACGGTCACGCGCGTCTGATCGGCCAGCTCAAAAATCAGCATCTTCTCCTTCGGAATTTCGTCTCCTTCCACATCGTGAATCGTCTCGGTTTCGAAATTGCGAACCGAGGTCACCTTGCTTCCCAGCATTTCCTCCGGTGGATTCTGCGCGTAGGTGGCGAGAAGGCGCTGGATTTTGGTCGCGCCTTCCGCGCCCTCGAAAGTGAGCGCGCCGTTCTTCTCGGAGTAAAAGCCGAGCTCGCGATAAATCTGGTCGAGCAATCCGTCGATCGTTAGGCCAAGCGACTTGGCGTGGGCCGCGACTTCGCAGAACATGATGGCCGCGCCGTTGGCGTCCTTGTCGCGCACAAAATCCGCGCCGCTGTAGCCGTAGCTCTCTTCGCCGCCGAAAATGTAATACGACGAGTGCTCCAGGCGCAGCCGGCGCGTCTCCTCCTCGGACAGGTCGCGGTAGTCGGCGCCGGCTTCGTCGCGGACCGCGCGCTCGTATTTCTCCAGTTTCGCCCCGATGTATTTGAACCCGGTCAGCGTCTCGACCAGGCGCAGACCGAATTTCTCCGCGATCGCTTTCTGGAGATCGGTCGTGACGAAAGTCTTGATGATCACGCCGCGGGAGGCGTTTCCCTCGTTCAACACGTCCTGCTCGAAAAGCTTCTTCGCCCGGTAATAGGCGATGAGCGATCCGATCTGATTCCCGGTGAGCAATTTCATCTCACCCTGGGCGCTCTTCACCGCTACGCCCATCCGGTCGCAATCCGGATCGGTCGCGATGACCAGATCGGCGTCCTTCTTTTTCGCCAGGCCGATGGCCAGCTTGAGCGCCTCCGCGTTCTCCGGGTTAGGCGATTTCACCGTTGGAAAACGCCCGTCGAACTGGTCTTGCTCCTCCACGACGTCGAAAGTAAAACCGAGGCGCTCCAGCATCGGCTTGATGATGATACCGCCCGTCCCATGGATCGGGGTGAACACGATCTTCAGGTCGCGCTGCGCGCGGACGAGCTCCGGATCGAGCACGAGCGTCTCGAGCCGCGCCATGTAGGCCTCGTCCACTTCGGTCCCGAGCGTCGTGATATCGCCATGCGATTCGTCAGGCGCAAGAGCGCCCGCGGCGTTCACCTTGGCGATGATCCCGCTGGCGTGCGGCTCGACGACCTGGGCGCCGTCGCTGAAATAGACCTTGTAGCCGTTGTCGTGCGAGGGGTTGTGGCTTGCCGTCAC